>JBPYEW010000128.1:0-15836 GCA_051984555.1 Terriglobales bacterium | reverse complement strand
AACCTCGGCCTGCCATTGCGAGCATGGACAAGCGGGAACGTTTCGTATGGGTCGGGCTTTCTCAACGGAGATGGGCCGTCGCACTTGCCTTCACATACTACGTTCGACTGGTCGCTGGGCAAATCGTTCGGCGAGAGCTGGACGTTGCAGTTCAGCGCATTGAACCTGAACAACAGCCGGTACCTCCTGGACCTGAGCAACACCTTTGGAGGTACTCACTACGCAAATCCGCAGGAGCTGTCGGTACAGGTGAAATATCGTTTTAAGTATTAGCATTAGTGAAGATGCTCGAAAGGTTTCTGCTGAGATCCGCGATGTGCGTCGGGACGATTGCGCTAGGAGCGCACAGATGAAACTAAATAACACTGTTCTGATAACGTCGATTCTGGGGCTGATCACGTCGCTGGGATGTCATCCAGGCAAGCCACCTGAGCCCAAGAGCGGTACTTACCCCGTTGCCGGCCAGATCCTCTCGGTCGATCAGGCTAACCAGCAGGTGACAATGAAACATGGCGATATCCCGGGACTGATGCCCGCAATGACCATGACCTATCCCGTGAAGGATAAGGCGACGGTGGTTTTGCTTGCGGCGGGAGATCGAGTCAAAGCCAACCTGGTTGTGCAGGATGGTAAAGCTGACCTCGAAAACGTGGTGGTCGAGGGCAAATAGCACGTTCGAGGGTGTCCCCGGTCTCTTAGGGCGTTTAACATGGGAGATACAGGGTGGGGAATGCAACTCCGCCCGCATCTATATATTTGAAACTATGTCCAAGAACTTCGCCGTTTTTGCCTGGATTCTGCTGCTCGCGTCTTTGATTGCTACGGCTCAGGACGTAAACCCTGCGCTCCGGCCACCGAAGGGCGCGCAAGTCGCCATCGTGATCTTCGAAGATCTGGAGTGTCCGGACTGCGCCCGTGCCACGCCTCTTCTTGAGGAAGCTTCGAAGACCTACAACATCCCGGTCGTGCGGCACGACTACCCACTCCAGATGCATCCCTGGTCGTATGACGCGGCTGTCATAGCCCGGTATTTCGACACGCATTCCAAGAAATTGGGTAATGAATTCCGGGACACGGTTTTCCAGCACCAACTTGAGATCACCAAGGACAACCTCCGTGCCTTCGCCGAGAAGTTCGCGGCTGAGCGCAAGGTTGATCTTCCGTTTGTGGTCGATCCCCAGGGGAAGCTAGCGGCCAAGGTGAACGCCGACCGCGATCTAGGCAACAGCCTCGGTCTGCAGCACACTCCGACGATCTACGTGGTTTCCAGCAAGAACGCCAGCAAGCCATTCGTCGAGGTGGTGGACAGGAGCCAACTGTTCCAATTGATTGATGCCATGAAGCGGGGTGAATAGATTTCCCAGCGGAGGGGCCTCGTGCCCCAATCCGAGCTCAAACCCCCTCATTTTCAGGCACGTTTGTTGACCTCTACCCTCTGGGTCGGCTATCTTAACCAGTCGCTTCGTCTCGTTTTGTGCCCAGTACCCGGCGTTCGTCCGGGACAACCTAATCAGGTATTTAGGATTCAAAAGCGCTGCGTCGGTGCGCTCCAGTAGGAGTGCGCCCCATGCAGGCGAGTGCGAATCCGTCGGCTTTTGCTGAAATTTGCCATCGCTCCTTCGTCCTCACCCCGAGGCTCGTGAGTCGCGACTGGCGGGAGCGATTTCGAGTGAAGAAGACTAACAACCATTCCCAGCGTGGCGTGTCGACCCTGCGCAAGAGTCCAACCGGCATCCGGGGGCTCGATGAGGTTACTGGGGGAGGGCTTCCGACCGGCCGTCCAACCATCCTCTCCGGAGGACCCGGTTGCGGGAAAACCATGATGGCAATGCAATTTCTCGTCCGCGGCGCTCAGCTGTACGGCGAACCAGGCGTTTTCGTGGCGTTTGAGGAAACGCCCCGCGAACTCATAGAGAACTTCTCTTCTTTCAACTTCAACCTGGAATCGCTCATAGCCAAGAAGAAGCTGCTCCTCGATTACATCTACATCGAGCGGAGCGAAATGCAGGAGACGGGTGAGTACGACCTGGAAGGCCTGTTTATTCGATTGCAGCATGCCATCGAGTCGGTTCGGGCCAAGCGAGTTGTCATTGATACGCTCGAGGCTCTCTTCTCAGGCTTTCAGAATGTTGCCATCTTGCGAGCGGAAATTCGTCGCCTCTTTCGTTTTCTGAAAGAAAAGGGAGTCACGACCATTATCACCGCCGAGCGTGGGGAGACCAACCTCTCGCGCTATGGACTCGAGGAGTATGTTTCCGATTGCGTTGTGGTGCTGGATCATCGCGTTAACGATCAAATATCCACTCGTCGGCTTAGGGTGGTTAAGTATCGTGGCACTCTCCACGGCACCAATGAATACCCATTTCTCATCGAGGATCACGGCATCTCGGTTCTGCCGATTACCTCTCTTGGTTTACAGCACACAGCTCCCACGAAGCGGATGTCCAGCGGGATTTCTGATCTGGATGACATGCTGGAGGGCAAGGGCTACTACCGCGGGAGCACGATCCTGGTTTCGGGGACCGCCGGAAGCGGCAAGACGAGCATCGCGGCGCATTTCGCAAACGAGGTGGCGGGGCGAGGTGAGAAATGTCTGTATGTGGCATTCGAGGAATCCGTCTCGCAGATTACGCGGAACATGAAGTCAATCGGTCTTGACCTCGAGCCGTCGGTTAAGAAGGACGTGTTGACGTTTCATGCTGCCCGTCCGACCGAGTATGGCCTCGAAATGCATTTGCTGGAGATTCACCGCCTTATCGAAGAAATCAATCCCAAGGTTGTCATCGTCGATCCCATCACAGATTTGTTATACGGCGGCTCGGATATTGAGATCCGATCGATGCTGATGCGATTGATCGACCACCTGAAAATGAAGCAGACGACGGCTCTGTTCACAAGCCTGAATTCGATCGGGAGCAGCATTGAACAGACCGAGGTGGGCGTTTCCTCTCTTATCGATACCTGGATTGTTTTGCGGGAGGTGGAGATTACGGGTGAGCGCAACCGCGGGGTGTTCGTGTTGAAGTCACGGGGTATGGCTCACTCTAACCAGATTCGAGAGTTGCTGCTGACCAAGAAGGGAATCCGAATTCTACCCGCGGCTCAGGGTCTGCTGGGAGTTCTGGCAGGTTCGGCGCGATTCGATAAAGACCAGCAGGAGATGGCGCGAGTGGATGGTGATCCTCAACCTCGTGTAATCGCAGGTCGTGATTTGCCTCGAACTGGAAGGATTGCGATTCGCGGGTGATGAGGACAGCTACGTGTCTATGCCGAAATAACCATCAGGAGATTAGCGGTGAAAGCAAGAGCATCGAAGGTGAGTGATCGGCGAAAGAAACTTTCCGCCGAGGACGACGGGATATTCCGCTTGCGCCTTTATGTTGCGGGGCAAACGCCTAAGTCGTTAACGGCGATTCACAACCTGCAGCAAATCTGTGAAGCCCACATTCCCCATTTCACGATCGAAGTCGTCGATCTCATGCAGCGTCCGCAGCTGGCAGCACAGGACCAGATACTGGCCGTTCCAACGCTCGTAAGAAAACTTCCTCCGCCGATTCGCAAAATCATTGGCGATCTCTCGGACACGGAGCGTGTCTTAGTCGGACTTGATCTCAGACCTGAGGCTCGAAATGCGAAGGGTGCTTCATGAGCCTGCGTCGTAGGAAGGGCAGTCGCCGGCCTGTCACAGCCAGGCCGGGGAAATATCGTCTTCTGCTCTATATCGCGGGCTCAACCCCGCGATCCACCGCTGCGATCGTCAACATCATGAAAATTTGCAAGCGATATCTTGAAGGGCGCCATCGCCTGCAGATCATCGACGTTTTTCAGAAGCCGGAAGTAGCTCGCGATGAACAGATTGTTGCCACACCGACCTTGGTGCGAGAACTGCCCGAGCCCCGGCGCATTCTCGTCGGTGACATGTCCGATACAGCGCGAGTTCTGAACGGACTTGGGATCGAGAGCATTCGCGCGTAACTGCTATGCCGACACGGAATCCAGGGCGCAAATCTGATCAGGCTGAAATCCAGCGGCTTAAAGGTCGTCTGGCCGAACTCGAGGAGACCCTGCGCGCCATCCGAGGCGGAGAGGTGGATGCGCTGATCGTTTCCGAGGGCGAGGCCAACCGGGTTTTCACGCTACAGGGGGCCGAGCATCCTTACCGCGTCATGGTGCAAGCCATGAATGAAGGTTCGGCGACGTTGACTCCCGACGGCACGATTCTCTTTGCCAACCCTCGTTTGACCGACATGCTGAATGTTTCCGAGGAGGAGTTGGTCGGCAAGTCCATTCGTGACCTGATCAAGCAAATCGAATGCGACAGCATCGATGATCTGCTTCGACTGATCGAGGTTCGGCCGACCAAGGTGGAGTGCATTTTGCACGTTGCGGGGGGCGGCTCCCTCCCCGTGTACCTGTCGTTTAGCCCTCTCCACGAGAATGGCTTTCAGGGCATTTGTCTTATCGTCACAGACCTGACCGGACAGAAGCGCCGGGAGGAGCAGTTGGCGACCGCCAATCAGAACTTGCGCAATGAAGTTGTGCAGAGACTACGAGCCGAGCAGGCGCTCCGCCAGGAGGAAGAGTCTTTGCGGCAGCTTTCGGGGCGCTTGCTGATGCTGCAAGACGAAGAACGACGCCGCATCGCTCGCGACTTACATGAGAGCACCGGTCAAAAAGTCGCCGCCCTATGTTTGGACTTGACGCTGGCGGCGCGCCAGGCGGATACCATGCCGCCGGGCACACACGAAACTCTCCAGCAGTGTTCTGCGCTCGCAGAAGAGGTGACGGCGGACATCCGCACGCTCTCCTATCTTCTACACCCGCCTTTGTTGGACGAAGTAGGTTTGCGGTCGGCGGCCCGATGGTATGTAGACGGATTCATGCGCAGGAGCAAGGTAGAAGTTGATCTTCAGCTGCCGACGAGGCTCCCTCGTATGCATCAGGACGTGGAGATTGCGCTGTTCCGCATTCTGCAGGAGAGCCTGAACAACGTTCATCGTCATTCCGGCAGCAAGGTGGCGCAAGTGCGGATTGCCGCTTCGGACAGCAACGTGACCTTGGAGACAGAGGACAAGGGGCATCCCACCGCACAGCAGTCACAACGCCTCACCGGGAAAGAGGCTGCGATGCTGGGAGTCGGTATCCGAGGAATGCGCGAACGCGTACGCCAGCTTGGTGGGAAACTGGAGATTCACTCCACTTCGAACGGCACCACGGTGAAAGCGATTCTCCCGCTCCGATCCGGCAAGGAAACCAGGATGCCCAAAGAAAACACCGCGTAATCGACTATCTTAGTGCGCTAAGGTCAACGAAGTGACGGATGCCCCCGCTACATAGGGTGACCCGCTGAGCGGCGTTGCGGTACCGCTGCTTGCGTCGAAGGAATAAGCCGAAATCGTGTTATCCCCTCCCGTCATACCCAACGGATAATCGCCGTTACTTACGTAGAGGAACTTGCCCGAACTATCGAATGTAACCGAATTCGGGCGATGTCCCGTTGCCACGGTCTGAGCCTGGGTCAGGACACCAGTCGCGGGATTGATGGCGAGGATGTACATTTCGTCGTTGTTGACATCCAGACCAACCAGCCATCTCCCGGTAGCGTCGACAGCAACCCCGGTCGCGAGACCGCCGCTCGTAGCTGTGCCGGTGAATGAACTATTGCCGCTGATGGCGCCAGTGGCAGGATCGACGGTGAACTCAAGGATGTTGAATGTCGTGTCCCAGTTGGGATCCCCACATGACTCATACACGAAGCGGTTGCCGCTGCTGGCTGCGTCGACCGCCAGGCCGCCCGCGATGTTGCAACTCTGCACCGGAGAACCCGAAGAAAATCCGCCCAGGCTACCGTCCGAATTGATAGGGATCACGCCGAAATCGCCGTACGGGGTGCGGAAATTGGCCGGGTAAAAACTGGCATACATGAGTTGGCCGTTGGGATCGATCAGCAAATGGTCAGGCGTGAGCGGATTCACATTGCCGTTGGTGGCTTGAACGTAGGTGAAGGGTGAGTTCGGGAGTTGTTTGAGCTTTCCACCGGCAGTCGAATAAGCGGCGATCCCCGCCTCGGAGTCGTAGGCAAAGTCACCCTTAGGCGTTAAGGCAACAAAACTAGGCGAGGTCGCAAAGGTTGACGAGCGACTAAGTTTTCCAGTCGACGAATCGATCTTGAAGAGGGCGATCTGGCCGTTGTTGCCGTTGTTATCGAAACCATTCGCCAGCAGGAGGTAGTTGCCGCCGGTTGCGAGTGATCGCGGGTTCTGTGCCGTGCTCACGGGAAAACCCTTCAAGGGCGAAAGCGTGCCGTCGCTGTTTACCTGGTATCCGGACAAGTTTGCGGACAGCAGGTTTGCCGCGTAGAGAAAGTCGGTGGAATTAGAGCCGCCCCCGCCGCCACCGCTTCCCCCGCCCGTACCACCGCCACCGGTTCCTCCACCGCCGCTGCCGGTTCCCGAGGAACCAGCGGACGACATGGAGGCGCAACCCGTCGACCAGACCAGCAGGGGAATAATCACCATGAAAAAGAGTAGAAACGTGCGGCACAAATAAGAAGGCTTAAGACTAAGACTGAAGTGGCCCACAAAATTCCTTGATAGCAAGCATTGGCGTGCTGCAACAAAGATGCTGCGAAAGTTATCGTGTGTTGCAGAGGTACTCTGGATTTTGCTGTTGGTTGTGTAGAGGACAGTTGGTTGAGTAGGTTGTCGCCAATCGTGACTAGGCAGCGCGCTGGAACGAGGCCGTCGGAGCTACTTCGGATCCTGCCAGTTCCGGCAAAGCGACCACGCCGGAGGAGACGGAATCTTCCAGCCGGGACATCTGGCCAAGAGCCAAGCGCACGCGTTGTTCAAGATTTTCGAGGAGCCATTCGGGAGTCGTGTAGCGCATACGACCTCCAAGGGGATTTGTTCTTCTAAGAATCGATGAAAGAGCCAAACTCGACAATCAGGTGGATGCTGTAGGGCGAGAACAAGGGCGACATCTCGCTCCTGCCAAGGCAGGAATGGGCACGCTGTCGCAAGTAGGCGACGAGGTGGGTGCGGCGCCAACTCTTTGGTCAGGCAGCGAAACGGCTATCGTGAATTCTCGGCTAAAGCTACGGTAACTGGACGACCTTGGCTGTTTTCCGGGGAACCGGTTGCGGGGTATCGGCCTCGTCGCCGAGGAGCCGCATGGCTACTCGAAGAGCTTCAATTTCTCGTTTGATCCGTTGCAGTTCAAGCTCTTTCATGAGGAGGACTTCATCTGCTGTTTTCATTCAGGTATTTCTCCTGAGGGGGAGTCCAGCGCTCTCGTGCTGGTGCAGCACACTGTAAGTCGCTATTGCGTCGGCGCAAACATCACGAAGGTACAAGCAAGGTGTGGGGGGAAGTACATCAGTGTCCCAGATGGTAGGGATGTCCCTTAAGAATGCTGAAGGCCCGATAGAGCTGTTCGAGGAGAACAACCCTGGCCAACTCGTGGCTGTACGTCATCTTACCCAGAGAGAGCACGAACCCGGCGGTCGCTCGTGCGTTGTCATCGAAGCCGTTCGCGCCTCCCACTCCAAAGAGAAGGGGCTGTGGATTTCGATTCTGGTGGTTGGCAAGGAACTCGGCGAGTTGCTCGGAGGAGAGCTGTTTTCCCCGTGAATCCAGCAGGGTGATGAAATGCGGCACCCGTGTAACAGCCTTCTGACCGTATTTCAGGATGGCACCCTCGTCGGCTACGGCTATGCCTTCCGTCTGGGTATAGAAGTTCAGCCGCTTGAGGTACTCCATGGTGAGGTCCTGAATGGCGTGGTCTTTCGTCTTGCCAACCCAGGCAACTTTGATCTTCACGGTAGAGATTTAAACATAACGAGCTGGAGTGCCGTCGCCGGGAGGACCTTACTCAAGGAACATACAGTCACCATAAGAATAGAAGCGGTACTTGTCTTCTACCGCATGTTGGTAGGCACGAAGCACTCCCTCCTGTCCGGCGAACGCACTCACCAGCATCAGCAAGGTCGATTGCGGCAAGTGGAAGTTGGTCAAGAGCGCCCCTAAAACACGAAACTGAAATCCCGGGTAGATGAAGATGTCCGCCTCGCCATTCCCGGCGTGAACGCGTCCTGTAAGTCTGGCTGCATACTCAAGAGTGCGGACCGTCGTGGTACCAATCGCGACCACACGACGCTCTCCAGCAAGTGCTGCATTGATTTGTTCGGCGGCCATCGTGGAAATCGAATAGCGCTCGGTGTGCAACCGATGATCCTCGACCCTCTCGACACGGATGGGTTGAAAAGTACCGAGTCCCACGTGGAGGGTGATCTCAGCAGTCTCAATCCCGCGTTGCCTGAGTTGGGTCAGTATCTCAGGCGTGAAATGAAGGCCCGCCGTCGGTGCGGCAACGGACCCGCTTTCACGCGCGTACACGGTCTGATAGCGCGTGCGATCCGTGGGACTGTCACTTCGGTCGATATATGGCGGCAAAGGCACATGTCCAATGTGCTCAATTTCCGCAAAGAAGTCAGTGACTGGGTCGAAGCGGATTGTGCGCTCCCCGAAGGTTCCGCGTGCGACGACTTCCGCCCGCAACTTGCCGTCACCAAAGAAGAGTCGCTCGCCCATACCGATTTTCCGACCCGGGCGGACGAGGCATTCCCAGTCGTTCGGCTGCTGTGAGATCTGCCGGGTCAGCAATACCTCGATTTCACCCTGCAGGAATTGTCTGGCCGCGGGATTGCGGGGGCTCAGCAGTTGAGCTCGGGAACCGCTGCGATGACCGTAGAGCCGGGCGGGGAAAACACGCGTGTTATTGAAAACAACCAGGTCTTCAGGCCGAAGCAATGAGGGTAAATCCCGAAACTTACAATCGCGGAGCTTCCCGGAATCGCGCTGAAGCACAAGCATCCGGGAATCGGCACGATCTGCCAGCGGCTCCTGTGCAATAAGTTCCTCAGGTAAGTGGTAGTTGAAATCAGCGACTTGCACGGGGACCGATTATAGGGTCTCCTTCTGAGTAGCGCGCCGGGAGGCTCAGTGTGGCTTGATTGATCAACGCAAATTATTGTTCGACACTGGTTGCGTGCTGTACCATTAGCCCACTAAGCTAGATAGAGAAAGCTCCCCGCCCGATACCAGTTATGCCGAGCGAGCGCCAACACCGCCAGGAAGTACTCCGTTTTGGTTCCCTTTTGCATTCTTGCGGCTTTGTGGCAGGGATGGACGGTAACCTTTCCTGCCGCCTCGACCGCGACCGCATCCTCGTGACTCCGACGGCGATGAGCAAAGGTATGATGCGGGGTTCCGACCTCGTAATCGTGGACCTCGAAGGCCGTAAACTCGCAGGACGGCGCGACGTTTCCAGCGAAATCGCCATGCACCTGCTGATTTACCGTTTACGTCCCGATGTCCGCGGCGTGGTGCATGCTCACCCGCCAACCGCCACCGGGTTCGCAGCGTCGGGTATGGCATTGAATCGGCCGCTGGTATGCGAATTGGTCGTGGGACTTGGCTGCATCCCGTTGGCGAGATATGGAACTCCCGGGACGCACGAGTTATCCGACGCACTTGAGCCGTTGGTTCCTCAATACGATGCGATTCTCATGGCAAACCACGGGGTGGTCGCTTACGGGGAAGATCTCCACCAGGCCTACATGAAGATGGAGACGGTGGAACACTTCGCCCGGATCGCTTTGGTGGCTCATGTTCTCGGCCACGAACAGCCGCTGAATGATGAGGAAGTCACCAAACTGGTTGAGGCAAGAAACCGATATGCGGGAGCCAGGTCCGCGGCTCCCATGCCTGTGCAACCGCAGACCTTTGATTGCGGTGGCAACGGATCGGGCAGAATGAGCGCACGGGCAGGGGAAGCCGAAGGGCCAGAGCTTACCGGCGCGCGTCGCCGAAGATAGTCTTATTCCCCGCCGAGCCGGAATCTCAGTCCAGCTCGGAAATTCGTTCCCAACGCCGGATACCCGAGAACCTCCTGATAGTGCCGGTTGAAAGCATTCTCCAGGTTCAAGTAAGCAGTCAGACGCGACGTAATCGCATGCCAGCCTCCTAAGTCCACGCGGGCATAGCCCGAAACGTGGTTGAAGCCTAAGCCGAGAAAGTCCGAGTCAGGCCGACGGCCTACGAACGATCCTCCCAGATTTCCTCCCCAACGACGTCCTGTGTAGCTGAGCAGCATGCTGCCGGAGTGTTTAGGCCTACGGAGAAGAGGCCGGCCAGCGAAAAAGAGTGGATCGCAGAAGTTGTCCGGTGTGCACAAAGGGGCGGCAAGAATCTCGGTCGATGTATAGGCATACCCTGTCGTGAATCGCAGCCAATTGCGAATACGCGTGTCGAACTGGACCTCGGCTCCGCGTGCCAGGCTTCGGTTGACGTTCACGTACAAGCCTTCGAATGTGAGCGGGTCCGACGAAAACTCGATCTGCTCGCGGAAATCATTGCGAAAGTAAGTTGCCGATACCGCATAACGGCCACCTGCAAACAACTGATCAAAACCGGCATCCCAGGCGCGATTCTCCTCGGGTTTGAGGTTCGGGTTTGGCTTGGTGGGGAAGATTCCGGAGATGCCGAAGGATTCTTCGAATCTTGGTTCTTTGATCCCTCTCGCGTAGCTAAGCCGCAGCCTTGTTCCTGAAAACCAATCACCTCCCCGAAACAGCTGATAGGTGGCGGCGACTCGGGGCACAGCACGGCTACCGAAGCTGCCGTTATGCATGAATCTGCCTCCACCTACGAGGGAAAACCGTTCTCGTGTGATCCGCTGCTGAACGAAGACCTCGTGATTGAGGCGAAGTCCGTGGGTGAATTGCGGAGCAATGAAAGGATTCCCGCTGTTGTCGAGCGTAAGGAAAGCGGTGTCGAAGTTCCCATTCTCGTCTTCAAATTGATAGCCAAACGTTGTCTGCGCCCAAGCGCGCGGAATGTAATCTGCCTGGTAGAACAAGCCGGATCGATTTGAGTCCGCGCTGTTGGCAAAATAACAGTCGAAAAAGTTGAAGGCTACCGGATCGCATCCTCGATCGCTCACACTGTCGACGTTGATGCGGCGTGTGTTGTACTCGAACCCGGTGACCTGATGTTGCCAGTGGGCAGTCGTCGCCAGCAGTTCGAGGCTTGCCAGGAGATTGTTCTGATGCGCGTGCTGGTCGCGATCGGGCGATAACAGCGGCTGTCCATCGAAGTTCCACTCGCCGGATACGCCTGTGGAGCTGTCTAGATGCCGGGTCCGCAAGCGCAAAGCAATCCGTTCGTTCACAGCAAGCCCGACATTGAGGCCTTGCGAAGAGTTTGAGTATCGGTTATTGATGCCTTCCCCATTGGTATTGAACTGATCGCCAAAGATGTTGTAATCAAAACGCCCCCGGGCTCCCGAGACTGATGCGTAACCATGTGCGGTACCAAAGTTCCCGCCATCTGCCCCGAATCTGAGTTCTGGCCGGGGCGTGCGGCCGGTTTGGCTCCACATTTGGACCACGCTGGTCATAGCGTCCGAGCCGTACAGGGTGCTCTGCGCGCCACGCAGGAACTCGATCCGGTCACTTTGCGCGAGAGGCACTACACCGAAATCGAAAATCCCTCCCGGGTCATTCACGGGAACTCCGTCAATGAGCACCTTGTTGTAGCGCGAATCGCCGCCGCGCACGAAGAGAGAAGCCAGACTGCCTCGTTGTCCGGCAGTATCCACAACAGCACCGGGCAAAAAGCGAAGCGCATCCGCGCCGGAAGCGGGCTGCATGGTTTCTAACTCGTTCCGGTCAAGAGTCAAAACACTGGTAGCCGTGTCGGCTTCTGCAACGGGGCCGCGCGTTGCTGTAACAACTACCGTTTCCGTGGTGGTCGTGACCCGCACTTTGATGATGGCATTAGTTTGCGAGGACTCCAGCGTCACGTCCTCTGGGGCGAAACCCGCAGCCAGCACACGGGCGTGGTGGGTGGCGGAACTCACATTTGCGAAAACGACCGTGCCGTCTCCCGATGTAAGTTGCGTCGCAGCAGGAACCGCATCCGAGTTGCGGAACAGAATTACTTCCGCTTGGGGAACAGGAGTGGAGTTTGGATCGACAACCTTGATTTTGAGATCGGCCGCGAAAGCCGAACCGAGAAGAAAGAGTAGTGAAAAACTAATGCGACGGGTTTGCAAGCCATCCTCCTTTACACGCGAAAGGGGTTGAGGAGACAGTTCGCGCCGGTCTCCTGGCTTGCAAGGCGCCGAACAAGTCGGCGATAAAAAGGTGCAGCGGCCTTCCCGGACGATTCCAGTGACCGAACTGCAGTTTCCTTGCTTACAGTTGCGCGGCAGCGCGGGATTCTCACCCGCTTCCCAGCCCTCTTGCGAGGACGCGCGAACCACAGAGTTGTGAAAGAACAAAGGAACGAGACACGACTGTATAGACAGGGAGAACTGCTGTCAACCGAAAGGCCAGAAGGAGCGAAGGCTTACGCTTTCAGTGGGAATTCTGTGGATCCAACGCGGCTCAAACCGTTTTCGGCGAGCGATCGCACTCGTTCCTGCTCCGATTGCAGGTCCGCATGGAGGCGATCCATGTCGCTGTCCGGTGTGGAGCGCGGGACGACCATCTGCCTGCCCATCCAGATGAGCGCACGAGAAAAAGGCTTCGGGATCATCGAACGGTCCCATGAGCGAAGTCGCCATGCGCGATCAACTGCCAAGTGAAACGGGACGATCGGAACTCCGCTGCTGCGGGCCAGCGTGATCGGGCCAGGCTTCGTAACATGGGCAGGGCCGCGCGGGCCGTCACTGGTAAAAGCCACAGTCAAACCCTTTTCGAGAATACGACGAGATTGCAGTAGCGCTCTTGCTCCCCCGCGGCTGCTGGAACCCCGCACGGGGACATAGCCGAAGCTCGCAATGATCCGGGCTATGTATTCGCCATCGAAGCTCTGGCTGGTCAGAACGGCGATCTGCTGATTACGGAAAGCGAACGTGGAAGGGAAGATCGCCTCGTGCCAGAAACAGAGAATCAGGGGGCGCGTGTAGAAGTCAGCCGGACCGCCGTCCTCGATATGGATTGCCAGCTTGAGAGTCGCGCCGATCGCCGCAATCGCGAGATGTCCGATAGTCGAAATTGCCCACAGCGCCGCTCGCTGCTGGAGGCTGTACCCGGAAGCGGGATCGGTCTCAGGCTTCGTGGCAGCCGCTTCGATAGTCGTCACCTGATCAGTGTAATGGGAGAAATTGGTCAGCGCCGGACAACCGCAGATTGAATCTCTTCGATATCCACCCAGTCGGTGGGGTACTTTCCGGTGTAGCAGGCGGTGCAATAGTTGGTCTTCTCGCCCTCGCCGGCAGCCTGCTTCAGACCTTCCACCGAGAGATAGGCAAGCGAATCAGCGCCGATATACTCACGGATCTCGTCAATCGACTTATTCGCCGCGATGAGCTGCTTTTTCGACGGCGTGTCGACACCATAGAAACATGGGGAAATCGTGGGCGGACAGGAGATCCGCATGTGAACTTCTTTTGCGCCGGCATTGCGGATCATGCGAACGATTTTGCGGCTCGTTGTTCCACGGACAATCGAATCGTCGATCAGCACTACGCGCTTGCCGTCAAGCAGTGAGCGTACGGGATTCAACTTGAGCTTCACGCCGAAGTCGCGGACCGACTGAGAAGGCTCTATAAACGTGCGTCCGACATAGTGATTGCGAATAAGGCCGAAGCGAAATGGAATACCACTCTCGGCCGCATAGCCCATGGCGGCGGTCACTCCGGAGTCAGGCACAGGGACGACGATGTCGGCATCGGCAGGAGCTTCGCGGGCGAGTTGACGTCCCAGCGCATCGCGACTTTGCTCTACAGAGCGGCCAAAGACCATGCTGTCCGGACGGGAAAAATACACGTGCTCGAAGATGCAGCTCGACTGCGGCCCCGTCGGGGAATAAAAACGCGAGCTTATGCCTTCCGGTCCGACAACCACCAACTCTCCTGGCTTGACTTCACGTTCGTAGGTCGCGCCAATCAGGTCGAATGCACAGGTCTCAGACGCGAAGACGATCGTGTCGCGTTTCTCACCGGATCCGGCGGCGATCCGACCCATCGCCAAGGGGCGGAATCCGCGGGGGTCGCGGGCGGCGAAGATACGATCCGCACTGATCATTACCAGCGAGAACGCGCCTTCTACTCGCCGCAGCGCATCGGCCATAGCCTCAGGAAGAGTCTGCTCACGCGAAAGAGCGATCAGGTGCACGATGACTTCGGTGTCGCTGCTCGTCTGGAAAATCGAGCCTTGGCTCTCCAGCCGCGCGCGAATCTCCTGAGCATTCACCAAGTTCCCATTGTGTGCGAGCGCGATCTGGCCTTTGTTGGATTGCACGAGGATCGGCTGGGCGTTGAGCAAGGCCGAATCACCAGCCGTCGAGTAGCGGGTATGCCCGATGGCATGAGCTCCGCGCAGGCGGGTCAGTACGTCTTCTGTGAAGATGTCTGCAACGAGACCCATCGCTTTATGGGAATGCAAAGCGAGGCCGTCGGAACTGGCGATACCGGCCGATTCCTGCCCGCGGTGCTGTAGCGCGTGCAGGCCAAGGTAGGCGAGCTTCTCCCCTTCGGGGTGCGAGTGAATTGCCACGACGCCGCATTCTTCGCGAAATTTGTCCATAGCTCCTAGCCTTCCGCTATTGGCTGTTAGCTCTCCCGTGCAAGTCACAACCTGCATTTCCGTCAGTCTGCTGCGACTGACGTTTCCTCGGTTCGCAGCGACTGTTCCAAGGCGCCTTCGTAGACGTTACTCAGTTCGCGCACCCCTGCCGATACCACGGTCCGACCATCCACCTGTATCTTTATTCTTTCTGGAATCGTTTCGCCGATGGTTTCGGCGGAAAGGTCGTACTTCCGCGCTACTTGTTGGATTCGGGCGACGTTCTCGGGGTCGCAGGAAAGCACGACCCGGCTCGCATCCTCGCCAAAGAGGACAAATTCTGAAGCCAGTTCGTTGGAAGCGAGATTCACCCGTAACCCTATATTCTTGGCAAATGCTGACTCTGACAATGCCACGGCCAGGCCACCTTCGGAGCAATCGTGAGCGGAATCGACAAGCCCGGCCCGCATCATCTCGACCAGGCCCTTTTGAAGCGCCGCCTCGCGCTCAAGCTCCAGTTCCGGTGGATAGCCCCAAAGCGAGCCCAAGATCTCTTTAGCGTACTCTGATGAACCGAACTCCGATTCAGCGTCGGTGGCATCGCCCGGTTCCGTCGCACGCACCAGCAGGATCGCCCGATCGGTATCGCGGAAGTGGGCTCGACTTGCCTGGTGAACGTCATCGAGAATGCCTACAACTCCGAGCACAGGGGTCGGGTAAATCCCCTCTCCAAGCGTTTCGTTGTAGAAGCTCACGTTTCCGCCGGTGATTGGAACTTCGAGTTCTTCGCAAGCCTTGGTCATACCGTCGATGACCTGGGAGAACTGCCACATGATGTTAGGTTTTTCAGGATTGCCGAAGTTCAGGCAATTCGTGGCAGCAACGGGAGTGGCTCCAGTGCAGGCCACGTTCCGGGCGGCTTCAGCCACGGCATGCATGGCGCCAAGTCGAGGATCGAGGTAGCACCAGCGGCTGTTCCCGTCGAGGGACATAGCCAAACCGCGTTGCGACCCCTTGATGCGGATGACACCGGCGTCCCCGCCTCCGGGACCCTCGACGGTGTTGGTCTGCACCATCGAGTCGTACTGCTGCCAAACCCAGCGCTTGCCGCAGATATTCCCGCTGGCGAGGAGGCGCTTAAGGTCACCGGTCAAATCCCCAGATTTCCCCAGATGAATATGATCGGGCTTCTCGCGCGAAACAGGCGGTTCCCAGCGCTCGAGTGGACGCTTATATACGGGCGCATCGTCCGTGAGGGCTT
>JBPYEW010000127.1:0-7657 GCA_051984555.1 Terriglobales bacterium | reverse complement strand
GAATACGCAAAGTGCAGTCAACCACCATGAATATCGCAGCGTGCCCGTTACGGCGCTGATCGAGTCAGCCAGCAATCCCCGCAAGCGATTTGACGACAAGAGTCTTGAAGAACTCGCCGCCAGTTTTAAAACACAGGGAGTCCTCGCGCCTCTTTTGGTTCGGGAATTGGAGCCGAGCAAGTATGAAGTCGTGGCCGGAGCCCGCCGTCTGCGGGCCGCGAGAATTGCGGAACTCGATTCCATCCCTGTCCGCGTCGTCAAACTGACCGACGCCGAAGCCATCGAGGCCCAAGTCGTGGAGAACCTGCAACGCGAGGACATTCATCCCTTGGAAGAAGCACTCGGCTTCAAGTCGCTCTTGGAACTTGGAGAACCCGCCTACACCATCGCCAACATCGCCGCCCGAGCTGGAAAGAGCGAGGCTTATGTCTACGGCAGGATCAAGCTGGCCGACCTGATTCCGCCTGTGGCCGAGGCATTTCTGAAAGATCAAATCACCATCGGACACGCTTTACTAATCGCGAAGCTCCCGCCTTCGCAACAACAGGAAGCCTTCGCCGCCGCATTTCGCGGTATGTGGACGAGCGAGGGCAACAGCCAAGTCCTCATTCCCGTACGGGAACTGGCGGTCTGGATCGAGTCCAACATCCTGCTGCAACTGGCATCAGCGCCATTCGACAAGCAGGACGACAAACTCGTACCCGAAGCAGGTTCCTGTGCCAACTGTCCGAAGCGAACCGGATTCAACAAGCTGCTCTTTGCCGATGTCCGCAAAGACTCGTGCACCGATCCGCAGTGCTTTCGTTCCAAGATCGATGCGCACGTGGCGCAGACGCTCGAAAGCAAACCGACGCTTGTGCAGATTTCGTCCGCTTGGAACTCCCGCGAGGGCGCACCCTTGGGACGAAATCAGTACGTCGAATTGGAGATCAAGAAGGCGAAGGCCAACGGCTCAGCCGCTAAGCTGCCAGCTGCACAGAAGCCCTGTGACAAGATGGCCGATGCCATCGTCATGGACGGAGGCAAGCGCGGCCAGACAGTGAAGGTCTGTGCCGATCCCAATTGCCGCGTGCACCATCCCAACACACCCTCTCCGCAGCAGGTCGCGAAGGAACGGGCAGACGAGCGGAAGCGCATCGAGAAGGAGAAATTGGCCATCACGGTACGCCACCGCGTGCTGGCCACGATTCTCCAACGTGTGTCCGCTCCCCTGAAGAAGGCGGATTTGCTGACCGTCGCTCACTACCTGATCAGCCGCCTGTCCTACAACCAGATTCCGGCTGTGGCAAAGCGACATAGGGTAGAGACAAAGAAAGACACCACGTCAGCGCAGGAACTTCTCGACAAACAAGTGAGTACGTATGACGAATCTGAACTGGGCAAGCTGTTGCTGGAAATCAGCCTGCTGGATTCGGCTTATCAGCGATCTACGACAACCAAAAGCGACAGCCTCATGGAAGCCGCGAAACGGTACAGAGTGGACACGGACAAACTTCAAAAGGTTGTTGCGGAAGAGATAGCTGTGAAACAAGAGAAGAGCAAGATCAAATCGGCAGCACCCCGAAAGAAGGTCCGGGCCTGAGTTCCTGCGCTGTCAGGGGCGGAACGCGATTTGCGTTCCGCCTTTTCTATGAACCAACACCTTGTATGTTTGCTGGGGCGGCCCCCCTCCTTCGGGCTTGACCCGGTTCAGCACGTCAATTCGGATACGCATCCTACTATGCGGCGATTCTGCCGCCCCGCGCGAAATAGTCTATGCCTGGAATTGCAGAAACGCCATGATGACTTATCACAAATGCGCTGAGACGGTTCGTGGCAGAGTGACCTCAGAAGTGGAAGCCCAACTCCGCTGTGTAGGTCCGCGGTGTCAGGAAATGCGTTCCACTAAAAGTTGACAAGAAGTTGTAGAGCGCAACTTTGTTCGTCACGTTAATAGCAGTCAAACGAAGACTCCATTTGTACTTGTCTCCACGAAAAAGATTGTCGTCTCCCACCGCGATATCGAAGATGTGTCTCGGTGCGATTCGGGGAGGATTGTGATCGTCATTTTCTGTGCCGGCGGCTGGAATCTTTACTCGTGTAGAACCATATTGCGACGGCGCACAGGTCGTAAGCGGAGAGTTCAACGTTGGAAATGCGTTGCCGCAAAATAATCCCGCCTGCATCTGTTGATCCGCAGTTAAGCCAGTCAGATCCACCGGAGTATTGGAATCGGTGGCAAACGGAACTGCGCCGGCCACCATTCCGCTGTCATAGCGCCAGTTGAAGCCGACCCATGGCCCGGATTTCCCGATTTGGTATTGCAGATGTGTAGTCTGGTTGAACCTCTCATCGTGGTCGATTCGAAAAACACCCGCGGGTGCAGATGGCGTAGCACCTGCACCACTGACCTGTGGTAGGAAGAATCGCGCAGCGACACTAGAGAACACCATCAAGGCAGAAAACCCGTGCAGATTTGGAACACTGACCCGGCCGGCAAATCCGGGGATTTTGGACCGATCCCAGGCAATCGGGAAAAAGATTGGGGTGTTTCCCAGAATGCTGAAGTCATACGCGTTATGAGTGTATTTCCAGACGTACTCGCCGGAAAAAACAAGATACTTGCCGATCGTCTGCTCTACGCCGGCGTGGAACTCGTTACGCCATCCAGGACTCAAGGGAGTAGAGGTGGACGCGGAACATCCAAGAAGCGGATTCAGCACAGGACTATCGCAGCCAACGCTGGCAACGATCAAGTTCTCATTGAACGGTGTCTCCAGCAGCCGCGCGTATGAAACGCGCAGCACTGTGTTGCTGCGTTTTATGTTGTACGCGATTCCAGCCCTCGGCTCCGCTTCCTTGTGGATCGTGAGTCCGTTGTAGAAATCTCCCCGTAAACCCACATTGAATGACCAAGCTCCTTTTGTGATCTGATCTTGAATGTACAGCGCGAGTTGCTTTACATCAGTGTGTCCACGGAAATCAAAAAGAGTTCCGCCACGCGTAAGGTCATAGGGAAGCAGATCGGTGCATGGTGAAGCTAAGGCGATACCGTTTGCAAAACACGGGTTTCCGTTCGAATCGGTGAGCGAAGGAATCAGGTTGTTATCCACGATTCCTAGAGCATTGTTCTCGTTCAGAAATGTCTGCTGGTAGGTCCCCCCGATCTTGAGGTTGTGAATACCTTTCACATAAGACAGAGACGTGCGTACGCCAGCATTTGTTAGGGTGCGATCCTGTGCGACGCTCTCCTGCTGGATCGGTGACAAATCGTCGAATAGATTTTGGCTCGGATAATAATTGTACTGATCGCGTCTGACAAAACTCCCGATCGTGAACACTGCGTTGTTGCTGAGCACCCGGTTCCACGAAGGCGCTATATTGAACGTCTTAATTTGTGATCTTTGATCAGTCGGCCCGAGAGGATTTCCTGAAGGATCGGCCTGCCCGGTATGAAGAACGTTGTCGAAGCTGTTCGGGTTTTGGAACCAGGAGCGCGTGAAGCCAAGATTTACCTGGATGGAATCCGCGTTCGAAACCTTGTAATCCACTCTGTCGAAGACATTCTCTTCGTTTCCTTTGGCGTGGATTACCGTGAATTCGGGCGGATCAAGAAACCGGCCCGTATTCAGTCCATTCACAGAAATGAAGTTGCCCCAGTTCTGCCCTCCGTACCCGAGATCGAAGCCGAGACTTGAAGTCCCGAAACTACCGTAGCTCGTTGTGACGCTCCCTGTGGGGGTTGTGAGGCCTTGGCCTGAGCGTGTTGTGGCGTTAATCACTACGCTGGTTTTCTCGCCATATTCAGCCGGAGGCGCGCCAGCGATAACCTCCATCGAGGCTATGGCGTCTAGAGGAACTTGGTTCGAAAAAACTTTGCTCTGCTGATCTGTGATTGGTTGGCCATCTAGTGAGAATGAATTTTCCGCGTGATCCCCCATTCCATGAAAAAGGCCATTCGAGTCGGCCGCAATTCCAGGAGAGGATAGCGTTACCAGTGAACTCAGCGATGAAGATTGACTTTCTAGCGGCAGCTTATCGAACAAGCCACGATCAACGTCTGTATGGAATGTGGACGTGTTCTCGATCAGGTCTCCTCCATTCGCTTCAACGGTCACGCTCTCCGCGGAGCCGCCCACCTTCAATGTGACGTTCAGCGCTATGGGAACAGTAGACCGCACGTCGAGGTCAGACGCATAAGGAGCAAATCCAGAACCAGAAATTGTCAGGTGGTATGGATTGAAGGGGACGTTCGGAATAGTGAATTTTCCAGAAGCATCTGTCGATGTTGTCCTAGAAAAGCCGCTTACCGGATTGCGAGCTTCGACTGTGGCATTGGGTACAACTGCGCCGGACGGGTCAGTAACGACACCGGTAATCGAACCGGAGCTGCCCGACTGAGCATAGGCAACAACTGAAATGAAAACTAGAAAGAAAGCCGCGACTCGCGACTTCAAATAAGAAGCCAGCATAGATTCCTCCCGCAATGCGAACGGATTCAAAACGATGGATTTGTTCTTGAATCAATTACGAAGCGGGAGGCGGGCGAACGCTAAGGGCGAACGCCACAAAGCGCGCCTTTGCTGAGACTGGTACTTCTTGGAGCGCGAAAACTGGGGTTAAGTGTACTTTCTGCAGGTTTGCGCTGGCCCTTGGAGCCGCAGTATGGGCGGCCACGCAGACGGTACACTTCGCTGCCTCGGTGCCATTAGAGTGATGATGCGCAGCAAATGCCACTGCTGACCAGAGCGTCAACAGGAGGCAAACAACTGCCACGCATTTAAGACTGGAACGCACCTAACAACCCCACGAATTCGTTCTTTGAATCTACAACGAAACGGAACCATGCGCAATCGAACCGCTTGGACGCGCGTGAAACCGGGGTGCGAGCACGATCGTAACCCGATGTTGAGACCATTTGTATGATGCTGAAGAAGGCGAAGATGAAACGAGGATTTCGGCTGAGTGCAGAGACTTTTTGCAACTTTCATCTGCTAACAGGGTTGTGCAGTAAAGAAAGTGGCGGAATCGTCCAACCGGCGACTCTGGTCCGCAAATTGGGCAATTTCCGAGAACCGGGGCTACAATTCAGGGAAACCGCCACGCCGTAGCCCACTTCGTTGTACTCAACACCGAGTCCTTCCGTGAGGATACGTGTCCCAGTAGGGACGACATCCGTTGTCGCCCTCGTCGTAGTGGTGCTCTTGGGTGGTTCGTATTATGTCTACAGCGTTCATCATCGCGCGGCCGGGTTCGGAACTCTCGGTTCGCACGTTGATGCGGCGAATCTCGACGAGTCAACAGATCCTCAAGTCATTCTCCGCGGCGCCGATCACTACTACTGGTTGAGCAATGGGCCCGCAGCGGCGCCGCTCTATGCCAGAGCTGAAAAACTCTTCGCTGATAAGAGTGATAGTCGAAACGAGATTTACGCCAAAGTGGGGCGCCTCAGGTCACAAGCCGAGACAATGTCTTTTGTGGATCTTTCGCGCATTCTGAACGATCAACTCCAGAATTCGATCGTCCAAAACGATCCGAGGCTGCGCCTGTGGTGCCTAATCGCAAAAGGCTATACCGACATTGAACTTGACTATCGAGTCTCAAAGCGCGATTGGCTAGAAGCGCAGGACATCGCAAAGAGCCTGGGCGAAAGCCGATGGGTCACGCGCGCGTCCGGCGAATTGGGCCTCATTGCCTTCTTAGAGGGGAACCCAGGACGAGCGGCCAGACTTCTTGGCGGCGCTCTCCTGCAGACCATGACGAATGGCGACACTGCCGGCCAGGTGCGCTTTCTAGAATTGCTCGGAAGAGGCTTTGAAGAAGTCAATCGTAACGCGGAGGCGCTGAGATTCTTCGAGAGAGCTATCAAACTAGCCGAGGAAGATCCTGACTGTGGGCTTCCGTTCATGGGATATGAGGGAAAAGCACAGGCGCTGATCTCGCTGGGCAAAACGGAAGAGGCGAGGTCAGTGCTTGAGAGTGCGCTTGCTAAAGCGCAGTCGCAAGAGAAGCGCGGCCATGAGGCGGAGTTGCTTGTTCGTCTCGGAAGGCTGGCGGCCCAAACAGGAAACCGACAACAGGCTCTGACCTATTTGGAAAACGCGGGCCAATTCGCATCAAAAGTGCAGTTCTACAGAATCGAAGCTGATGCTATGTACGAACTCGCGCAACTCTATCGCGATGCCGGAGATCTATCCACAGCGGACGCGCGTGCAACTCAAGGCGTGGCCGCAAGCCAGCAGGTTGGTGATCGTTATTATGTGCCTCGCAATCTGACGATCCTTGCTGATCTGAAAGCACGTCGTGGTCGCTACGCCGAAGCGAAAGCTCTCTACGATCAAGCGGAAGATGTGATCGAAGCGATGTTGACCAGTGTGGACGAGCCGTACTGGAACAGTTCGGTTGTGGCCGCGCAGAGCCAGACCTACGTGCAGCATTTCGAGCTGCTAACTCGCGCCGGAGATGTGGCCGAAGCGTTCCGTGTTTTGGAACGCGTCCGAGGACGAACGCTCGCTTGGGCTCTCGAAGATCGAAAGGCATTCCCAACCTCGGAATCAGAGCAGACGGTGTCGTTGGAAGCCGATGTGGCTGGGCTCCAAACTCGATTGATGCAGAGCGGTAGTGCCACCGAACGCGAGGAAATCTTGGACAAACTGGTCGAGTACGAGCGACGTCTCGGCCTCGCGTGGACAAAGGGTGATGAGGCGAACACTCGACTTCCTGCTCAGCCTGCACCATTGAAAATCGTGCAAGATGACCTGAAGCAGGATGAAGTGCTCCTGGAGTACGTTCTTGATGACCCCACCTCGTTCTGCGTTTCGATATCACGCCAAGGCGCTTTCGTGAGAGTGCTTCCGGTCGGGCGCAAGGAGATCGAGAAGTTGGCGCAGCGGTATATCGATGAGATCCGCGGCAAGGCATCGGGGGCGGAAACGTCGAAACAACTTTACGAAGGGCTGCTAGCACCGGTTCCCGAAATTTCCAACGCTGACCGAATTCTCGTTGCACCAGACGGCATATTGCACCTACTGCCATTTGAGGCTCTTCAAGATAGCCATGGCCAATACTTTCTGAAATCGCACACTATTAGCTACGTGCCCTCCGGCACGATTTTGGATACGCTTCGCCGCGGCCAAAGACACCAGCCCGCGCCAAAACCGCTGTTGGCAGTGGGAGATGTCGCCTATGAGAACCAGGGGGGTGCAAGCAAAAGGTTGCCAGCTCCGACATCTGTGCGCGGACGGATTGAACGAGGTATCGCAGACTTGTCCGGCGTCGCGCTCAGTGATCTTCCGCAGACGCGGGAAGAGGTAGAGGAAATCGGTAAAATTGCAGGACCGGATGCGGTTATCCTCCTCGCCAAAGATGCGACCGAGACTGCCTTCAAGAAAGAACCTCTCGATCAGTTTCGGGTATTGCATTTGGCGGTTCACGGGTTCGCCGACACGCAATATCCCGAGCGATCAGCACTTGTCCTGGGAACCGATCCAAAATCTGGTGATGACGGTTTACTGCAGGTGCGCGAGATCATCCGGCTACGTCTGAACGCGGAACTAACGACACTGTCGGCATGCGACACGGGAGTGGGAAAATTGCAGGGCCAGGAAGGGATCAGCAATTTGGTCGAAGCCTTTCTCGTGGCTGGATCGAAATCTGTCGTCGCGAGCCTGTGGAGTGC
>JBPYEW010000126.1:0-12652 GCA_051984555.1 Terriglobales bacterium | reverse complement strand
GTTCTGGCAATTCCAGATTCCTACGGTACTTCTGTCTATGATCTGGGTCTATCTCGGGCTGCCAGGGCGACGCCGCTCTGGTGAGCCTCGCGCGAGCGTTTATTTGAGGCGCTCGCCCTTACGCCTTCGGCGTACCCATCCGTGAAGCGCCTGAAGGACCTTGAGCTCGAGAAACAGCTGGCTGCGCAAGGCAGTTTCCGATCTCACGCTGGATAAGCTCATTCTGCAGGAGGCGGCTCGGGGGAACTTCTAAGCCCCGCGCGTCGCCGTGCCTGCATTGAGCAGGTCCGAGCGCAGCTGCATGTCTCCGAGCGTCGCGCCTGTTCGGCGCTCGAGCAGCCACGCAACGCAAGGTCCCGCGCGGTCGTGACGACGACCAGCGTCTCACAGCCGATATTATCGAGCTTGCCCGCACTACGGCCGCTATGGCTATCGCAAGGTCGCCGAGCTCCTGCGCCAGGCGGGCTGGATAATCAACGACAAGCGGGTCGAGCGATCTGGCAACGTGAGGGGCTGAAGGTCCCCATAAGCAACCCCCAGCGCGGCAGGCTCTGGCTGGCCGAGGGATCGTACATCCGGCTGCGGCCAGGAGTAGCGCAAGACCGCCTACATCGAGCGGGGCAGCCCGTGGGAGAACGGCTACATCGAGAGCTTCAACGCCCGCCTTCGCGATGAGCTGCTCAACGGCGAGATCTTCTATACTTTGCGCGAAACCCAGTTGGTCATCGAGAGCTCGCGACGCCACTACAACACGAGCTGGTTGTAGAAAGAAAAAGTTATTTATGTACCTCTTCTGCTCGCCGCGCCGGAACTTCCGCCCAATATCGCTCGTAAGTCTTTCTACTGATTGTAAGCTGACTAATTTGTCAGTAGGCAATAGCTCCTCAGGGACGCCAAGCCTTGGCAATGATCCTGTCCAACCGCCTACAAGCTGATGACTGACTCACCGATGATCAGTGCAAACCCCTGCAATTTAAATGTCGAATAAGGGATTACTATGGCAATACGGTTCCGCACGCTGTTGCCACTGGCTACAATATTGGTGCTGACGGTGCCCACCCATTCCGAAAGCGCCGCAACGCCGGCTTCACAGTTCGAATTCGCCTGGTCAGCCGAGGAGCGCGCGCTCGCCCAAGCAGCCTTGTCGCGGCTTCCGCCGGATTTGCCGCGCATCGATCAGGTCAGGGTCAAAATGAGCGATGTGCTGACCAAGCTCACGATGCCTGAAACGATCACGCTTGGGCTTGCCCTTAGCCGCTACTATGACCGTGATGACCCGGTGACGACTGCAAAAGCGCAGGACTTGCTCAAGCAGATCAGCGCGAGGTCGGCAATGGCGCACTCGGCGACGTTCGGCTCGACCGAGGGATCGTCGGCATTCTTTAATGACTACATCCAACGCATCCAAGCATGGAACGTTTGGATCACGGATCAGGCACTTACCCATCAGGTCTTCGTCCCTGCTGTGACCTATTACTTCTCCCCATCCGGCAGCGACAGCAACGACTGCAAGTCGACCTCGACGCCGTGCCAGACGATCGCGAAGGTGAACAGCACGCGGTATAACCCCGGCGACAACATACTGTTCGAAGGCGGCCGGTCCTTCGTAGGTTGCGTGGAGCTCTCCTATGCGACCAACGTTCCGATATCGGTGCCGGCCAATCCCATCGTCCTCGGAAGCTACGGTCCTGGATATGCCTCAATCAACTCGAACTGTCCCGGAGTTAATAGGGAAGTCAGAGGTCCCAAATCCGCGGCGGTAAACCTGAACGGGGTGAGCGTCACGATTCAGGATCTCATCATCACCGCCAACGGCACCAAAACGCAGTACGGCATTCTTGTTCAGAACGGTGCTGGGGGCACCACCAACAATGTCACGATACAGCGGAACATCATTTACGGCTTCTACTCGGACGCCGCGCAAGACTCCGGCTCCGAAATCTTTGTCGCAGGCTTTGCGATGAACGGCGTCTGCGGAGCGCTCAACAACGTCCAGATACTCAACAACACGCTCGGCGATCCGTCATCGGCGACCAGCAATGATCAGTCGGGTATCGCCGGATATGGGTGCGGCCTCAACATCACTAACGTTCAGGAGCAAGGGAACATTTTCAAAAACATGGGCGGGAATACCACATTCTTTCATTCTTCCAGCGGAACTGTTCCAAATGGCATGCAATACGCCATCATTCAGTACAATGTCGCCCATGACATAGGAGCTAATAATAATTCGTGCGGTGGAGGCGGAGGCATGTGGGCTTACTACTCCGATAGCGTTACCTTTCAGTTTAACGAGGCTTATAATATTCAGCCGTTACCCATCGCAGGCCCTGGCAGCGGCGCATGCGATTGGAACGGCTTTGGATTCGACGGCGGAGTGTCCAACTCGGTGATCCAGTACAACTATTCTCACCACAACGGCGGCAGCGGCATTTACACCTGTGTGGGGTGCGGTTCGGGTCCACCAACTACGTTCTGGGGACCGAACACAATCCGCTACAATATCACTGAAAACAACAACTCAATCGGGAGCGGCTTCCAAGGTGAACTCGGACTCGGAAGCAAGGCGACTCGCCTTGGTCTAGCCTACATCTACAACAACACGTTGTATAGTAACCTTTCATTCACTTCCGGTAGCTTAAGCGCTCCCTGCATCAGCGTTAATCAGGGAACGTTTGCCAGTGGGAGCGTGCTGGCAAACAACATCTGCGTGATGGCGGGCACCAACCAATATGGCCAGACGATCTTCTACGCAGACAACCACGTGTTGACTGGTGGATTTACCATCCTCAATAACGCCTACTACAACCTTGGGGATTCCCCGACCTGGATTTGGCAAGGCAATAACTACAACACCCTCGCGGCTTGGGCCAAAGCATCCGGTGGCGCGATCAACGTGACCGGCAGTCTCACGTCGAACCCGTTGCTAACGTCGCCCGGCGCTGGCGGCACTTGCTCCTGGACGCCAAACCTTGGCAATGGTCCGCAGTCCTGTCCAACTGGTTACAAGCTGAGGACCGACTCACCGATGATCGGTGCCGGGCTCAATCTGACGGCAAGCCCCTACAATCTAAAGGTCGGAACAAGGGACTACTATGGCAATACGATCCCGCACGCGGTTGGCACTGGCTACAATATTGGTGCTGATGGCGGGGCGCATCCATGCCGAAGAAGACGCCGTGCAACTCGGGGCCCAATTCGGACTCACTTTGACCGCCGAAGAGCGCGCCTTCACAGACGCAGCGATCGTGGCTCCCCGCTACCGCTCGACATGAAGCCACGCATCGACTCTATCACGACCAGGCTGCGTGACTAGAAAGCCAATCTGGCATCTGTTCAGCGGTGAAGAATTAGAATTGTGGCTCCTAAATGGCGATTGCAAAAAAGTCCCGACGACAATGGCAACCTTTGCTGCGCCGCACGGTTAACATGCGTTATGCGGTGCGTAGGAACGGAATGTGAGACCTGTGTTTGCGGCATGCCAATGGCAAATCACAGCCTGTGACTAAATTTCTCCCGTGCATCGCATAGCGGTACCATCCAACCGATAGTTGGCGACGGTGAGGGGACTCATGAACAAGATAGCTCGATCAAACAGGAGAACAGGAGAGAGGATATACTGAGCTTTGCACGTGAGCATGCTTGGCAACCAAGAGGCCGTTCGAATGTACATCCCTTCATTGCGGAAAACCCAGGAAATAGGACTGTTGGCATAGCTCCGAATGCGTAGGTCGTCGTGGATTTCCTGATGACGCCGATCGCCGCCGGCGAAGGGAACTAGGGCAAGACGCTCGCAGACGAGGGGAACTAGGGCAAGACGCTCGCAGACGAGGGGCATGAGATGACCGATGAGATGACCGAGACGCGTCCCGATTATGATGAAGCCGACGAGGCCTGTGTGGCTAATGCGTTGAGGCAAGCCTTTGCCGAAGCGATTTCGGTGCTGATCGAGGCGCTGCCCGATGACCGGACGCGGCGGATTGAGATTCCCGAAGTGATGGCGGCCGAGACGCGCGCACGTGAAGCGCTCGGTCGGCAGCGAATGAACTGAGAGGAGCAGGACGAATGGCCAAAACAATGAAACCCGAGGCGACCCCCGTTGCGGACGCCGAGCAAACGCTGGTTGAGCTTGAGCAGAAGCGCGCTAAGCTTATCGAGGCGCGGACGAAGGACGATGCTGAGATGGCAAATATCTCGTCTCAAGCGCACGCGCGCGGCGATCACGAGGCGAACGATGTGTTCACCGCCACCATCGATCGCGCGATGCGTCACGACGCCGAGACCCGCTCGATTGACGCCGCTATCGCGAGGGCGAAAGAGGTTCTGGCCGGCGCTCGTCAGGCCGAGGCGGCCGCGACCAGCCGCAAGTCGGCGGTAGAGTTGAAAAAGCACGCGGACGCTTTGCGCGCCTACGCACAAACGTGCGACGACGCGTTGAATGTGCTGCTCGGGGCGGGCGACCAGATGGGTGCCCAGCTTAATGAAATTCATCGGCTTGGCTGCGCGAACCCGAGTCACAGCCAATTATTTTCTCTAGGCCAGAAAGCGATCACCACTGTGTTGATGCGCTCGCCGTGGTCAAGGGCATTCTCACCCATCACGCCGGCCGAAAAAACGCGCTTTGTCGATTTCGTTGGCGCATGGGAGCGCATGTTCGCGAACGAAATTGCTCGCCGGCAGGGCGAAGGCAAGTGAACGACGCCGAACGCCTGCGCCACGATCCGCCTGTGCGCTGGATCAGGGGCACCGCACAGTACGAAGAAGGGTATCAGGCACCGTACAGTACAAGGCGCACAAATGAAGGCTCCCAAGATCACATTCTTTATGCTTGTAACGAACAGAGATGTTTTAATCGCCGATTACGCGGCGAAAAGACGAATTATGGACATCCGAATTGAGGAAATTTCAAACGGATTATGTTGCTACCGTTGAGGCGGATTTTGAAATATTAAGCCATTACTTTATCAGAGAAATGATGGATTCTCTTGAGAGCGATCCACAGCTCATAGGAATTTCTTCGGACTATAGTGCAGGAGCGTCCCAATGTTACGACTCTTACTCTGGTAAGGTGTTAAGTTTAGCGGAGCGATGGAACACATGGTTTTCCCAGCGGCTTGGACAGCGGCTTTCAATTCGCGCAAGGCAGCGAGGAACTGGTCGCGTTCGGCTTTGACCTGGATCAGTTCCACGGCGCCCTCTCATCGAACAGACAATGAGCCATGTTGCGCGAGATGGTCGCTACGCTACCCTCGATGACTTATTGCGTAAGCTCAGCGTCATGGGAGGGAGCAATGTTGTCGCGGCGACGCTTGCTCTGGTTTGGGGGTGGGTGGGCAGCAGGACTGTCGCTTCCGCGGGTGCCCGCACGGCCCCAAAACGGCGTTACGGCGACCGTGGACGTTATTACATCCCGATGTCCTCAATTCGACATCCCAGATCCGATACCGCCCCAACATGGTATTCCTTATGATGTCGCTCAAACCAGATGCTTGTGGCAATATAACAACGTTGGCCCCCCTCCGCGTCCGCAGATCTCTCATCATGAATATTGGTCATCAATTGCAAGCGCCGTGACTGGATTTAATATCTGGCTTCCAGATCAATACAATGATGACCCCAATAGGCGGTTTCCGGTAATTTATTGGTGTACAGGGGGGGGCTATGGAGCATGCCAAGACGAGAATAATGAAATGAACAGCTTTGGAACGCTCAGCATTCTTACAACTTTTTCTCGAAACAATCCTATTATTATGGTTTTTGTTAATCCGATTGCTAATAGCAAATACATGGATGCATTGCCGGGATCGTCGATGTATGGAATTGTGATGGCCGAATCTATGATAATTAATGAAGTGATCCCGGTAGTTGATTGTCGTTTTAGGACAATTGCAAATCGCGGCGGTCGCGCGATTACGGGATTTTCGGGCGGCGGCGCAGGCTGTCTACGTTTAGCGTTCAAATATCCGGAGCTTTTTTGCGCGACAAGAAGTTGTGCAGGAGCGGTTGACGACCGCGGCTTCAATGTCCTTACGGAAGAGCCACAGCTAGCCTTAGCAATGTTCAATAACGACACGGATGCATTTGAGCTACAGACTTCTTTCGGTCAGTCGGCGGGCAATCGCGATGCCATTATAGTGTCTGGCTTGGCAATCCAAATGTCCATCGGCAATCAAGATAATCTTCTAGCCGTTAATCGGCAGTTGGATAGCCACTTAACGTCGCTTGGGATTCCTCACGATCCGCTGATTGAGCTTCCGGGATTGGGCCATGATCTTGAGGGATTTTGGAGGGTGTCGGGCACTCAGCCCCTCGAGTTCCTGTACTCGCATTTTAGCCTATAGGGCGCAATAAATGTTCACGCAAAACATCTTCCGACGCGGATTTTTCAAGCGATTTGTTTCGGCGTTGTTCTAACCGCAGCCAAGGCGCCCGGTGCAAAGCTCCGTAGTCCCAAGCAGTCCGTGCTGAGGCGTAACCGAGTTTGGCCGCATGTAGGGTATGAACTCGAAGCAATCCTTCGCTGCCATCGGGATCACCATAGACGCATGACGTGCAGACACTGCGCGGGGGATACCCTACCTCGCCTGCCAGTGCATTCACGCCCTACCGCTGATCCGACAGGCGGTCCCTTCGGTGGCGGGGGCTAGTTTTCGCGATTTCGCTGGGGACGTATTGCTGCCCAGCGGCCGACGACCAGACTTGATGGATCCGACGAGTTCGAACCTAGCGCGAGCACTGCATCCATCATGCGTACGGAATTTGGTTGCAAGCCTTTGAATTAGCTCGTTGATTAATGCGAGAATCGCTGCTGAGGCCCGGATTTGCGAAATTCCCTGTTAGCAGGGAATTTGGTGCGGAGACTAAGGCCGTGTACCCATAATCGGCCTCCGACCTAGCGGAACCATGAAATATCCGCTTTATCGCCGAACGTGGACGTAACAGCAGACATGGCGGCGATGTGGTAGGATCTTGCAAAGCGAAGAGGCATGAAAGAAGGAGCAGTATATGAATCGAAGAACCGTATTTTCTGTCAAACTCCGCCGATCAGCGACGGGCGAAGAACATGTGCGAACGATATTCGCTGCTGATGAAGCGACAGCCAAAGCGAGAGCAATTGCGAAAGCCCGCGCGGTCCTTCCGCTGTTTGCCGAGAGGAAATACGAACGATTTGAGGTAGTGTCTTGCGATGTCGATGCGAGGTCGAACCTACGAAGGCGGGCATGATTGAGAAAATTACCATTCGCCTACGGATGGGTTGCTAAAGGCGGACCTCCAACCGAACGGCATTTTTTCGACAGCATCGGTCATGAGTCGAAACATTCGATATGATAATGAGACGTCCGCTGCGCCCCCCAAAAGCCGACATTCTGTGAACCTCGCTTGACCCATTGAGGCCGGCAGTCGAGCCGTGATTCAAGTCTCCAAATTGGGGGCTCGAATCATGCGCTATGAACTCACCGACCACGAGTGGGCGGCCATTAAGTTGATGTTGCCGAACAAGCCGCGCGGCGTGCGACGAGCGAACGACCGTCGTGTCCTCAATGGCATCTTCTGGGTCTTGCGATCTGGAGCACCATGGCGCGATTTGCCCGACACAGCTTCGGCCCATATACCACCTACTACAACCGCTTTGTTCGCTGGCGTCGGGCTGGTGTCTGGAGCCGGATCTTGAACGCGCTGGCCACCGCGCATGATGCGTCCGTACAGATGATTGACACATCTATTGTCCGCGTACATCAGCACGCAGCCTGCATCAGCCGGAACCGGAGGCAATCCATGGGCAGGTCACGAGGCGGGCTGACCAGCAAGATTCACGCGGTCGTCGATAGTAACGGCCTGCCGGTCCGACTCGCACTTACAGCGGGTGAGGCTCACGACAATCGGCTCGCAGACCAACTCCTGTCTCGCCTGAAGTCAGGATCAATGCTGCTGGCCGACCGTGGCTATGACGCCCGCTGGATCAGAGCCCTTGCCGCCGAAGAAGGCGTCTGGGCCAATATTCCGCCAAGAAGCAATCGCAACGAGCCGATCTGCTTCAGCCCGTATCTCTACCGTGCCCGCAACTTGGTTGAACGGTTGTTCAACAAAATCAAGCACCGCCGGCGCGTGGCAACCCGCTACGACAAGCTGGCCGCCAACTACCTCGTATTCGTCCAGCTTGCGTCCATACGGTTGTGGTTGCGCGTTAATGAGTCCACGACCTAGTTCGCAGCTGACTGCATCGTCAGCCACGCAGTCCGGTCTCTATGGGTCATGTCCGATCCGCGGAATAGGTGCGACATTCCCGAGAGTCTTTGGGACAGGCGAGTGGCTCTGAGAGCTGATCGAGCGATAGAGCAGAGCCTGCCTCTTGAAGGACTGCTCGAGAACGTGGGCCTGAATGATCGGCCAAACCGGCTCAATTGATTTCTGGCCGGCAACTGCTTGATTGACGAGACTCCGAACCCTCGGACCGTTCCAAACCGGGCTCTCGAGAAAAGACTGACTTGCACATGCATCCCGCACCCAACGATTCAGAGGCCCACGTGTCCAAGTATTAATTGGCGAGACAAATCCGAATTTATTCCTGCGCAATCGAATTGAATCCGGCATAAGCCCTTCCATGGCCTGGCGCAAGACCTGCTTTGTAAATCCACCTCCGATTTTGCTCGTCTCAGGTAGCGCAAAGCCATAGGTTACGAGGCGCCAGTCCATGAATGGCATGCGTGTCTCCACACCGTGCGCCATTGAAGCCCGATCAAAATTGCGCAAGAGAGTAGGTAACCTTCCCTTATGAAACCAGTTGAACAGCATCGCCTGAAGCGGCGTCATTTCGCAAGTCTCGTTATCGAGCCTTTCGTCATAAAGGCGACGCGGGCCGAGGTAAGGACGCAGTGTCTGCTCGCTCTGCTCTAAAAAGAGCGAATTTTCAGAGCCAGTTAATTGTCGCAAGTGCGTCCAAAGATCCCAAATTCCTGTGCGTATCACGCGAAGCGGCTCAAGCAGTTGTAATCGCCTGATCTTATACTTGAGAAGCAATTGAAGCTCGCCCAAAATGCCGGCGCGAGTTCCTTCGTCAAACCCACTCAGAGCCCGTCTCAGATCGAGATACCGAGACACAGTGAGAGCGGCATAAATCGCCATCGCTACGCATTCCGGGTACCCGCCGAGAAGTTCATCCGCGCCCGACCCATCCAAGCACACATAGATGCCATTCGCGCGCATGGCACGGTAAACCATCCAATGTCCCACCTTGGGATCTCCAAAGAGGGACTCGACGTCAAAAATTATCTTCTCCAAATTATTGACTGCTGTAATTTCATCCACATGCTCATAGTGAGCAGTCATCTCAGCATGTTGGACAATCGTCCGCGCATAGATCTCTTCGTCATAAGGTGTGCCTTTCCAGCAAATGACGAACGCACGCCGCCAGTCTCTAGGCGCACCAAAAGTTTTGGCTTTGCGATTTAGTTCCGCAATCGAACACGCAATAGCACTCGAGTCGAGACCGCCGCTGAGGGTCGTCGCAAGCGGTACGTCGCTGCGCAGCCGCACTCGGCAAGCATCGAAAAATATGTCTCCAAACTCGTCTACCTGCTGCTCCAATTTTGTTGGCACTATCGGCAAATGGTCGAGTGTATTCCACCATCTTGTAATGCGGACACGACCGTCAGCTGTGACTAGCATGGCGTGACCAGCAGGTAAGCGTAGCACATTAGGCAGCAAAGTGTACCCGGTGCTCTCGTATCCTTCCAGATTGGTGAGCGTCTCGGAAAGAACCTCGACATCAAAAGACCCATCAATCCAGGGGAGAGCGAGGAAAGCTTTCAGTTCCGATGCGAAAGCAATTGCGCCATTATGAAGCGTGTAATGGAGCGGCTTAACTCCAAATCGATCACGAGAAAGAAAGAGCTGCCGATCTTGATTATCCCAGATAGCGAGTCCCCACATTCCGTTGAACCGCAGCTGGCAATCCGGCCCCCATTGCGCATAGGCAGCCACAATGACCTCGGTATCCGTATTAGAGACAAACCGATGCCCTAGGGCACTCAGTTCCGCGCGTAATTCAGCATAATTATACACCTCGCCGTTATAGGTGATCCAATATCGCCCATTAGCATAAGAAAGCGGCTGTCGCCCGTGCTCGGAAAGATCGATAATAGCGAGACGATGGTGTCCAAGCCAAAAGCGAGCATCGGCATAATGCTCGATCGCAAACCCGTCGGGCCCCCGATGCGCAAGGCTGTGAGTAAATGCAGCGAAGCTCGCCGGAGTCATATCATTCGCCATATAACCCCAGTAACCAGCTATTCCACACATTACCGATATCATCCAAATGAATAGGCTTGCTCAGCTGATCAGTCCCCGCTGAGCGGTGGTCCAGGTGGAATGTTAGCTTAAGGTTGGCTGTTGCGCCAGCATGGTCGGCGGAGCCGGTCGGCGTAGCGCAGCCGGCCACGCGGCGAATGCAGGCACGAACACCTCTGGTGCTGGTGGCTTGTATCCGATTGAGGCGTTTGCGAGAGCTGAGGCGTACAGAGGGCCGGCCGTCAGAACATAACATATGGACTCCCCAAGCCGCTACCAAGTCACGGTTAGGTCCCGTGCCAGCGTTCTAGAACCCGTTCAAGCTATTGGAGTTCTGCCCAAACAACGGCAGGACGGGGAGCAATTCGGCGCTGCCGCGACCCAAAGGCTTCGTTACAATCGAGGGGAGAAGTGGGAGATTGAAACCAAGCTTTTAGCTGTTGTGGTAAACTTCGCCTGTGTCGGGTTCCTCGGCTGACAGCGCGGGCGAGCAGGTGTGAGGACGGATGAGGATTGGCGCCAAGTAGTTGCGCGAGCCGGTTGCGTAGCAAAATGCCGACGCCACGGCCGCTGCTAGGGGGAGAGGCTGCAAGGTGGAGAGATCGAGGACAAAGGGCGAGAGATGTTTTGAGTGTCTCAAGCGCGGGAGCTTTAATACAATGCGATTGTCTGTAACGGGGATGAAGTTCCTCCGGTGCGGCATTCCCTCCCGTGGTGAGGACGCCGCGGCCGGCACTTCGATGCGCACGGTCTCGAGACCCAGCGAAAGCTGCGTAGAAACGCCCCTCGCGCCAGGGGGCTGACCACCCAGGGGAGATAACCTCGTACCGTGCTCAACGAATTCTATCGTGTTGCATTCCCCAAAAAGGTGTATCGTTCAACCGACGAGCTGCAGGCCTATCTCGACGCGTGGATCAAAGAATACAATGAGGCGCGACCACATCAGGGACGTTGGTGCTTCGGCAAAACTCCGATGCAGACGTTCCTAGATGCAATGCCGATGACGAAGGAGAAAATGATCGCGGCTTAACGGCAACGGACACCTAAACCTGATCGCCAGGCACACAGCTGTCCGATCGCGTTCCGGCTGATACACGGAGGTGGAGCTTGAGTTAATCTGACGGCAATGCACTCATGCTGGTTGGCTTGAGCACCTGCGCACCCGTTCTTCCAAGTTAGGTCTTACTAGTGGGACATAATGAAGGTTACCTTTTTTACTAGGGAATATGCCAATGTTAGCGGCGGACATAACACGTGGCTCTGCCGCTTTCTGCCCAATCTCCGCCGGCGTGGGATAGAGTCGCGGATCTTATGCTTTCATTTATCACCTGGGGAAGAATTTCCCACCGTTCGTTCACTCCGCCAGGCTGGGTTTAGCTGCACGACAGTTTCTGAGGAAGAAATAAAATATACAAAGCAACGGGTGCGTTGGATTTTCGACCGGCTGACGGAGGATCCACCTGACGTGTTTGTGGTCAACGCTGTATATCCGGCAGCATACTACGCAGGGCGGTGGCTGCGAGAAGCTGGAATTTCCACCGTAGGTATATGCCACGTAGGGCCCGTGATGGGTTTTTACCAGGGGCTTTTGGACGAGTTTGTGTTCGGCAGAGCCGCTTATCAAGTCTCGGCCTTCGTCTGTGTATCAAAGTGGCTGGAGCAGGCTGTTCTCGAACGACGTCCCAAGGGAATTTTGGTCCTGAGCATTCCCTGCGGGGTTCCAATTCCAGAAAGTGTGGCGAAAAAACCCAACGGCCGGCTGAGGCTTGCTTACGTGGGGCGGCTGGCTGAGGAGAAGCGGATCTCTGAAGTTACTCACGGTCTTTGTCGAGCTGTGCGTGAGGTTCCGGGCACCGAAGCTCTGATCTATGGCGACGGCGCGGAGCGTGCAGCCGTAGAGCAGATACTTCGTGAGGAAGGCAACGGTTTGCCGGTTCGACTGGTCGGCTTTGTAGAAAACGATCAGATCCCGAAACACTTGTTAGAGTGCCATGCTGTGGTGCTCTTGTCGGATCAAGAAGGACTTGGACTTTCTTTGCTGGAGGGAATGGCTTCCGGTGTGGTTCCTATCGGCCTTCGAGGAGCGCCGGGCGTGACAGAATTCGTGGTGGATGGTCTTACGGGTCTGCTGGTCGGCGACCGAGGTGGCGAATTTGTGGCAGCTGTTCGGCGGTTGCGGGAAGATCCGGCGCTTTGGGAGCGATTGGCGCGCTCAGCCCATGCCAAAGTGGAAGCTGACTACTCCGAAAAAGTATGCGCCGATCGCTGGCAAGAGCTTTTCCACAAACTCGTAAATAGCAGCGGTCCACGGAAGCCGCTCCGGATTCCGCGGCGGCTACATCTACCCCCTGTCCACCCTTCGTTA
>JBPYEW010000125.1:0-8528 GCA_051984555.1 Terriglobales bacterium | reverse complement strand
AGAACGAGGACAGTGTTCGGCAGATTGCATGTGGTAACCGGGGAAGCAGAATGGGCGACAACGCAAACAGCGCATTGAGCTTCGTCTGCGGAACTGGAATGCTGATGCGCGGCAAAACCATACGCTGCCAACAGCGTCAGCAGCAGACATATCCAAGCTACCGGCTTCAGAGCGGACCGCATGAAGCTATCCTCACCGGATAATTAAATTGAAAATACACTGAAGTCGGATCCGCCGCAAGCCTGAGGTGATGACTTCTTCACTCGCGGGCTAGCAGAAAAACTGGACTCATTAACATCGCCGCTCTTGGCGATGACCTTAAGCCGATGAACTCGGGAACTATTCTCCGGGTGATCGCCTTGCAACTTCGGTTTCCACTTGAAAATCGCGATGGCACTTCCGGAGGTTTGGGAAGCATAGGGGAGCCGGCGAGGACTCGAACTCCTGGCCAACCTTCTTAGCGCTGTGCTCTGCGATGAGATTGTGGTTTCATGACCACAAAACGATTGCGGGAGCGACGGGACTCGAACCCGCGGCCTCCTGCGTGACAGGCAGGCGTTCTAACCAGCTGAACTACGCCCCCCAACTGCTTATTTATTTCCCGCTTGTTCCCTTCTGTACCCCAGCATTCCCAAGAATTACCGCAAGTGCCGTAACAGGCCCATTTGCTTGTAACTAACTGAAACCACGCGGCACGGATGGCTCCCAAAGGCGCGTTTAGAGCGGCAAGAAATAGTTACTGGACCATAAATGGACCATAAGCTTACGGAATCAGTAGTCTTCGCTTTAATTGCGCGTATCCTGCACAGCAATCACTCCGCGAATCTTAAGCTTGCCTAGGCAGCCACGGTGTCATCACCTTGTACGACCGTCTGTGATTCGACTTTGTCTGTGCTGAGCAGTGGCCAACCGCGATGGAGCACGTACTCCAACCACGCTCCGGCGAACTGAGACGTAATCACGGCGACGAGTACCAGAGCTGTATAGAACTTCGCATTAATGATACCGGCGTCGAACGCGACGCTCGCTAAGACGATCCCGGGACCACCACGTGCATTCGTCGTGAGAGCGAGGTTGACGAGATCGAGCCCGCGGAAGCCCGCAAACCGGCCCGCGAGTGAAACAGACAGGATTTTGACGATGCACGTACCGAAAAGAAAGAGGATTAGCAGTCGCCAAGAGAACGCCTTCACCAAATCGAGTTTCAATCCCACGATAGCGAAATAGACCGGGATAAAGAACGCAAACGAGACCTTCCCGATCGCATCTAGTGCCTCGGCAAACAGACGGCGCTTCTTATGGACTACGGCGAAGGCTGCGAGAAAGGCCGCAAATACAAGATTCACGTCCAGTGCGCCTGCGACAACGCAGTAGCCAAGCAACACGGCCAGTGCGTACCCCACGGGTGAATGTTTGGCCAGGACATTAAACTTCGACTTGTTAAGTCTCTTCACGGCTCTGGGCAGGAACGTAAGCCCCAGTGCGAAAAACCCAACCGTAGCAAGCAGGTGGTACGCCATTTGACGAGGATGTAACACAGCCGTGCCTGCCAATGCGGTAGCTATGGCCAAAGCTGCCCACAGCACAATGTCTTCAAGAACTGCAACCCCGAGTACAAGGCGCGCGAATCGTGTGTGGAGAATCTTGAGGTCGGCAAAGATCTTGGAAATTACGGGAACAGACGTGACCGCTACACCGACCGCCAGAATGATGACGAGAGAAAGCTTGTTCCCTTTTGGGCCTGCGATGGCGGGTCCCACCAGCATTGGACCGAACACCAGCCCGAGAATGAATGGGATGCCCGTTCCCACAATCGCCAGCCACGTTACCTCCCGCCTCTCGTCACGACTGAACAACTGCTTGGTCTCGGCGCCAGACATGAACATCAGAAGGAGAAGACCCATCCAGTAGACGAAGTTCAGGACGGATGCGTGTTGTTTTGACAATTCAGGAATGGAGAATGATGCAATCTGAATTCTTCCCAACAGGGCCGGTCCAAGAACGATTCCTGCCAGAATCTCACCGATCACCTTCGGCTGGCGCATCTTGACGAACAGATACCCTAAAAGCTGGGCAAGTCCTACGAGAAGCAGCAGGAGGAAAAGGACCGAGGTTAGCTCGGAGTTCGACATGAGCCTAGGATGCAAAAAGCCTGCAGCCCGTTGTTGTGCGGGTTACGCTTGGGCTAGCTTCTATCCAGGAACTCTTTGGTTTGCGAGTTTTAGCTGTCGAATTGATCGCAATGGGATTGTCGAGCTGCGTAGCGCCAAGGCAACCGTCCTAGAAATTGGTCGTGAGGCGCATCATGACACTCCGCGAAGGTCCGATTGCATTGCCCGAGAAAAGCCCTCCAAAATCGATGACATCAACGACGTTAGTGAGATTCTGCCCGTCGATCTGAAAACGCATGTTCAGCCGTTCTGACTTATATACGTCTGCACCCGCAGATGCGTTTACCTGGAACGTGGGATAGATACGGCCTTGCGCGAAGTTGACTCGGTTCACAACCTGCTGGCCATAGGTCTGAACTTCGTTAGCGATGCACTGGTCAAGAGTCAGACTCGGGTCGCACTGAAACTGAAACGGCAGGCCGCTGTCGAACTGCACTCCTCCAGCAATCCAAAAGCGCGGTGCGATTTGATACCGAAGACGCCCTCGAACTGTGTTGCGCTGATCCTGGGATATAGGGAAATAGCCGGTGGTCGGTATTTGTGCGTTTGCTCCGAGAAACAGTCCACCGGTGACCGGGTTCCAGGCATTGCCCAGTTCGTACGAGTAACTGACGAATCCCGACAATTTCTTCCATTCCGGTAGATCGAGTTTCGCTTCTGCCCCGTTGACGATCGCCTTCTGAAATGCGATCGGGAAGCTAATCGTTGTGTTATCGATCTGGTCGTCGTCGGCGAAATTATCGGCTGCACGTCGAAAATAATTGGTGTCCAGCTTGACCTTGTTGAAGAGGGCTTTCGTCAGTCCTACTTCGTAATAATTTCCTTCCGAGGGTTTCACCGGCAGCTGGAGCGAAATAGGGTTGAGCGTGGTGGCCGCCGTGGAACTAGAAAGCAGGAGGTTCTCAGACGAGGGTGTTTGGAATACCCGGTCATAGGAAAAGTGGACGATCAGGTTCGCCGAAGGGAAAAAACGCGAGACAGAGAGCCGTGGCTGCAACGCCTGGCGGTTGACAATGAGCTGATAGTGATCCCAGCGCAGGCCAGCGTTTACCGTCCAATTCCCCAAGCGAATCAAGTCCTGAACATAGACCGCCTGCTCCAGGTCCGGACGCTGTCCAATGAAGCTGAATGTGAGGGGCGTACCCGGATCGTACTGCATCGGATCGGTGATGTTGTAGTTGAAATTTTCATGCAAGAACAGGTTATCCGACTCCACGCCCGCTTTGATCTCGTGATGCCCGTGGTTGATGGTGATGTCGCCCCTGAAATAACCTTCGCGAAAGCGATTGTGCTGCAATATCTCGATCGGCGTTGAGTTGGTATTGGAGTAGAAGTCGTTGGCATTGTCCCGAACCATACCCTTGAGATCGACCAACACATTCGATGAAAAGGTGTGCTGATACGAGACAATCCCCATCGTTTCAAGGTTGTCGGCCGTCTGGAGTTGACCTGCGGCTTGCTGCAACTTCTCATTGGGGAGTTCATAGCGGGAGAGTTCATGGCGGACGCTAAGATTAAGGCGATCCTCAGGTGTTAGATCGCGCTGGTAATTCGCCGAGAAATCCCCGAGTGTCCCCCGGTTTGTGTAGTTCTGCACCACAATCGGATTGAGGTAGTGGCTGGTCATACCCCCGCTGGCGCTGGCTCCGAACACATTCTTGCCCCATGCATACTGACCTTGAGCAAACGCCCCCGCCGAATCGAAGCTGCCACCGGAAAGCACAACCTGCCCGTGAAAGCCAGGTTGGGAGTCTTGCTGCGTGTTGACCTCGACCACTCCACCCATCTTCCGTCCATACTCGGCTGGAATGCCGGCGGTGTAGATACTGATCGACTGAACATCATCGGCTTCAATCTGAGGTCCGAAGCTTGGCGAGCGATTGTCAGTCAGAGGAATGCCGTTGACAACAAATTGGGTCTGATATTCAGAGTCACGCGGATGTAGGACTGCGTTTCCTTCGTAAAGCCATCCTGGTTGGGAGTTCACGAGATCCTGAATGGATCGACCTGGTACGGAACTAACTCGATTTTGGATGGAATCTGAACCGATCTGGTTCACCGAACCCGCCTGATCAGGATCAATCAGAGTATTGGCAGCGCTCACCGTCACAGACTCATTCGGCGCTGCGACCTTCAGCTGAATCACATGCTCGCTCGGAATGGAGGAATGCACGTCGACCGATTGAGACACCGCTGCAAACCCCGGCTGGCTGATTTCGAGCCGATACATCCCATAGGGGAGACGCTGCAGCGTCAAGGCGCCTTCATCGTCTGTGCTGAGGGCGCGCCGGTATTGATTCGCCTCGCTGACAACTTGGATCGAGGTTTTTACTGCGAGACCGGAAGGATCGGTCACCCGGAGTCGCAACTCGCCGGAATTGCTCTGGGCAAAAAGAAGTACGGAACAGCAGAAGAAAACAACGACAGGTCTGGCTATGTACGCGCGAGCTCCATCGATCAAGTTGGACACCCCAAAAGTGCGGAGTAACGACGAATGTCCCGTCCGTCGAATATCCCGCTATGGAACGCGCGCGTCAAGGACGCTCGTGGACCAGAGCCTCCAAGAAATGGTTTGCAGCGGCCAACTCGATCTGGTCACGGCACAATACGACATCGATACCGACGGAATCGCGGCCTGTAGGAAGTACTTTCACACAGGCCAACCGCGTGACGGGACTCGAACCCGCGCGGCAATTTGTCAAAAAGTTCCTCGCAGCGCGATTCGCACCTGAAATGGTTCGACAGGGTGGAAAACATTCGTGAATGCTGGTACGGCTGTTGGCGTTATTCGGGAAGTGTAGGCGTAGTCAATGTCGTGATCGCGGCGGTTCAGCAGGTTCAAGAAGTCGGCCGAAACGCGCCATGTCTCGTTGATTCGATAACCGACTTCCGCGTTCAGCAGTGCCGTTGAGTTTGAGCGATAAATTGCGTCGGACGTCAAATCGCGTGGGCCAAAGTAGCGCAGCCGCAAGCTCCCCGAAAAGCCTTTGAGATCTTGCAGTGTGGCACCCGATGCAATCACCCACCCGACCGCTTCGGGGACCCACTTACCACCCTGACTGCCTGGTGCCGCATCAGGCGCATCTATGGAGGTGAAAAGAGCGCGGGAATCCGCCACGTCAAAATCAAACGCCCAATGTTCCAAGGGCGTATAGAAGTTCGCCCATTCGATCCCGTATCGATTACTCGGCTGTTCTGAAGCAACCGTGCCTCCCGTGTCGCCACCCTGTTGCAGTTCGGAAGCGCTGTGAAGATACCAAAGCGAGAGAGTACTTTGCAGATGTGAGACAGCGAGAGTGCGCACGCCGATTTCGGTGCCTTTGGTTGGAATCAGAAGGGGTATCGCTGTGGCAGGCGTGTTGGGGTAAGGATTGTCCGCCGAAACCGGTTCCACCGTTTGCGTTGCGCCACGCGCATCGTTGCTGTGAAAACTGAAGCCACCCTGTACATAGAACTCAATGTTGGACCAGGGGCCGAAAACCAAACTTAACTTTGGGCTGGGCAAAACCTTTGTTGCTGTGCCGGAATTGGCGGCTGTCACCAGACTGGTGACGTTCACGCTCCCGAGGTCGCCTCGAATCGCCGCAACCGTGCGGAATTTATCCGCCCACTGGATTTTGTTCTCCGCATACAGACTAATTTGCGTGTCTGCGAAGCGATTGGCTTGCGTTGTCGCGGGCAGAGTGGTGCCGGTGGACACATCATTTTTGTCCACGCGCACCCGACGTTCCGTCTGGTAAAGACCGTTGCGGACCCAATCGTTGCGGATCTGTAGACCGAACGTGTTTTCCACCTTGCGGCCGAACCATACGCCGAAAAGTGTGTGGCGCGCATCTAGCCCGGCCACCCAGCGCCTGTCCTGCTGTTCGAACTGGTCGCCGCGAACAGGGTCCGTCAGGTAGTAAGTGAAATCAGAAAATAGATCGAGATCGTAATAGAACCCGTAGGCCGTCAGTCTCGTCTCGGAATCTGCATCCTGCCGATGCCATTCGGCCTGCAAGCTGTAACGCTGTGAATTGCCACCGTCAGTCGGGTTCAGTGTTCCGAAGAGACCAACGAGAGGCACGGCGTTAGCGGCGATTTGATCGCTGGAGTGCCATGTTCCGTGGTAACCGCGGGCCGTGATGCTGAAGCCACCCGCGTCTCCGCCTTGGCTGTAGGTGAGAAAGCCGTTTAATTTGTAGTAATTATCCGGATGCTTCCATGGGCCGTTATCGTGATAAATTTCTCCGCCGTACAGCAAACTGCCGGAGCCGAGCTTTTTTGATACGCCGAAAACGGCCCGTCCATAGCCATGCATGCCGCCTTCGACCTTAAAGAAGTTCTGCGACAGCGTCTTGAAAAACACCAGACGGGCGTTTCCAGCCGACCCATAGTTGCCCACATCAGCGAAATAAGGACCTTTCTGGAAATCCACCCGCTCCACAAACTCTGGGATCACGGTATTCATATCCGCGTACCCCTCGCCGTGCGCGTGCGACGGCAGGTTCAGCGGCATACCGTCGAGGAAAATGGCGAAATCTGTGCCGTGGTCGAGATTGAAGCCACGAAGAAAATATTGGTTTGCTTTTCCGCCGCCAGCGTGTTGAGTGATGATGACGCCGGGAACCGTTTCTAAAACTTCTCCTGAACGAAGAATCGGACGATCTTGGATTTCCGTTGCACCCACCGTTCCCTGAGTGGCGGAATCGGCAATTCCGATGAGGCTATCCGCGCGGCCCTGAACGTTTATGGTGGTGCTCTCGGCGCTCACAGCGAGAAAGATACGCAGTGGGGCTGGCGCCTCCGTGGTCTTTACTGTGATCAGAATTTCTTTGGTTTCAAAACCGCGACTCGATACGACGAGTTGATAATCCCCAGGTGACAGTCCAGAAATAGTAAAGGAGCCGTCCTTGTTCGACTCGGTCGTTCTTTGTACAGTGCCGTTCGGGCTTCGAACCTGCACCGTCGCCCCTGGGATCAGCGCGCCAGACGTGTCAAAGACGGTTCCTGATACTTGAAACGGATCAGCCTTATCGCTCGTGGCGATGGACGAGTTCTCCTGGGCGCCTCCATCGCGACGGCCGGCTGTTTGTTGTAAATCGACTATTCGATTCTTAAGCGACATTTCCTGTGCGGCAGCGATGTGTGGAATGACAAGCAGCAGGATGGCAAGAATGGCGTCGATTTTCCCTTTCTTCACTTCGTGCATCCGCACTCGCCCACAGTCGCATCCTTGTCGATGGCGGGAACCTGCATCACGCTAACATCATAAATAAAGGCACTTCGTTTTGGCGGCTCGCTAAGTCTGTTAGGGTCAGAGCGGACACACAATTACTCGCGCACATGGCCTTCGCCAGCCTACGATGTGAGGCTCCAAAATTCGCGACCCTACGCCCAAGAAGCGCTTATGATTGATCAGAGATTGTCAATCAGGGATTTGATGGACGCACAGAATCACTGGGAAAAGATCTATACAGAGAAAGCACCGAATGCAGTTAGCTGGTTTCGCCCACATCTTGAAACCTCGCTTGAGCTAATCGGACGACTGGCACGTAGTCGCCAAATGTCGATCATTGATGTTGGTGGTGGCGAGTCCACCTTGGTCGACGACCTCCTTGCGCTGGGATATCAGAACATCACGGTCCTCGACATCTCGCAGACGGCCATCGATGCGAACAAGCAACGGCTGCGCAAAGCATCTGATCTCGTGCACTGGCTCACCGCCGACATCACGAAGGTCGAACTTGAACGCTCGGCCTACGATGTATGGCACGACCGTGCGGTCTTTCATTTCCTAACCGCGGAGGCGGACCGCCTCGCGTACGTTCGCCAGGTAGCGCGCGGGGTTCGTCACGGGGGCCACGTTATCATCAGTACCTTCGGCCCAGAGGGACCTACAAAATGTAGTGGACTCAACGTTGTTCGCTATGATGCCGAGTCTCTCCACAGGGAGTTCGGCGTTCACTTCCACTTGCTCGGAAGCTCGAAGGAATTGCATGAGACTCCGTCGGGGACGGTTCAACAGTTCCTTTATTGCTACTGCAGACTCGAATAATTGCCGCGGCTAATTGGGTCGTATGGAGGTTCAAGAGTGGCGGGAGCGACGGGACTCGAACCCGCGGCCTCCTGCGTGACAGGCAGGCGTTCTAACCAGCTGAACTACGCCCCCGCGTTAAAAATCAATTCCCTACGATTACCGCGTGTTCCTCCGGCTGCCCGTCCATTCCCAAAACTTCCTGAAAATGCCGTGACAGCACCGCATTTGTTCGTAACTGACAGAAACTACGCGACACGGATGGCTTCCAAAGGCGCAATTTAGAGCATTCAGAAACAATTACTGGACCATAATTGGACCATAATTTTTCGATCCGCTTC
>JBPYEW010000124.1:0-4903 GCA_051984555.1 Terriglobales bacterium | reverse complement strand
GGCTTCGGTAAGTCACAATCGGCAGGATCGGCCCGAATATCTCCTCCTGCATTACCTTCATGTCGTCGCGTACGTCAACCAGCAATGTGGGCGGCAGACGATGTGCCTCGTCAGGGATCTGCTCGCTTTCTGCCTCGATTACGATCTTTCGCGCACCCCGGGCCTCCGCGTCCGTCAGCAGGGCGCGAAGCCGCTCGTAGTGGCGCCTGCTGATAATTGACGTGTAGTCCGAATTATCCCTTATCCTGGGATAAGATTTGTACGTCACTCGGACCAGTTGCTCGACGAGCGCATTGCGGCGTTCCTCCGAAACCAGTACGTAGTCGGGGGCAATACACGTCTGCCCAGCGTTGCACCACTTCCCGAAGGCGATGCGTGCTGCCGCTCGCTCCACCGGAAACGAGTCGTGCACAATCAGCGGCGACTTGCCGCCAAGCTCTAGCGTAACTGGCACGAGGTTCTCCGCCGCCGCCTTCATGATCATGCGACCCACTTGCGTAGAGCCAGTGAAGAGTATGTGGTCGAAAGGGAGCCTGGAGAATGCCTGGGCCACATCCGGGCCGCCTGTAACCACGCTCATGACCTCGTGGTTAAAACGCTCGCTGACCAGCTTTTTCAACAATTCGGCGGTGCGCGGAGTGAATTCCGATGGCTTGAGCAGAACGCGGTTACCTGCTGCGAGTGCGTAGGCAGCTGGCTCGACGGCGAGCAGAAACGGGTAGTTCCATGGCGCGATGATTCCAACCACTCCGAGGGGTTGGTACACAATCTTGGCACTGCCGAAGCGGAAAGTGAGCGGCACTCTCCGCGGTTGCGATCTCATCCAGCCCCCCAGGTGGGAGCGGATGTACTTGATCGTAGCTACCGGCGGAAAAATCTCTGCAATCTGGGTCTCGTGAGTCGAGCGCCCACCGAAGTCAGACGAAATCGCCTCTGCAATCGTCTGGTGATTCGATCGTACGAGATCGCACAGCATATCGAGGTGGGCGCGGCGCTCGGCATAACTCATGTACGGACTGCGCACGTATGCTGCTCTCAGAGGCTCGAACTGTTCGCGAACGAGGTCCTCTGGAGTACTCACAATCGAACGCTTCACCATAGGATCAGCCACTAGGCTCTCCACCGGAGATAAGACTTCACTCATCTGCACCTCTACGGTTGCCGCGGCGGTCCTATTAGCGGCGTCTTGACCGGCTTTGCCATGCCGTAAAAGATCACGACGCCCTGTCCCCCGCCGCGGGTCGAGAGTGCCTCTGGATATCCGGGATAGACTGCTTTCCAGTCTTCCCAGTTGTTGGTGACCCAAACATCCCCTGCTGGACCAACACCCACGTCGACCTGGTACTGCATTCCTCCGCCGACGTAGCCTCCCGGCGGCGATATAGCGTCACCTGTCTTCTTGCCAGGGGGGCAATTCTCCGTGCGAAATCCACATAACTCGACGATGCCATCTGCCGGCGAAGAGAAATTGCTGATCCAAACGTTGTCGTTGCCGTCCACCGATATCGCCCATGGAGTGGCAATACCCTTGCCAGTCAAAGGTGAAAAGGGCGCTGCGCTCCCATCCGATCGCAGCACGCTGACGCTGCCGCCTGATTCGTATCCCGGTCTCTGACTTGTGATGGCGGGTACAAATACCTTGCTAACCCTTTCCGCGGCGTCAGGATCGCCGTTGTAATTGATCTTGCCGGCCGCGATCATTTCCAGCAGCTTTGCGTGACCTCGCACTGAGCTTCCCAACCGATTGGCGATCCAGATGTGGCCCAGGCTATCCACGGCGAGTCCGCTACCGGAATAGCCAACCTTAAAGCTTGCAATCTTGCTCGGGTCGGAGGCATCGATTCGGCTCACGCTGTCGCCAATAAGGTTCGTTACCCAGATGCGATTCTGCTGATCGATCGCGATCCCGAAAGGAAGAAGGAGTTTACAGGGGTTCTTCAATGGATCGCTCGACTTGTTCTGGCAAAAGAACTGGACTTTGGAAGGATCGCCGTTGGGAAAGCGAACGAGCTGCATGTTGCCGGTATCAACCGTCCAAATGTCTCCATTTGGTGCGGCGATAATTCCTTGCATGGTGCCAAGCTTGCCGCCGAAGTTCCAGCCGTCGGGCGGTGAAAGCGGTTTCCCTGTATTGTCGAACTCGGAAACGGTACTCCCGGTCCAACTGGTCACCCACACGTTCTCGTGGGCATCGAGCGTCAATCCGAACCCTGGGCCTCCCAGGCCGCCGCCTCGAAACCCCAGCGGAGTGGGCGAAAGTGCTTTACCGTTGGGCGCGAACTCGGTCAGACCGCCGGTCCAGGCCGTATCTTGGTTTTGCGCTCCGACGATGAAGTTGTCAGCCACCCAGGCATTCCCCTGGCCGTCGAGCATCAGCTTGCCCGGGCCGTTTAATCCACCGCCGTCGAATTTCAGCGGGAATACCCAAGCGCTCGGAGCGAAGGTCAGATAGGGCAAGAAGGGCGTGGGCCGCAGGAGCTTACCGGGTTCGGGTTTGGGCTGCGGATACAGATAGTTGAACGCGCCAAAAACCTTGTCCGGCTGATACGACGGGTAACGAACGATGGACTCAATCGCGTCCAGCGTGTCCTTTGGGTACGTTCCTGTAGGGGATGTTGCCACATAGAACAGGCTGCCGCACGCATCGGATTTTACTTGTGTGACACAGGCCGCCAGAAGGTTGGCTAGCGTGCCGAAGTTTGCCATCGTCGGTGTCTGCGAGCTGTTAAGAGGATCCAGAATCGTTGCGCCGTAGTCGCCGGTTTCCAGATCAACGAAGTCGGGCACATTGGCGGCAGCAATCCGCAGAGCTGGAGGCGATCCCTTGATCGTGGTGCCGTCAATGAACTGGTTATGGGTAACGATCGATGCAATCGTCGTCATCTCGTCGATGATGACATGCGCCAGGCGTTTACGGCCTACAACCGTTATTAGGGCGATAGCTGAATTATCGCCGCCTCTTCCCCGGGGTTGGCCGCCCCTCGCGACCAGATAAAGACTAGTGTCCGCCGATTGCAGTCCTTCGACGCGGATCCGAAAGCGACCTTCACTGTCGCTCTTGGACTCTGCAAGCTGTTTGGGTACAGCAGCACTCGCTTCCCACAGAGTCACGGTTGATTGAGCGATCGGAGCGTTTCCACCCTTAACTTCTCCTCGAATGATGCTGGTTGCGAAGGCCGCCCCGGCTGCAAAAAGGCTTGATAAAGCAAACGCAACCGATAGCAACTTTCGACCGAATGTTCGACAATCCATTTGTGTTGGCCTTAATCACTCGCTCCGACTCAGCTCAGCCCAATGTGTGCAACTCGGACTTTATCGTGCCAATTCCTCGTAAGGTGGTACGAAGCTGGAGTCTCGAGGGGTGTTCAACGGGGATAGTGTCCCAATTTTTTTTTCGCTGTGAATCTGTCATCAGTGACAGTTCCCAACGGCTCGGCTTTAGGAGTCGAATATCACGATGTGGTGATTGTATTGTGTGACACTGTTCGTGTCACAGTAGGGTAGTGAATCTTTCTTTAAGGCACCTATATAAGGGCATCAATGCGGAACTTATAAGCCAAGTGCAAGGATTCCGAAACTGAGCAAACAACTAGCAAGACCAGTTTCCTAAAGGCAAGGGCAAAAGGAGTAGAGTGATGACAGCGATGAGAGACATCTCATTTGAGAAAGTCGGTTATGACCACCACGACCCGAGTCTTAAAACCGGAGAGGCGGGACTTACCATTTGGGATCTTCAGAAAATGGCGCAGGAAAGGCGGTTCAAAGAACTGGACGACCTGTTCGATAACGGACTTAGCATGAATTCACTACCTGTGGGCATGTCGGCGGGTGTCGGCATCGCTTCATTGACCACTGACGCGAAGCTCATTAACGATTGGCTCACTGTGTTCGCAGTAAAGAACTGGCGGGGCAAGATATTTTTCTCGTCGAACAACAAGAGAGTTTCTCAAGGCAGAAATCGGATGAGATCGTCATTGCTAAACCCTCGTAGTCTCTTCGTGCCCATGATGAAATTCTCGACGATGCTGCTGGACAGCCATCCGCTCACGCCGACCGCAAAATCGAACGTGGTGATTCTCACCTATACGGATCCGTTGACCAAACCGTATTGGCAGGAATTTATTCCCACCAAACTCCATGCCTTGGACCTGCAGGTTGCGGTCAAAGGTAAATATGGACCCGTCTTTATTGGCAAGACCTTTTTTGGAAAATACGACAAGAAGGGCGAGTTTACGGCTAATGTCCCAATCAAGGTCGTGGGGTGGTATTTTCTCGACTTCAATGAAGGCGCTCTAAAGGAACAAAAGGAAAGTCATTGGGATGGTAGTGAGGAAGAGCTATTAGATCCTATTCCACATATTGATAACTGAGACAGCTTTTCTAGGAGTGTTGCTGAGTCATGAAAGGGGTTTCGGGGAAACCCGAGCTTGTTTCGCGCACTCCCAATGCGATCTCCCCTCCACTAGGCTGGCCTGCCTTCGTTTATGTCAGGTCGCGCTCCGCTGTCCACGACCACTCCACCATGCCCGACACGCCTCGCAGCATATTCCAGCTCCCCTGAGGCTTACGCGAGGGGCAGGACAACGTGGATCGCCGAAAATGTAGGGAAGCTAGGCGAACAGATGTTTCAACCTGGAATGCCATTTCCTCAACAATGGTCAACAGGACTCGTCGTCCAGGATGATTTTCTCGTCATTCGGAGATGTTCGCGGGGAAATGTACTCACGGTAATCCGTCGCCGAGTCTTAGATAGAAAATCTCTGCCCAGATATAAGCGTCAGAGACCACGAAGACGGTTCCCGCGATTTGTTTATTGACGCTGCTGTTTTGTGATCACCTCATCCCTCATCCGGTCCATAGGGGCCTGAACATATGAGAATGTGTACCTTCGCCTAATGTCGAA
>JBPYEW010000123.1:0-23374 GCA_051984555.1 Terriglobales bacterium | reverse complement strand
TGCCACGTCTTCTTGTGACGGGGATTGCCCATCCACCATCCGAGCCTGACGTTGAAGACGGTTAACAAAAAGGCAACTGCCGGCGAAGCGTGATATCCCATGTTGGGATTAACTGCTGCGCCTGAGATTGCGACCGCTGTGCCTAAGTATGGTCCCGCTTTGCGGTAGCCATAGCAGCAGGTACTCCGATAGCTCTGGTGTTTTTGTGCGACACCTTTGTCACTTTCGACAGGTGCGCTTTGCCGGTGGTGAATATGCTTGCCCTTGGGCTTGTCTTCCCGCTCCTCCTGGAAGTCGTACCCGCAGTATTCTGGTGTGAACACGAACGACTCGGCTTTGCGTTCTTGCCAGGCGAGTCTCTGTCCGTGGGAGAAATTCAGCGCCGCATTGAAGATGGGATAGGGGCCCGAGTACGTTGGGTCCCTATCGGCGGAAAACTCCCGTAAGAGAATGTCATCACTGGGATCAAAACCGGTGAACGGCTGCGGGCAACGGTGGGGGTTGGTTGCTCCCAGATAACAACGGATCAATCGGTTTCGATAAAAGAGATGTAATGAGAATTCGTTGACATCAACTCGCCAGGCCAATACAGCTGCTGAGAGAGCAAGCGCGACAAACGCCAGCAACAATTTACTCAAGGACCAACTGTCCCAGTAGCCCTCCGGTACAGGATCTCGTGGAGGCACACTCGGCGAAGCCGAAAATTCTAATGTCCCGTGGATTGGCCCGGCTGCAGTCGTAAAGTCTAGATTTCCTAAGCCGTGAAGGACTGCGGAGGTGGGTTGCTGGGTTTTAGGGATGGTCCTTGGTCCAAAAAATTGATAATTCGCGTACGAGATCAAGATGAGTGTTCCAAGAATGAACACGTATGGCGCGACGCTCGTGACGAGCTCAAATCCTTTGTTTCCGCTTTGCTCTCCAGACGTCTTGGAACTCTTCCCCGCCAACACGCCGTACAGAGTGGTCGCCAACCATGAAGCAATCGCAGCCGATTTCACCTTGGTCCAGTTGCTCAGCTTGAACACTCCAGCCGGCGTAAACAGAGCGACCACAAAGAGGAATGCCCAGCCCAGAACCCAGATGAGAAGCCAGGCGGCCACACGCGCCCACCATTCCCGTTTTTCATTGACGAACTTACGTCCCATCAGACCGACGTGCAGGACGCCCGAGACGAGGACCACAAAGACCAGTAGCGGAGGGCCCCATGAGGCGATGTTCGCAACAGCAAGGTCACCGTGGGCGTTCACCAGGAATGTGAACAACCGAGCCAGAGCCCAAAGCAAGAAGCCGGCCAGCGCTCCTGCCGGAAAGGCAGAGATCAACATCGGCAGGCGCCCGTAGGCTTCGCGCTCTCTGAACTCTCTGTTGATCTGGTCCCAGATTATTGGGTCTTCATCCTCTGGCTTTTGGCACGTAGTGCGAATCCACACCCAGGACATCACCATGGCGGCGAAGCGCGCGCCAAAGTACGCCAACATCGTCCACAGAATCCACGGCCAAGGTTTAGCCGGCGGTTCGGTCCGAACGTGCAAGGCTAAGCTCAACGAGGCCATCGTCGCAGCAATAAAGACGGGCGCGACGGCGAACAACAGAACGCGGCCCTGGCCGGTACTCTCCAATAAGTCGCGATCGGGTTCCTTCCCATGTTTGATTTTGGCTACGGCGGCTCGGAGGGAGCAATCGGCGATGCTGCGGTCAATGAATGTAAGCGCGGCCACAAAAATAACGATGGCAGGGATGCCGAGTTTCCAGGCCGGTGGGCACCAAACGTGAACAGTCTTGTCGAACAGGAACTGAGCGAATCGAGGTATCAGAAGAACCGTCGCCAGCGATGAAAAGAGGATCGCCTGGTTCAGTACGAGATTGCGAACGAAAGAGGCGATGGCCACCCACGTGTCGGCGCCCAAGACACCCATTCGGGGGGTCAGGTAATTGCTATAAGCACGAAGAAAATTAATCCCGCCTGGCTCCTCATACGTGTTCGGTTGAGCGCCACAATCTTGCCTTTGAGAAGAGCTGTCTTTCGGTGAACCAGCGTTATTGGTGTGTTTCCCGGTACGTGAGGTTTCTCGCGAAGACTCTTGTTTTCGGGCAGGCGCAAGGGAGTCCACCAACTGCTTAGCATTCCAGTTCCAGCCTAAAGACGCCGAAATGGATTGAACTCGTTTTACTAAGCCATCGAACTTGCCCTTTGGCCTGCCAAAGTGCGGCGGGGAGTTGCTCAGGTGTTCCTCGACGATCTCAATTCCAGCACGTGGGGGCGTCACGTCGCCGGGTCGCTTGATCCAGCTTATCAACCAACTCGAGATGTAACCGCCGCCGGATACCGATGATATGTAATCGAAGCGCCTCAACAATTTGTAAGTGGAAAGTCCCTGTAATACTCCCAGGCAAAAAGTGGCGCTACGGATGCCGCCGCCCGAGAGGCAAATGCCGCTCAATCCACTTCCAGCTTCGTCCTGAGGACACCCGCGACGGCCTCGAAGCGTGCTGATTTCCTGTTTTTCCTTCTTGAGAACATCCGCGAAATCTGCCATTGGCTACACCGACGTCCGTAAACACCAAACTGCATTCAGCGGTTCGGTTGTTGAGTGCTGCTAGCAGGCTGAGAGGGATTCCCCTCCGGAGTCTTTGTACTCCCACCCGGCGAGCTGTTGCTTTTGCTTTTATTCTGGAGGGTCATTGTCTTGATCAGCTTGACCGCATCAACGCCGACCCCAATCGTGTACAAGTCGCGATTGCTACGCGTCGTCACAATGTTGACATTGCTGTCAAATCCATTCACGGTCGACGGAGCAGGCTGCAGAACAAATGGGGTTGTCTGTCGGGGAGCCGCAAGCCTCATGTCCACTCGTCCAAATAGATAAAGGGTCGTGACATTCTTGGCGAACCGTTCGCCAAGCGGGAGCGGGAAGAATGCTTCGACTCGTTGCACAATTCCCTGGCTGCTTCCGCCGGATACAAGCTGATTCTGGCCGAGGGTGTAAGTCACCATGGCGGGGCTGGTGCTCTGCATGCCGGCAGTGTCGAAAAACAATGTGCTTAGGCGGATTCCGGCTCCGTATTCCCAGTAGAACCGGCCGCGATCGGGCGTAATGAAACCTGTGTACGTGGAGTTCGCGGAAGTCGGAAACTGTTGAATGAAGGCTGTTCGTTGAGGGGATCCGACCGGCGGCGTAACGAAAAGTTGTAAGCTCTCGATGGGATTGAGGGGACTTATGGCTCCGAAGCCTGCGACCAAAGAGAGCTGAGAGTGCTCGCGCCCGCTGGAACTTCCGATACTGTACAGTCCTTTTGGAAAACTTGTGAGTCGCGCCTCCAAGCCGGTAGTGAACTCTCCCGCTTGGGCCAGCTTATTGACCCGAAGTTGTCCGACCTGAGAGGCGAATCCACTCGCAAATTCGGCTACCGGCGTGCTGATCTGTTGCGGATAGCTGGCGATGCGCACATCTCCCCACCAGCGAACACGCGGACCGAACAACTGCTCGGCGCAAGGTTCGCTGATTCCCTCTGGCTGGTTTTTGGGAGAGAGGTGCTTTGGATTTTTCGAATTGCAGGTGCCCGTGTATCCGGTGTTGCCAAGCGGAAGCGGACGGCTGATGAAAAAGTTGAAGAAGAACTTCTGTGTGCTTTGGGCGGCACTGGCGCCCGCCTGTTCAAAACCGATCACAGGTATGACGATGTTGCCACCCGGCTGTGTCGTGACGGTTACGACAGCTTCCGAGATCTGATCGCCTGCCTTCGCCAAAACGTGGATAGAGCCGGCACTCGGGTCCTTAGTTATTTTGTCGGTCCACTCGGATATCTTGCCGCGCAGCGTCAGATCTGCGGAGCTATTGTGATCCTTGATGTCGACTAAGTTCTGTACATCAGGGGAGGCACTCTCAAAACTCCAATCCAGCTTCGGGAGTGAGCATCCGCTCGCAGCGGTAGCTTCAAAATGCAAAGTACCACCGGGCGTAACCCGAGCCTCTCCGGGTGAAATGGAAAAGAGACCTTGATTCTTGCAGGATTCGTTCGAAGTAGTGGGTGTCTTGTTGCTCCCGGTAGAGGGCTGGGTGCCGGATGCTGGCCCACTGGGGGACTGCGTGGTGGTTGCAGTAGCGCCGGCGGCGGTTTTCGACTGGCCTTCCTGAGCAATCGATATCAACGCACACACGCTGAACAGAACAGTAACGTATAGCGCTCTGGATCGGACTGTCATTGCTTTGTCCTCAGTCACCGAAGCGAGGTTAATGGGACGCAGCGTGGCAACTCAGTTGGATGGGTTGCGCATACTCGTACGCGAGACTACGGTAGCGCGTTTATAACTCTTCAAGACGTTCACGTGTCAAAAACCTGTGCACTGTTCTGAAAATGGAACACGGGTTGGCATACACCGAGGGTAAGTTGTTGAGCATCAAGAAGGGTCGAAAAAACCAGTTGGCGCGACGAGCGTCGCGTTTTTGACACGAAGATACAAAGCGCCTCGCCGCCGCTTGAGGCGGGGTAAGGCGCTGTATTCAAGGTCGCCGAAGTAAATGGTTGGCGAATACTTTGCCAGAAAAGCGGGACGGAGCTTGTGATCCGTTACTGCTTATCGTAAACGGATTCGTTTTTGAACTTCTTGCCCTCCGCGTCGGTTCCGCTCGTGATCACTGTCCGGCTCTTGCCGTCATTGGACAAGATAATGGTGCCAGTAGCCGTAACCTTCTTGTCTTTTTTCACTTTGAAACCCATCTTATGCTTTGTGCGCGGATCGAGGGAGCGAGTGTCTTCGTTGGGGTCGCCGGTTACCGCATAGTCTTTGCCGTCTAGCTTGCCGGTCCACTCGTTATGCATGGGCTTGCCGGCAGCATCAGTGCCATCGATTGTGACTTTGACCTGATCGCCCATAGCTTCATAGACCACCGTGCTGTTCTTGGCAGATCCAGGGGCCAGCTTCGACTTGGACTCGTTCAATTTCCAAGTACCCATAAATGGGTTCTGGGCGAAGCACGCACCAATGCCGATCAACCACAGGGCCAACATCAATACGATCGTTCTCGCCTTCATGTCCTCTCCTGTTTTTCTATGCAGAATTTGGGAACGTAAGATGGCGGCCATTCTAGTACCGGGTGTCGTCCTCGGCAACTTGCAAAACGCAATCTGGAACCGATGGAAGTACCGGGCCGAGTCCGTGCACGATACCCTCCTGTATCCCCGCTTTTAATAGGGCTGGTTGCGGACATCTCAAGTTTCAATGAAATGGCCGTCGGCGTTAGCACCTTGCTGATCCATAGGACCTTCCCGCTGTGAGTATGGGCCTCCCGTAGCAAAGTGCAGATATTTGCACTAAAGCGCAAATTGATGAACACCTCCGATTCGCGGAGCGCCCAAATCGGGTGCTGCGCTACGGGTCACCGCGAGATGCTGATTTTTTACGCCGTTGCTGCATTATTCAACTTGACGAAAGTCTCTGCTCATTAGAAGATTCGACAACTGGTGTGCGTGCCACCCAACATCGCTACGCATGCCAAATCCGATCGATTTTCCAGGTAGTCTCAGGGCCAGAAAGTTGGAGAGTTGACTCTCAGCCAGTGCGCCGTGGCTGGTGTGTTACCGATTCGCCCTTCCCCTATCGGTATCGCCCCTTATTTGTTTCCATAGCACGACTGAATGGGTTGTTACCCGGGTAGAAGCTTTCCGAGTTTTCGGAGAAAGACCATAAGCTCAGTTTGCCCGCTGTATCCGTGCGTCTTTCACCGAAAACAACCAGGTGCCTGAATATCTGTCGGTAGGAAGAGGAAAAACTATGCTGCGCGATTATCTCACCCAGGCATGCAGTACCTGCGTCAGGGGCATGTCCCTTCTGGCTTCGGTCGCACTACTCCTTATCGTCAGTATGCAAGCCGGATTTGCCCAAACCAACCAGCTCACGATATTCAAGAACTACTTCGTGACTGGCGACTACGTCGTCGCCGGTTGGCAGGAAGGCGCGCCAGACGGCACCGGCTTTGCACCCGGGTTCATCACGGTGCCGGATCCTCTACAGCCGATGCAGGCAGGGGTGCCTCAAAGCGTTCCGAAAGGTGCCGACATCGTCGGCGCTTACCTGTACTGGATGACCGTTGAAAGCAATCAGAGCTCCTTTGCTGGACAGAGGGGCTTCTTCAATGGCTACCCGATAACAGGAACTCAGCTTGGGAATCCCAATGCACCCGTGTCATGGAGTTCAGGTGGTTGCTCCGGTTCCGCGCAGGGATCAAAGACAATGCGTACCTACCGGGCCGACGTACGCCCTTATTTGCCGCTCGACAACAGTTCCCAGGGAACGACATTTGGAGCCCTGGTCGCAAACGGGAAGATAGCGGTGCGCCTAGCCGATAGCGGGAGCAACGGCAATACGGCACCGTTGGCTCTCGGAGCAAGCCTTGTCGTGATCTATCGCGTGCTCTCTCCCGCGACTCCTTTGACGGCGGTGGTGTTGTACGACGGGGTTGTGGCACCAAGTAATTCATCGCAGGTAGTGAGTCAGGCCATCACCGGGTTTTATCAACCAGGGTCTGACATTCTGAATCAGCCCTTGAATGCGAAGCTCACGCATATCGTTGCAAACGGCCAGTCCAACAAGTCTGAGACCGTTTACCTGGACAATCAAGCGCTTCCGTCCCCTTATGGTTCCCAACCGGCGTTTCCGGGTATCTACGGTACCTGGGATAACGCCACTTGGAATCTGACGTTAACTCCGAATATCAAAGTGAATACGGCGGCGAACACGCCTTGGACGACGTCGGTGGTTCCATCGTCCAGCAACAGCGGGTGCGTGTCGTGGGGCGCGATGATCGTGAGTACGACGGTCCAAGATCAGGATGGCGATGGTCTGTTGGACGTTTGGGAGGACAATAACGGTTATTTCGACGCTCTGAATACGAACCCAGCGTATCCGCAACAGTGGGTCGCATTGCCGGGTGCGAACAAGTTTGTCAAAGACATCTTCGTCCAGATCGACTATTTGAACAATTTGGACGGCTCAGCTGGGAAAACATTGCATTCCCATCTGCCCAAACAACAGGCGCTGGATACCGTGGGAACTATTTTCCACAATCAGAACATCCAAGTGCATTTTGACGTTGGGGTTAACGCTCAGGGTCAGAACATCTATCCGACCAGCAGTTACGTCATCCAGTACCCACTGACGCCTCCGCCGAGTCCGCTTCCAGCGGGTACGTCTGTCTCGCAGCCCGGAGCGGGCGGTAAGAGCGTCTCGGAGGGCACTTTACTTTGCGCCGATGGCGCGACTCTGTGCGCGTTTCCTAGCCAGCCGGCGATCGGCTGGAAAGGTGGGTTTCAGAGTTTCCAGAACGATCCCGCCGGGGGGAACTTCCAGCCGGGACGAAATCAGAGCTATCACTACATGCTCTGGGGGCACTCGTTGGGATCGCCCCGGTCTTTCTGGGGCACGGTTGGGAACCTGGCGGATACCACTCAGCAGACAGACCCGACGCTTCCACAGCTCGTTTCTATTGTGAACACGGGCACGACGGCGACGGTCGCGCTGCAAACGCCACTTCCATTACCGACTAACGGCGGGTACATCCGACCGGGCGACTGTTCCCTGTTCACTTTGGCAGCGTGCAGCGACGCGAGCGCGAACCGAGTGACGATTACGGGGGCATTAGGACAGCCCGCGCTAAACGGAACGTACTTGTTTACGAATGCGGTATCAACTACGAGTGCGAACTTCACCACCACAACGTTCAACATCACGACCAGCGGAGTGGCGTCGGGTGCTTACACGCTCGGCAACGAACCACAACTCGGCTTGGCGTATCTGGGGCCAACCAGTACGTCTGGACATTCCGATTTCGGTGGCGGAGGAGATTCAGCGGTGACGTTGGGATTGTGGGGGTTCGATGATCCTTCCAACTGTCAGCCGGACCCATCGGGCGCCCCGGGCACAAGCGGGTATTGTGCGAACCAGGTGGGGACTGTTCAGGTCCAGATTGGAACGCTTGCACATGAGTTGGGTCACGCACTGAGTCTCACTCATGGCGGTACATATTACCTGGATCCCATGAATGCCAGCGTGCCGTCCTACGACGTAAACTGCAAACCCAATTTCGACAGCGTAATGAACTACCTGTTCCAGGTACGCGGATTCGTAGATAACGATCCAGCCTCCAACTTTGGGTTCGATTACTCGGGACAAGTTCTGCCTCTTCTCGATGAGACAGCGCTGGACGAGAGCCTTGGCATCGGGGCGGCGCAACACCTTACTCGGTGGTACTCACAGCCGAACAAACTCGACATCCAACTACAAGCAACGACCGGTGGCCGCTACGCCAAAGCGCATTGCGACGGAACGCCGCAGCCTCCGACTGAAGCGCCGTCCGTTCGCGTTGACGCGGCAGCTCCCGCAGGAGGTGGACTCGATTGGAACAACGATTTGAGTCTTCCCGATGCGGTAATGCCTCCGGGGCTGGACATCAACCACAACGGGGTGGTCGGAGATGCGCCATTCAACGGCTTCAATGACTGGAGTTCGATAAATCTCCAGCAGATGGGGGCGCGCTCGAGCGCCTTCGGCTTCTCCCAAGGAGGAGGCCTGAAGAGCGGTGGCGGCGGGCTAAAGAGTGGTGGTGGCGGCATTGACGACGATGGAGGCGGCCTCAAGAGTGGTGGGGGAGGCTTAAAGAGCGGCGGTGGTGGTCTAAAGAGTGGTGGCGGCGGACTGAAGAGTGGTGGTGGTGGAACTGAACAGGATGAAGACACCGCTACGTCGACAGTCAACGCGCCTAGTGGACTGACTTGCAGTGTTGCCGTTAATGGTGTGCCGGCCTGTGTTCCGGCCACCGTGGGATCGCTGGAAAACGGCAAGACTGTTCCGCTGACATGGAATGCGCCGGGATACGGTCAAATCCGGTCGTACACGGTTTGGCGCGCAACGGGCTCGTTCCCAACGAGTCTGCTTGTGCTGCAGAATTTCTCGGCTTTCAAGAAAGTTCAGACGGTTTCCAACGGGCCAAATGCCCCCGCGCCGACGTTCACGACCGACACCACTGTCAAAAATGGCACGACGTACACATACTTCGTGACGGCCGTGAACAAACAAGGTAGTCAGAGCGGGGCGTCAAACGCGATTGTAGTTACGATGAAGTTCTAACATTTGGCGGCAATCTGTTGACAGCAGTTGCCGCCAATCATCGATCCTCAGTCAGCGGAGCGACAGGAACAACACGGAAGGTCTGCGGGGACTAAGATTTCGGCAGATGGCGGCGGATTTCCGGAACCAGGGGATCTTCGGTGCTCTTCCCTCGAATTTCCAGATAAGTGCGGTAGGAATCGGCGGCGCCAGGGCTCTGCAGCCCTTCGCGCACCTGGCCCTGATAGTAATAGACCATCGGCAGCAGGCTGTACGTAGGCATATCGTCCATGAAGAGCTCAAGCGCTTCGCCACGGCGTTTGATGCAACGGTCGAACTCGGAATCGGCTTCGGTGAAGGCGCCGGCAGCAAGATAAGCGCGTCCTAGGTCGTAACGCGATATCCAGCTATCCATCTGATCTTTGGCCTGCGTGAAAAGCTGCAGCGCGTCTTTCGGCTTCTTTTCCTGTAACGCCACTTCGCCGAGGATGAGCTTCGCAAATGATTGCGGCGCGGGCTGAAGCTCGGATGCGAGACCAGACGCGAGTTTTTTTGCCTTCGCAGTGTCGCCCGCCTCAACGAAGATGCGGCCTGCGAGAAATTTTATCTTCAACGAAGGACTGCTAGAGAGAGCCTTGTCGGCGTCTGCGACGGCACCCTGTTTGTCTCCACGGAGAAGCTTCGCGTACGCAAGCGTCCAGAATTTGTCCGCTGCTGCGTCAGGGTTCTTAGCGGATACGTCGGACGCGATGCCGTTCTCAAGAATCTGAATGCCGTCTTTGAAGCGGCCTTCATAGATGGCTATGTTCCCCAATCCCACCGAGGCGAGCGATGCACCCCAAGGACTGAGCTTGTCGAGTTGGCGATAGGTCTCGGTCGCTTGCGGAAGTTGATTCTGGCCTAATTGCGCGTATGCGATTGCGAAGTATGCTTCTTCGTACTTGGGGTTTAACTGCAGAGCTTCGCGGCCGCCAGTTTCACACGCCTGAAACTCAGCCGCGTAACAGGAGTACAGGGCAAAGTTCATGCGCGTCATTACATCCTTGGGCGCGATCTTGACGGCTTTCTGCGCTTCTTCCATGGCCTTTGCCATATTCAGCGATCGGCCGTAGCACAAAGCAAGGTTGTTCTGCCCGATATTGTCGGCTGGATACTGCTTCATCAACTCCGAATACTCTTCAATGCATTTCTGCCAGTTCTCGGTCCGGATGTAGTACTGGCCGCGGACGCGATAGCGCTCGCGTTCGGTCATTCGATCAACGTGAGCCATTGCGAGCTTGGCATACTTTTCTGCGTCTTGAGGTTGGCCCAGATTGCCAGCAGCCGCGGCCATGCCGGCATACGCGCGAGCGAAGTTGGGGTCGAGTTGTGCCGCTTTGGAGAACGACTGCAGCGCTCCCTGCATATTGCCGGCGAACTGCTGCTCCATACCGATGCTGTACTGGTGCAAGGCTTCAAGATTTCCAGCTGCGAAGCTACCTTGAGAAGCCTCAAGTTGCACGGACTCAGGCGTACTGTCGCCAAGGACCTTACGTATAGGAGCAGCCAATTTGGGAATCGCCAGCAGGAGATCATCTTTGTTGGCCGCGTTCATCTCCGTACTGGCGAGGGTATTGCCGGTTACTGCGTCTACGGCGCGGACGGCCAGGCTGTAGCCGCTCCCGCGGCTGTTCAGCGATCCGCTCACCACTGCATTCACACCTTCGCTCACCGCCACCAGACGCGCCGAATTGTCGTCCAGTTTGCTTGTGCCGTTGGGAAGTTTGCTCGCCAGCTTGCGTGCATTGCCGCGGTTGTAGGCATTGATAAAGCTGGCCCCTTCCAACGCCACGTTGAACATCGGCTCGAGCGTGTCATCGAATAGCGGGTCGGAGGTGTTGTTCTGGAAATCGGCCACCAGCACCGAAACGGGTGCATGCTGAGTGGTGAGCTGAACGCGACCGCGGCGACTTAGGTACCAGGTGCCGCCAATGATGAGTCCCAGCGCAAGCGCGGCGATAGCAGACCATTTCCATGGGAGGTCACGCGCACGGTTCATTAAAAGGCTGGGAGCGGTAGCGGAAATCCTGGTTTTGCCGCTCTTGCCTTGCCATGCATACAAATCGTCAAGAACGGCTTCAGCACTCTGATAACGCAATGCCGGATCTCGTTCCAGGCATTTGCTGACGATGTTGCTGAGGACACTCGGAATCTCGCGGCTTATATCAGAGATGGGAACGGCGCGCTCACGGGTGCGACGCAACAGACTTGCGATTGCACTGTCGGCATGAAATGGCATGGTGCCGGACAGCAACTCGTAACAGATCAGCCCCATGGTGAAGATGTCGGAGCGCGCGTCGAGGTCCTTGGCCTGAGCCTGCTCGGGCGACATGTATTCCATGGTGCCTAGCATGGCGCCCGTGCGGGTCATGCCATCGCTGCCCATCGTGCGTGCCAAGCCGAAGTCCATGATGACGACGCGTCCCTGCTTGTCGCGCATGATATTGCCGGGCTTGAGATCGCGATGGATAACTCCTTCCCGGTGAGCTGCGCGAAGGCCGCTGAACACCTGCTCCATGATGTCGACGACTTCGTCGATCGGCAGTTTTCCTCTTTCGCGGAGCATGTGGTAAAGACTCTCGCCCTCCACATACTCCATGGTGATGAAGCGGACGCCTTCGGCTTCACCGAGGTCGAAGATGCGAATTATATTGCGGTCGGTGATCTGTCGTGCCAGGATCAGTTCCTGCTTGAAGCGCTGTAGGATTTCGGGATTGTTTGCCAGATCGGCTCGAATAACCTTCAGGGCGATCGTCCGCTCAAGCTCCCGGTCGCGGGCCTTGTAGACTGCGCCCATGCCACCTTCGCCGAGCAGTTCGATGATCTCATAGCGGCCCCCAAAAACGACGCCGGGCTGAAACAGGATGGTGCTCCAGCTCGACTTTGGTTGTGCTACGACCGACGGAGATGCGACTGCTTCGCGCCCGGGGAATGAGCTCACGGCAGGCGAAGGTTCAATGAATGTCGCAGCTTCACTATCGTTGGAACCGTGGCCGCGGAAAGTCTCAATGAAGGTGGGTGCCTCTGCAGGAGGGGACGAGACGGCCGACTTTTGTTGTCCTTTATCGGAAGGTGGCGGGGACGGAGTGCCTGCGCCGACCTGATCCGCACGCTTAGGATCCTGCATGTTTTTGTCTCTGCCTGGGGTGTCCGACGGAGTGCCGGCTGGGGAGCAACCAGCCTGCCTCAACCCAAGCTGATCATTGGGCGAAGTATATATCAATACGAAACTCTCGGAAACACTTGTCTCTGCAGGTGTTTCCGGCTGGTCACCCCTTCCGGATGATTTCGGCCTGGACCGTGGGGTGATCCAGACTAGTCCGGTCCGTGGAATAAAGAGAAAGTGCCTGCCGATCATAGAGCAGGGCTGAGTTTCGACGAGCTTAAGTTCTCGGACGCATAGAACGCCATCGGCGCTGAGGCTCCAAACGATAGTGAAAGGCAAGCGGGGCCGACCGATCACACGCTGAACCTGCCGCTAGATTCAGAAGCAAAGGCAATGAACGCTGATGCGGTGGAAGGGGACCGGTTTTGTAGTGTTCGCCTTGTACATTAGCGAGTCCGCAGAACCGCCTGATTCGACTAATTTGTTGACATGAAATGACTGCGAGCCTAACATTCACAAACCTTTGAGTTTCTGTTTACTTCCCCGGGGCCACAAGTTCTGAACCACCCCCGAGCCAAGCGGCTCGGTCCGTGAACTACAAGGGAAACCACCATGGGTAAGCCGGGCCGTCACGCGGTTCTACTCTTTATTCTGTTGTTGTCACTGATTGGCTGGGCGGGAGCAATACCGCCTTCGGAATCAGGACCTTCCACCATCGCTATTGGTGATGTTCACGGCGATTTCGACCACTTCGTAGAAATCCTTCAACACACCGGCCTCATCGACAAGCAGAATCACTGGGTAGGCACTAAAACCACGCTAGTCCAAACCGGCGACCTCCTGGATCGCGGCCCCAAGCCTCGCGAGGTCATGGACCTTCTTATGGCGATAGAGAAGGAGGCTTCCAAAGACGGGAGTCGCGTGGTCTCGCTTTTGGGCAATCACGAAGTTATGAACATCATGGGTGACGTGAGATATGTCACTCCTGAGAACTATGCCAGCTTTGCCGATGGGAAATCGGAGGACCGCCGCAAATCCGCCTATAAAGACTATGTCAAATGGCGTGACAGCCACGGAGCCCTTATCGCGGAGTTGCCGCAGCCGATGGAGTTGACCGAGGCTGAATGGATGGCCCGGCACCCGCTTGGATTTATCGAGCAACGGGAAGCATTTGGGCCGCAGGGCATTTATGGGAAGTGGCTAAGGAGTCACGCGGCTATAGCCGAATTGAACGGAGTGCTCTTCCTACATGGTGGCCTCTCGCCCGCCGTGTCGTCGATGAAGGTTGCAGGCATCAATTCCCGAATTCATGAAGAGATCAGCGGGTTCGATTCTCTGAAGCAGTCCATGGTAGAGGAGCACTTGATCCTGCCCTTCTTCACCCTGCAAGAGACCACGGCGGTTGTTCAGGCGGAGATTTCCGCAGAGAAGAAGTCCAAGACTCGAGTGAACCCGGAACTCGAAAACAGGATTGTCCAGTTCCTGCACTATCCAGAGTGGCTCAGCGTGCGGCCGGATGGTCCTCTTTGGTTTCGGGGATACGACCAGTGGACCGACGAGGAAGGTAACGCGCAGATCACGACAATTCTGCAGGCATTCCATGCCAACCATGTAGTCGTGGGACACACCGTACAAAAGGGCGGCGCTGTGCGTCCGCGGTTTGGCGGCAAGGTATTTTTGATCGACACAGGAATGTTGAGCAGCGTTTACGTAGGTGGAAGGGCGTCGGCGCTAGAGATACAGGACAACGCTAAATTCACCGCGCAATATATGGAGCAGGAACAGGTGTTGCTCGAACCTACCAAGGTCTCATGGTCAACGGTAGGAGCCGAACACCTCGCCGCGAGATTCTAGGGGCTACCAACTGATGAAAAGGTGGATCGAGAGGGTCCTTAACATCCAGCCCGGAGATCTGGGGCGGGGGATCCTGCTTTGCTTGTGTCTGTTTCTGATCATCAGCAGTTATGTGACGGGCCGAGTGGCCCGGGATGCCCTATTCCTTGCCCGATTTCAGGCTGTTCAACTGCCCTACGCGGATATCGCTGTCGCTGTTTTTGTGGGCTTCGTAGTTGCCGCATATATAAAACTCGGGCGGTGGGTATCGCTGCAAACTTTGTTGGTGGGCAGCCAGTTGTTCTTCGCGTCAAATTGTGCGGCTTTCTGGGTTCTCGGACACTACTATCATCTCGTTTGGCTTTTTCCCGTTTTTTATATCTGGGTGGGCATCTTCGGAGTGCTTGCTCCCACGCAGGTTTGGACGCTCGCGAACTATGCACTCACCACGCGAGAAGCCAAACGCATCTTCGGCATGGTCGGTGGCGGCGCCATCGCCGGCTGGATCTTTGCTGGATACTTTTCAAAGACGGTAGCGAAGTCGTTCGGCACAGAGAGCCTGCTATTAGGGATGGCAGCTTTGTTATTGATTTGCTCCGGTCTGATGCTGCTGATGTGGCATGCCGGACAAGTCAGACCGGTCGACGGGGAGGAAGCTGGTGCGCACAAGCTGGAGACCGGGTTGCACGACCTCCGGCACAGTATGAGGATAGTTTTCTCGTCCCCGTACCTTCGCTCCATCGCCTCCGTCATATGCATTTCGTCTTTCGTGACCACCCTGACTGGATGGCAGTTCAAAGCAATCGCCAAGGAGTTTTTGGTCAACAAAGACGCTCTGGCGGTATTCTTCGGCAACTTCAATTTTTATGCCGCTATTTTGTCGCTGGCAGTGCAGTTGTTGCTGACGACTAGATTCCTGCGCAAGTTCGGAATAGGCGTGCTGCTGTTCGTACTGCCTGTAACGGTGTTCGCAGGGTCCATCACTCTGCTGGTTTTGGGCACTCTGGGCGCAGCCGTTTTTCTTAAAGCGAACGACCAGGTGCTGCGGTATTCGATCGATAAGTCGACGGTGGAGTTGCTCTACCTTCCGGTGACCAATAACGTGAAGTTACACGCTAAGTGGTTCATCGATACTGTTATTTGGCGAATGGGAGATGGTCTCGCCGGCGTCACGGTTCTCGTCTTTGCTACGTTTCTACATTTGCCTGCGCGACAGATCAGCTGGCTGGCCCTGATTTTGATCACCGGTTGGATGTTAGTGGTTTCGGTCGCAAGGCGCCAATACGTGGCTACGCTGGAGCACAACATCAGCAGGCACAGAATCGACGTGGAGCAGTCCACCGCCCTCGTTCTGGATCGTTCGACAACCGACCTACTAGTTTCTAAGATCTCTGCTTCCGACCCGCAGGAGATCCTAACCGCCTTGAGCTTGTTACAAGCGGAACGTAAGCGCGTGCCGCATCCGGCTGTTCGCGATCTTCTGCATAGTTCCGATAGAGACGTCCGGCAGAAAGCGCTGGAGATTCTGGATGCAGCCGGTGATACCGCCGTGTTGCCACAGGTGCACAAACTGCTGAAAGATCCGGACCTTGGCGTGCGCACCGAGGCCATGTTGTATGTGTCGCATCATTCAAATGTGGATCCGCTGACTCTGATCGACGAGTTGGGCGATTTCGCGGATTTCTCGGTACGCTCAGCCATCGTCGCGTACCTTTCGCGCGCGGGCGAAGCACAAAATCTTGAGACGGCGCGCCACATCCTCGAGGGAATGGTGGATGAGGCCGGTCCTGAGGGTGAACGGACCCGGGTGGAAGCGGCGAAGCTTTTGGGTGAGCTTCCGGACGGATTCGATTCCCTGCTTTCGCGTCTGGTTCACGATGCTGCTTTGCCAGTGGCGCGCGAGGCAGTCCGATCGGTCGGCAAACTCCGCAAGAGACGCATGGTTCCGGAACTCCTGGAACTCCTGGGAAATGCGGAACTGGCCACCGAAGCCGGGAAAGCATTAGCGCGCTTCGGCGATGCGGTCGTCGGGTCTTTGCAGGACTACATCGCGGACGGTTCGGTGCCGATGCCAGTTCGTCGCGAGATCCCGGGGATACTTGTTGCAGTAGGCACGCCATCAGCAGCACGTGTGTTGCATGAGAATCTGCTGGAAAGGGACACCGCGTTAAGATTTGCGATCATCTGTGGGTTGAATAAGCTCCACCGCAACCACCCTGATGTCGAACGTGACACCCAGATGCTAGAGACGGCACTAGCCGCCGAGATCATTGGACACTATCGTTCGTATCAGATCCTTGCGAAATTAAAAGTGGTTTACGACAACGACGACCCTGTCAATCGTGCCCTGAACGACTCCATGCAGCAAGAACTCGAGCGTATTTTCCGTCTGCTGGGTTTGTTGTATCCGCACATCGATGCTCACAGTGCGTATCTCGGGTTGCAGGCCAAGAAGGTAACAGTGCACGATAATGCATTGGAATTTCTCGATAATGTTTTGAAGTCACAGTTACGGGCCATGCTCGTCCCGCTGTTGGATGGCAGGATATCCATCTCTGAACGTGCGACGATCGCGGATCGGTACGTTCCGGCAAGAGTAGAAAACGAGGAGCAGGCGGTGGCGGCCCTAGTCGGGAGCGATGATCCCTGGCTGCGGTCATGCGGGGTATATGCGATCGGTACCTTGGGGATCACATCTCTCGAGAATCAGTTGGTCGAGTGTTTGAACGACCCAGATCCGCTGCTGCGGGAGGCCGCCCGAACGGCTAAACAGCGGCTGGCGCAAAGTGGAAAGGTCATCCGACACGCGGCGCAGACATGAACTTGGCACGAACAGTTGCGAGGTGTTAAGTTGTCCGGGCGCTGTCGGCGTGGGACCCGGTGGGAAGTGGAGAATTTCAAGACTTTTGGAGGTCTCTATGTACTTAGCTGGTCTGGGTCGCAGAAAGCGGTTCGTCGTATTAGCGGCACTGATGTTTGCCACACGTCTTGTTGTGGCAGCAGACAATCCCGCGCTCACCAAAGACGAGATCAAGGAATTCTTGCGCACAGCGAAGGTCAAATCTGCCAAGGAGTCGAACAAGGGAGTCACCGGGACGGTGCGACTGACCTTGAGTGATGGGAAGATCACGCATGATGCTTCCTACCAAGGCGTAGATGAACACAAGTCGAACTTGCAACTCGCGAGCGGAAAATCGGAAATGAATTTCGTCGATTCCTATAAGTACAACATTGCGGCCTATAATTTGGCGGAAATGTTAGGGGTCGACGATATGGTGCCGGTATACGTGGAACGCAGTTACAAGGGTACGTCCGGCTCCGTCAGTTGGTGGCTGCCCATCAAAATGGACGAAGCAGAGCGTAAGAAGCAGGGGATAAGCGCTCCCGATTCGGACGCATGGAACAAGCAGATGTATCGGGTGAGAGTTTTCGACGAATTGATCTACGATACCGACGCGAATCTCACCAATGTGTTGATTGGCGAAGACTGGAAGATTTATCGAATTGATTTCACCCGGGCGTTTCGCCTCAGCAAGGACCTGCGGCGGCCCGAGGACCTGGTTCGCTGCGACCGTCAACTGCTGGAGAAGTTGAAAACATTGGATTCCAACGAGCTGACTGCCAGAACGAAGCATTACCTGACTAAAGACGAGGTAAAGGCGGTAATGGCGCGCCGAGATAAGATTGTCGACCGGTTTCAGCAACTGATCAGCCAACAAGGGGAAGCTGCTGTTCTGTATTAAACCGGGTCGCATGGGTGATTTTCAAACAGTGGTACGTGCACGCGTTCGTGAACACATTGCAAACGGGCCCCGGAACTCGGAGTTTTAAACCTTAAGGAGGGTACATGTTGAAGAAGGGTGTCGCTGTTGTATTCGTGCTCGCGCTTGTTTCCTGGCTCGCGGCAGCGGGATTTGCGGATGATGCCAAGAAGGAAGATCGCGTTGAGGGAAGAGTTGCTTACAGCAACAAGGACAAATCTACCATCGCCGTTCGGGGTTCAGGGGGAGGAGCCCAGAGGATTGTTCATTACGATGCCTCGACTAAGTTCTCCAGCCAGTACCATCACGAGAAGAAAACGAACCCTATTGAGGCAAGCGATGTTAAGGATGGTGACTACGTGATTTGTGTGGGTACATCGGATGATAAAGGCGAGCTCCACGCAACCACGATCTCTAAACGCTTGTCCCATTCCCCACAGTAAATATTTGGTCGTATTGCAAAAGTTTCTGCAAGCGTCAGCAAACTGCTGGCGCTTATTTTTTTGGGCGCTCTGGACTGTGCAAAAATGAAACCTGCGTTTACATTGGAAGCGGACTCGATCTTGTATGCGCTTCGAGGAGTACTCGTGCAGAAACATCTGGTGCTGATGACCTGCTCTGCCTTGATCTTGACGTTCTCTCAACCGTTATTCGGGGCGAATCCTCCCGAACGGGAGGTCGCGATTACTATCGACGATCTTCCCGCAGCATCTGCGGGTTCCATGACCGGCGCTGAAATTGTTGACATGACCACGCGTCTTTTGACCACGCTGCGGGACCAGAAGATCCCAGTGGTCGGGTTTGTCAACGAGGAGAGACTGTTTAAGTTCGGCGAGGTAGACGACAGAATCAAGGCACTTAGCTTGTGGCTAGACTACGGGTTCGAGCTGGGGAATCATACGTACACGCATTCGTCGCTCAACCAGCTGGATTTGAAGACGTGGGAGGACGACGTCATCCATGGTGAGAACGTAACCCGCTGGTTGCTCACGCAGCACAAGATGAAACTCCGGTACTTCCGCCATCCTTATTTAGACACGGGGCGCGACTTGCAGACGCGACGCGAAGCGGAGGCGTTCCTCACACAGCGCGGATACCGGATTGCTCCAGTGACGATGGATGCGTGGGACTGGATGTATGCCGGCGTTTACGAGGACGCGAAGAAGCGCGGCGATACCGCCCTGCAACAGGAGCTTGTAAAGAGCTACTTGTCTTACAGCGATTCAGTGTTTGCCTATTCCGAGCAGTTTTCAACGAAGCTTGTGGGCTACGAGATCAAGCATATTCTGCTGCTGCACGCGAACCAACTGGAGGCGGACCATATCGGAGAGCTCCTCAGCGTGCTGCGAAAGCGGGGATACCGGTTCATAACCCTGGCGGATGCTCTCAGCGATTCCGCTTACAGTTTGCCTGATACTTACGTGGGCGAAGAAGGTACAGGGTGGCTGGAACACTGGGCTATCACCTCAGGAAAGCCGCCGCAAGGCGAGCCAGTTTTCCCACAGTGGGTGATTGATAAATCCAAAGCGCTGCGACCCGCCGCAGTAACGACACCGACGCCGGTACAGTAGAGTGACATACGATTCCGAGGGATGGCTTGGGCTGCGGGGAGGATCAGTCTCCGGAGTTAGAGGCTTCGCACGCGGATCGGCGCTCGAGCAGAACGTCGTAAAGTTCGTGGAAACCTTCACCGGTCCGACTCGAGATCTTCACGACTGGCATGCCCGGCCGCACCATGTGGATGTTTCGGATCAACGCGTCGAGATCAAAATCAAGCACGGCAGCCAAATCCATCTTAGTGACCACCGCAACATCTGCGGTGTTGAAGATCGTGGGGTACTTTAGCGGCTTGTCCTCACCTTCCGTGGTAGACACGAGCACCAGCCTCACGCTCTCGCCAAGGTCGAAGCTTGACGGGCAAACCAGATTTCCGACGTTCTCAATGAATAAGAGTTCAAACTTCCCGATCGCCCAATCATCCAGAGATTTCTCGATCATTGTCGCATCGAGATGGCACACGGTCCCCGTGGTGATTTGTCTCACAGGTGCACCAGAGCGCGCCAGGCGCATAGCATCGTTTTCCGTTGCGAGATCGCCAACCAATGCCGCAACTGAATGTTTCTGGCCAAGATCAGTGAGAATGCGCTCAAGCAGCGTCGTCTTTCCGGACCCAGGACTGGAAACCAGGCTGATCACACGGACACCTGTGTCGCGAAAATGATCACGTAATCTACGGGCTACGACGTCGTTTTCTTTAAGTATTTTTCTCCGTACTTCGATAATTCGCGGGTCGCTCATGGGGTGACCTCGACAGCGGTGATCTCCAGTTCCCTACCGTGGATGATGCGTTCCGAAGTGCTACCGCATTGCGCGCAGGCAAGCACAGGAAAAGTGCGGATTGGTCTCTCGGCGCCGCAGACGGGACAGTGGATAGAGACATCCACGTCTTCGATGATCAAGCGAGAGTGTGCGAGCGGCGTTTCCTGGGTAGCCACTCCATAGGAAAACGAGAGAGCATCTTTGTCGACTCCAGAGAGCCTCCCAACGCGAACATGAACGGCTGAGGCCTTGGGCACGCCACGCCGTCCCAGTTCTTCGAGAACTCCTTCCATGATGCCTAATGCAATCGAGAGTTCGTGCACCCGCAAGCCTCACATTCTGTTAGTGGTCCGATCCGTCGGAGTCTTCGCAACTCCAGTTCGTTCCGCTTAGCAAATTCTTGGTAACTGCTCTCCAAAAAGAGTGTCCAAAATACGTGTGCCACCGATCTCGGTTCTCATCAGTACCATACCGGGATGTTCGGCGACGACTTCTCCGATGATCCGGGTTTCGGTCCCAAGATCGTGCTGACGCATTCGGCTCACCATGGCCTCGGCGATCTCAGGTGGAACGATGGCGATCAATTTGCCTTCATTGGCAACATAGAGGGCGTCTAGCCCGAGAATCTCGCAAGCTCCCCGAACAGTGTCGTGTACCGGAATCGCAGTTTCTCGCAGAACCATCCCTGTGTGAGATCGGACGGCAATCTCGTTCAGCACAGTAGCCACACCGCCCCGTGTGGGGTCACGCATGCAATGGATATGTGGGCTGACCTCGAGCATCGACCGAACGAGGCTATGCAGGGCAGCGCAGTCGCTTTCGATCGCTCCTTCGAATTCCAGATTTTCGCGCTGAGAAAGGATTGCTATCCCATGATCACCGATATAGCCGCTAAGGATGATCTGGTCTCCGGGGCGGGCGCGATCTGCGGAGATGTCAACGGGCTTCTCCAAAATGCCGACGCCGGTGGTGGTGACAAAAACCTTGTCGCACTTTCCCCGGTCGACCACTTTCGTGTCTCCTGCGACTATCTGGACATCTGCGTTGGAAGCAGCCTCCTTCATCGAATGGACGATTCGCCGAAGATCAGCGATCGCTAAACCTTCTTCAAGGATGAACGATGCCGAGAGATATAGAGGGCGAGCCCCGCTCATGGCGAGATCGTTGACTGTGCCATTTACGGCGAGGCGACCGATATCACCGCCAGGGAAAAAGAGTGGTGTGACCACAAATGCGTCAGTGGTGAACGCCAGCCGTGAGCCATTGATCTGCAGTACAGCTTGATCATCCAGCTTGTTTAGCAAAGGATTGCTGAATGCAGGCAAGAAGACCTGCTCGACCAATTGCGCGCTCAACTTACCACCGCTGCCATGGCCGAGGACGATCTGCTCATGTTGAGTGACCGGCAGAGGACACGCTGCGGCTGCGAAGGCGCCCCCCTTGTCGGCAGTTTTGCTCATCAGGGGTCTACCTCATTTCTTGAGACGAGCGCAAGGTGCTGTGAGGGATCGACCGCCGTCAAGACCCTGCTCATGGTTTGCCTTCCACTCTGGCCTGGGATTCAAGGCTTCCGTTCTCGAGGTGACGTCCGTAGCCGTAATACGCTGCGCATGCACCCTCGGCAGAGACCATGGTTGCCCCGAGCGGATTCAGTGGAGTGCATATTGTCCCGAAAGCCGCGCAATCGTGGGGCTTCTTGATTCCCTTCAGGATCTGCCCGCTTATGCAGATAGAGGGTTCTTTGACATCCGTCTCTTTTATCTTGAAGATTTGTTCCGCATCATGATGGCAATATTGAGGACGAAGCTTGTATCCACTCTTCGGAATGCAACCGACGCCCCGCCACTTCCGATCACAGACTTCAAAAACACTGTTCACCAATTGGCGGGCCGATACATTTCCCTCTCGATTCAGAACGCGAGAATATTGATTCTCGACTACGGCGTTACCTTCTTCGAGTTGGCGGACGACCATCAACGTGCCCTGCAGCAGGTCCAGCGGTTCAAACCCAGTGATCACGATCGGCACTTTGTACCGCTCGCTGATGGGCTCGTATTCCCGGTACCCCATGACAGTGCACACGTGGCCGGGGCCCAAGAACGCCTGTACCCTGTTTGGTGGCGACTGCAAGATGTAGGCGATTGCTGGGGGCACTAACGAATGGGACACGAGAAGCGAAAGATTGGCGGCCTCTTCCTGATTGGCGCGGAACACCAGCATTGCATTCGCAGGGGCGGTGGTCTCAAACCCAATCGCGAAGAACACAACGTTCTTGTCAAGGTTCGACTGCGCAATCTTCAAGCAGTCCAGAGGCGAGTAGACGACGCGAATGTCTGCACCGTTTGATTTAAGTGTGAGGAGATCGCCATGGGACCCGGGCACGCGGAGCATGTCGCCGAACGAGCAGAAGATGACATCGGGACGGGCAGCAATGTCGTGTGCTTTATCAATGATCTCCAGCGGAGTGACACAGACTGGACATCCTGGCCCATGCACCAGTTCGATACCTTCGGGCAGAAGCCGATCAACTCCGTGCTTGACGATAGAATGCGTTTGCCCGCCACAAACTTCCATGATCACCCACGGTCGCGTTTGGATACGGCGAATCTCATTCACTACCGATTGGGCAAGTCGGCCGTTACGGTACTCGTCAATGTACTTCATCGGGGTTTCTTCACCGGAGCCTCGTCAATGACCGGGGCGTCGAGCTCTGTGAGTCCATCTCTTCCAACAGCCGGTAGGTGCGTTCTGCCTCCTCAGGGTCAACAGTACTGATCGCGAATCCGACATGGACCAGGACGTAATCGCCGACCTTGGCATCGGGAACGTAATCCAGCGAGGCCTCACGCGTGACACCTCCAAACTGGACCTTCGCCATGCGCATACCGCTGCGCTCGAATTCCTCGAGTACCTTACCGGGGATTGCCAGGCACATGAGTTATGCTCCACCGTTGAAAAGCTGGTTAGCAATGACTGCTTGACCGAGCGAAATGCCACCATCATTGGACGGGATTTTCGAATGCAAAAAGACCTCGAATCCCCGCGCACGCAGTAATAAAACAGTACGCCGCAGCAAGTACATATTTTGGAAAGTTCCTCCGCTCAGGCACACACGGTCCAGGCCGTCGTCATGGCGTACTCGCGAACAGACTTCTGCGATCACAGCAGCAATCGTGTTGTGGAAGCGGCTTGCGATGATGCTTTTCTTTTCGT
>JBPYEW010000122.1:0-17067 GCA_051984555.1 Terriglobales bacterium | reverse complement strand
ATTGAGAAGAGCAGGGCAATCCACGGCAAATCGGGATTCGCCAACTGGGGGAAACGCAGGAAGGCCAGAGACTCCAGGAGACCTGTGAGTATGCCAAACCAAAGCGAAGCCACCAAAAAGGATGTTCGGGAAAGTTTCATTACGCTTCAGCAGGATTTTTGGATGACGTGTCTGGGGTTGTGAGTTGCACCGAATCGTGGCCTGTTCCCCGGGCGGCCGTCTCCCGCGTGCTATCCTGTCGCTTGCTTCATCACCATGGATGTCCTCGCACAGCTTTTTGAGAGGCACTTTCGCGGCCCAGCCACGCGTATTCAGCCGCTGCAAGGAGAACTGGGCGGCTCCGGCCGAAAGATTATCCGCCTGGCGAATGGTGAAAACAGCGCAATTGGCATCCGTTACGGAGTGCGCGAGGAAAACATCGCGTTCCTGGAATTCTCGCGTCATTTCAAACGGCACGGCTTGCCGGTTCCAGCAATCTATGGCGAGGACTTGTCGCAAGGGGCCTACCTCGAAGAAGACCTCGGGGATACCACGCTGTTCGATTTCTTGTCTGCCAGGCGTGACGGTGCGGATGTCAAGCCGGATGCCGTAGCCGCCTATTCCAGGGTCGTTGAAATCCTCCCTCGCTTCCAGATAGAAGCCGGCCGTGACCTCAACTACAAGGTCTGCTACCCCCGAGGTAGTTTTGATCGCCAGTCGATTGCCTGGGACCTGAACTATTTCAAGTACTACTTCCTTCGACTTGCCGAGATCCCGTTCAATGAGCAGGACCTCGAGAACGATTTCACCCGGCTTAACAAGTTCCTGCTCAGCGCCGATCGCGACTATTTTCTTTATCGTGACTTCCAGTCGCGAAACGTTCTTCTGCTAAACGGCGACCCTTATTTTGTGGATTATCAGGGAGGGCGCAAGGGAGCGCTGCAGTATGACATCGCCTCCCTGCTCTACGATGCGAAGGCTGACCTTCCGCCCGAGGTCCGCCAGCATCTCCTGGATCATTACCTCGGCGCGCTCGCCAAATTCATCAAGCTCGATCGCAAGAAGTTTCTGCACTACTACTACGCCTACGTTTACGTTCGAATCATGCAGGCTATGGGTGCGTACGGATTTCGCGGGTTCTACGAACGCAAATCGCATTTCTTACAGAGCGTCCCTTATGCGTTGAAGAATCTCCGCTGGTTACTGCACAACGTGACATTGCCTATTCCGCTGCCCGCTCTCACGGAAGCTTTCACTAACATGTTGGCATCCGAAAAACTGCGCCATTTTGGCCCGGAACTCCGTGAACGAGCCGCGATTGCCTCAGCGGCCAAGCTGCTGAACGTGCGCATCTTCAGTTTTTCCTTCCACCGTGGTTTGCCGAAAGACGAGTCCGGCCACGGCGGCGGCTTTGTTTTCGATGCGCGCAGCTTGCCGAATCCCGGGCGCGAGGAGAGATTCAAACCCCTTACCGGCAAGGATCCTCCTGTGATTGAGTATCTGGATAAGGAAACTTCGGTTCGTCAGTTCATCGGACACGTCAACTCCCTCGTTGACGCCAGCGTCGCCGAATACCAACGCCGGGGCTTTGGCAGCCTGATGGTCTCGTTCGGATGCACCGGTGGCCAACATCGTTCGGTCTATCTTGCCGAACAACTCGCGCGTCACTTGCATGACCGTAATGGAGTCGAGATCGATATCCGCCACATCGGCCTGGAGAGCATGGGCAAGTGAAGGCCATGGTACTCGCGGCCGGACTAGGCACTCGACTCCGGCCCCTCACTGACAACTGCCCTAAGGCGCTTGTCGAAGTTGCCGGGCGAACTCTTCTCGAAATCACCCTCACGCGCCTGCGCTCTTTTGGGATTCACGACGTCATCATCAACGCACACCATTTTGCCGATATGGTTCTCCGCTTTCTTGCCGCACACGATAACTTCGGCATGCACATCGAGGTCTCGCGCGAAGACGTTCTCCTCGATACGGGAGGAGGCCTGAAGAAAGCGGCCGACTTTTTCCTGCGCGACGGAGATGAACCCTTTCTACTTCACAATGTAGACGTCATCAGCACCATCGATCTACATCGCATGCTCGATCAACATCAGGTCAGCGGTGCTGTTGCGACCCTCGCCGTCCAGAACCGCCGAACTTCGCGGTATCTGCTATTCGACGAAAGCGGGCAATTGTGCGGCCGCCGGTCCGGTCAGGGAGCAAGCGACGAGTTGGTGCGCAACGCTTCCGCTGTGCGTCCACTCGCGTTTTCGGGGATCCACATAATTTCTCCGCGGCTTCTGCCCATGGTCACGGAAGAAGGCGTTTTCTCGATCATTACCACCTATCTTCGGTTAGCTGGCACGGGAGAAAAGATAATGGCCTTTTCTGCAGATGAGTTTTATTGGCGGGACTTGGGAAAGCCCGAAAACATCACGCAAGCCATCAACGACATCGAGAGCGGCGCCATCCAGGTGTAACCAAAGTGTCAGCCACTGCGTAGCTTCCACGAAATCTGGCGCAACATCCCCAGCAACAATTCCGCATCGGAGGGATTAAGTTTCAGGCGACGCATCAAGCGTCGGAACTCTTGCTTCCGGCTCGCCGGGATTGGACTCTGCACGTATCCACTCGCCTCCAATGCCTCGGCCAACACTGACTCCAGCCGTTCCAGGTCGGCACCCGCCGCCTTCTTCTCGACTCTGTCACCGTCACGTTTGCTGGAACGACGAGCAATCTCGTACAGCGAAACTGCAACCGCCTGCCCCAGATTCATCGACGCGTGCTTCTCGCTGGCGGGAATTCTCATCAGCCAATGGCAGTAACTCAGATCGTCGTTCGATAGCCCACGCTTTTCCGATCCAAACAGTAACGCCACGCGCTCTTTAGCAAGTGCACGACGGATCAGTCGGGCGGCGGGCTCCAGTCCTTTCAGCGAATGCCGCAATTCGCGGTTCTGAGCGGCCGTCGTTCCCACCACAAGATTGCAGTCCGCAATTGCCTCAGCCAGGCTCTTACACTCTTCTGCTTGACGAAGCAGCGCTGCGGCGCCCACCGCCGATCGAGCTTCGCGAAATGCTAATTGATATGGATTCACAACGCGCAGGCGCTCGAATCCGAAATTGCTCATCGCGCGCGCCGTCGCGCCAATATTCAAAGGATTGCGCGTTGCCACCAGTACCACACGCAAATTGTCGGATTCTTTGTGACTCAGCAAGCAACCAGTGTAGACGACGGCTGCGGTGTTTACTTCTGGCTGATTTCTCTTAGTCGCTGCGCTGCGCTCTCGGCGGTGATATCGCGTTGTGGGGTTCCCAACATTTCGTACCCGACCATAAATTTCCGCACCGTCGCCGAACGCAGTAGCGGAGGATAGAAGTGTGCATGCATGTGCCACTCGCGATGCATTTGGCCGTCAGTCGGCCTTTGGTGGAAGCCCATTGAGTAAGGAAAGGAAGCCTGGAATAACTTGTCGTAGGTGCTGGTGATCCGCTGCAGAATGTCCGCAAGGCTGGAGCGCTCGGGCCCATCCAACTCCGCGATCGCCCCAATGTGACGATGTGGAACGATTATGGTTTCAAACGGCCACACCGCCCAGAACGGTACGAACACCGAGAAACACTCGTTTTCGCAGACCAGGCGCTCACGCCGGCTCTTCTCCAGCCTCAGATAGTCGCAAAGCAAACAAGATGAATGCTCTGTCGCATACTTCTGCTGCGCCGTGTGCTCCTTCGTTACTTCATTGGGGATGCTGCTGCTCGCCCAGATCTGGCCATGGGGATGTGGATTACTTGCGCCCATCATCGCGCCGCGATTCTCGAATATCTGAACGTAGTTGATGAACGGCAGCCCACCCAGTTCTTCGTATTGCTCCGTCCACAGATCTACGACTCTCCGCAGATCTGCCACCGCCATGCGAGACACTGTTAAGTCGTGACGCGGTGAGAAGCACACCACCCGGCAGATTCCCCGCTCGCTGCGGCTTACCAGAAGGCCTTCGTCGTCATTGCCCGTCTCGGGCGTTTCCTTCAGCAACGCGGGATAGTCGTTGTCAAAAACGAAAGTGGTTTCGTATTTCGGATTTCGCGAGCCCTTCGCCCGCTGGTTGCCGGGGCACATGTAACACGAGGGGTCGTAGGAGGGCACATCTTGGCTGGGACTGTTTTCGACTTGTCCTTGCCATGGCCGTTGCGTCCGGTGAGGTGAAACCAGGACCCACTCGCCCGTGAGCAAGTTCAGACGACGGTGCGGATGCTGATTCAGGTCGAAGGCCACCGCGGCTCCCGGTCAAAGCTGGCGGTCCGTACTTACTGGAAGTAGGCGCTTAAAACGTATTGCTGAACCATCCGCTGCGTATTGAAAAAAGCGCCATTGAGCGCTATGGCGTGTCGCATCATATCAATAAAGCCATTTTGCTCCTTGTAGAAGACAGGCAGGATCTTCTCCTCGAGCTTTTCGTACAGTGATGCGGCATCCGCTTCATTGCTGCCGTCGTTGGTCACTCGACGGCGTCCCCCGATCGACCACCCAGTCACGCCCTCGATCAATCCTTCCACCCACCAACCATCCACAATGCTCAGGCTGGGAATCCCATTGAGAGCCGCCTTCATGCCACTCGTGCCTGAGGCCTCCAGCGGAGGCTGAGGAGTATTCAGCCAGACATCGACGCCGGCAGTGATAAGCTTCGCCAGATCCATGTCATAGTTTTCTACAAATGCGATCTGGATCTCTTTCCGGAGCGATGCTTTCACCTGGAAGATTCTCTCGATCAGCGCTTTGCCATGCTGATCCCGCGGGTGCGCCTTGCCTGCATAGACAATTTGCAGTCGGCCGACATCCGAGGCGATCTTTCGCAATCGCTCAACATCCGTGAACAGAAGGTCCGCCCGCTTGTAGGCGGTCGCTCGTCGTGCGAACCCGATCGTGAACACTCCCGGGTCCATCTTGATGTCATGCCGTCCTTCCAGGCACGTCAGCAGTTCGTTCTTGGCCTTCATGTGTGCATCCCACACATCGGCCCGAGGGATGCTCTCGGCGTGCCTGAGACTGAAATTGTCCTCGCGCCAGTCCGGAATGTACCGGTCATAAAGCCCTTGGAAGGGTGAGGACGACCAAGTCACCGCGTGGACGCCATTGGTGATAGCGTCGATCTGATATCCCGCGAACATCAGGCGAGCCACTTCGCCATGCTTCTTCGCAACCCCATTGACGTACCGGCTCATATTCAATCCCAGGCACGTCATGTTGATTACCGGAGCGTCCTCGGGCAGGATCTTGGGTTCGCCGCCATTCTCTTTTTGTCCGAACACGCGCGTCGCAGTTCCGTTGACGAAGACATCCGAGAAATCCTGCTTATAGCCCAACGTGCGGCTGACCAACTCCAGGGGAAATTGATCGTGCCCGGCCGGCACTGGCGTATGAGTCGTGAAGATGCATTTCTCGCGCACCTCCGCCAGATCTTCCTTTTCGATCAGCGTTCGTCCCGACTTTCCGGATTGCTCCTGCAATAACTGCAATGTCAGGAAGCTGGCGTGACCTTCATTCATGTGAAAACGCTGAATTCCGTGGTACCCCAGTTCGCGTAGCAGGCGAACCCCGCCAATGCCGAGGATCGCTTCCTGACAAAGCCGGTACCGCGCATCGCCGCCATACAAGAAATGCGTCAGTGTTCGATCCCACTGGTAATTCTGGGGCACGTCGGAGTCCAGAAGATAAACCGGCACGACATGTCCAGTGATGCCGGTGACATCGAACTTCCAGGCGCGAAGAAAAACCGTCCGGTTCTCGAGCCGAACGCAGGTTTTGGCGTGCACCTCGGTGAGGTGATCCTCAACGTTCCAGTCGACTGGCTCTTCGGTTTGCCGCCCCGACGCATCCAGCTTCTGAGAGAAATACCCACTCCGGTGCAGTAGCGTCATACCTACGACGGGGAGCTCGAGGTCTGCTGCCGAACGAAGTGTGTCACCAGCCAGCACACCCAAGCCACCACTGTATGTGGGGACCTGCGGGTGCAAGGCAATTTCCATGGAGAAATACGCGATCTTCTTGTCCATCTATTAGTCCGGATACCCCACGCCGATGGTTATGAGCTAAGAAATCTTCCGCCAGACATTATGATCAAAACCGTTGGATGCACTCTCATTCTGTGGGGAATGGAACCGCCGCATTCGCCGTGACATATTTCCGCCGTCACGCGTTGGCGAGGCTGGAGCTTAGGGTTTAAGCGAAAAATTCCCCGGTTAGCTCCATTATTAATGGGATTGTTCCTGCTGTCCAGTATCGGTTTTGCAACGGACTGAATCGGTTTACTTAGGCTCGCCCGTAGTTTGGAAGCGAACACCGGCTATTGCGGCTCCCGAGCCTAAGAAGGCCCGTACGGCTTCCCGGTTAGAACCAGCACTTTCAGCGGCCGCGATCAGAATACGGAGTGCTTCGTCGACCGAAGTGCCAGCCGGAAGGCGAAAGATCCAAGGTATGTTTGTGGACGTCAGCATCCGATCTGAGGAAATCGCAATAACCGGAACGAAAGCCTTGGTTCCAATCTGCTCCGCCAGATGGCTCGTAGATCGGTCGAGCGCTATCACTCCGATCACATGCTTGTTGTACACGGCATCGACCAGCGCCGTCGAGGCCGTCCCCCACGATGTGTCAGATCGGATAGGCACCAGCGAATAATTCCGTCGGAGCCCCTTAGCCGTCATTTCGTCCCTGATCGTCGCGCTCCCGGCCAACTCGTCCGCATGTGGCCCAAAGATACCGATCGCGATTTCATTCTTACTCTGGTCTTGAAGTATCGGACCCGAATAACTGACCCCATCCTCTCCCACGCGCGCATACGGTTTCTCCATTGTTATGCGCTGATAACTGATGGCTCCGTTGTGGATGGTCGCCAAAAACATGGGGCTGATGTTCTTGCAATTGGGGTCGAACACCATGTCCCCGGTCACGCCCTTATAGCTCTCGACGCCAGTCAGCTCGTCGCGAATGCGGCCGCGATTCAGTCCCGCACGGCAGATCGCTTTTACCAAGGCCTGCATAGCGTCGTATGCGAGCGCCGCAAAATGATCGGGCGAGTCGTTGAACTGCGTCTCATAGCGCGTGTTGAACTCGCGCCACCGCGTATCCTCTCGCGTCGGATCGTAGGGATACACGGCCTCGAATCCCTCGGCTGCTTCGCCCGCCAACTTGACCAGCTCATTCCCGACCGTGCGATGACTGCCAAACACCCGCTGCTTCATTCCCAGTTCTTGCATCTGTTTCAGAATCCCCGCCGCTGGCCCAATGTCGGTCCAGAGCACGATCCCGTCTACCCGTGATTCCTGAATGACCTTCAACTGATGCCGGAAATTAGTTTCGCCCGGCATGAATTTCTGTTCGATCACAACTGGGTGACCCAGCCTTCTCGACGCATCACGAAACTTGATTACCCCAAACCGGCCATAGCGATCGTTTACCCTCAGGATCGCAATGCGCTTCAGTCCCAGTTCGGTGTAGATGTGGCGTGCGAGCGTATAGCCCTGCACCCTGTCATCCTGGATGTCAGTGAAGTACCAGGGGATAATCGTTTCCGGAATGGTCGGATCGGTGGACGCGCTGTTCACCAACGGCGTCTCAGCCTTGAGCGTCACCCGCAAGGCAATGTGCGTCGTATCGCCACTGATCGAACCGAACATTGCCCAGACCTTGTCGTCATACACCATCTTCACCACTTCGTTACTCGACGCTCCCCATATCGCAGAATCATTGTGCAACATCAGCTTGAACGGCTTTCCGCAGTACCCGCCCGCCGCATTTGCTTCGTCAATCGCCATCTGTGCGCCGTGCAACATCCGGTTTCCCATCACCTGGTCCGGGTGGTTATAGAGAGGTCCAATAAATCCGATACGAATCTCGCTTAACTGGCTTAGATCGGGATCTGCTACCTCCCGTGCCGCCCCGTTGTACTCAATCAAGTCCGTGTAGTGCTCGAAGTAAGGAGTCGTGAACTTCGAGTACGGACGCAAGTCCTCCGGCGCATTTGCATAAGGCTTAATCGACCTGGCCGTAGGACGCCCCCGCGGATTGCTACCGCAAGAACAGCCGCCGCCGTCTTGCGACCAAGCAGCACTGGCGACCAAGGCGATGATCACGATCCAGATCAGCCGACGCATCCCGTTACTCCTTCGGCGTTGTTTTCCGAAACATTGCAATCGCTTCGATCTCGATCAACAAATCCGGACGACACAAGATCGCCTGGATTCCCGTCGATGCCGGCAGCGGGTCCAAACCCTGTTCCTTATAAAAAGATGTCCGCTCTTCGTTGAACGCCTTGTAATCGCGCTCGATATCGCGCAAGTAGCAAGTTGTGCGGACGATGTCTTTCCAGGTGGCACCCTCGGCCGCGAGCAGGCCCGTTATGTTCTCGAACGTCCGCCGCGTCTGGGCCCGGAAATCACCCACGTGCACAGTGATTCCCTCATCATCGATGCTGGCCGTTCCCGAGATCAGCAGGATCGTCAGTCCATTCAGATCGATCCTCATACCACGCGAGAACGCGCTGCCATAGGCGTAGGCCTCGTTCAGCACATTCAGGTTGGTGATGGCTCTTTTCTCAACCGGTGCACTGCTCACTTCTTCCAGCAACTCTTGCACAGTCATTTGGTATGACTCCTTTATTACTTCTGTCGGATTCCGTGACTCAATCCCTTCGCCGTTGCGACCCACACATCGTCGCCCTGGAAATCAATCATCAGGATGTAGTTGTGGGCAGGCGCACTCGTGACTTCCACCGACGATGAATTCCCATCGGCATCGCGCACTACCATCTCCGGGCGATGCGTATCCATGGCTGGACGATAGACAGCCCAGTTGTTTCCGTCGTAGTACGTCAGACCTTTATCCGTGCAAAACCACGCACGGTTCCCATCGACACCCTTGATGAAGTTCAGGAAATTGCTGGGTAGGCCGCTATCTTTGGTCAGGAAGTTGTGCCAACTCCGCCCGTCATAACGACTCGCCCCGAAATACGTCGCGACCCATACGATCTTGTCGACATAGCTGACCGACGTCGTGATCTCGTGAATCAGGCCCTGGTCCTTCAATAGAACCATCTCCGTCTCGCCATCAGGATCGTTGTAATCCTTCCAGCGCTCGGTCGCGACGTCGTACTCGAGGAGTCCACCTCCCCAGACCGCGTAGTACACCTTGTCTTGGCCCGGACTCACCGCATAAGTCCAGATCTCGTACATGGGTGTGTTGCGCTCGTTGAAAATGCTCCACTGCCCAGTACGCGTATTCAACCGGCTTGCTCCCGCCGCCGTCGCCGCCCACAAGAAATCACCCTGCACGCCGACTCCATAAACGATGTCGTTCGCCAGGCCGGAGTTCAACTGCGTAAACGTATCGATTCGGCCGGCGGAAACGCGGCTCAGGCCACCCATGGTGCCGACCCAGAGGTCGCCCGTTCGCCTATCTAGCGCCAAGGAAAGGACGGCTCGATGCGCCAACCCGTCGCTCGGACGAAACACCTTCCATGCCCCGTTTTCGTATAGGCCTAGTCCGTTTTCCGTACCTGCCCAGATACGATTCCCGTCAACCAGAACGCAGAACACGTGATCGTCCGGAAGTCCATTTGCCGTCGTGAAATTCTGCCACTGAAACCTCGGCATATCGGGAGTGACCGCGAACACCGTCGCGCTCAGCAAGAGGAACAAGGTGAGCACAATTCGTTTCTTCATAGTGTCCTCAGGTACTCGATGAGATCGTTCAATTCGTCCTTCGTCAGGTCGTTCGTGACCCCGTGCGTGTCTTTGGGGTTAAACACTGTCCAGATTTCTTCCAGCGATCTCGCCGAACCATCGTGCAGATAGGGCGCGGAATACGCCACATTCGGCAGTTGCGGAACGTCTATCTTGGGAGATCGATCCGTTGCCTTGCCGCTGCCTACGTCGAACAACTTGTTGTTCGTGTATTTCGGACCGCTGTGGCAATAAGCACACTGGTTTGTCTCGGGAATGGGCTTACCACTTTTGTATTTCGTGCGCTCGAAGATAGCTTTCCCGCGTTCCTGCGTCGGCGTAAGTTCCCCATTCGCGGCTCGATACCGGTTCGGCCGATACGGCAGCGAGTAGACGAACGAGACCAGGTCCGTCAATTCCTGCTCGTTGTAGCTTTGGGAACGGTAGAAATATTTTTCCGTGCGCGGTCCACACTCAGTAGGAAGATCGGGATTCCCGCCGTTCCACTTGAACGGTTGCGTGCCCGTGAGGTCCTCGATCGCACGGTTATCTACGACATCCACTCCAAAACCATCCGGCTCCAAGTCCCACTCAAGGCCGTCGAAGGTGGTGTCAATGTGGCAGTTTGCGCAACTGAACTGTCCCTGGAACGAATATTTTGCGGTATAAAAAATCTGCTCGCCGCGGCGGAGTGGTGTGATCGCCTTCGAACCGCCTAAATCCCAAATCGAAATGAGCTTGTCTCCGGCAGTATCGACTACCCCAATCGTGTCATCCATCCGGTTAGCAACGTACAAGCGTTTGCCATCGGGCGACATCGCCATACCGCGCGGATTCCGTCCTACCGCGATTCTCTTTCCGACATAATTTGCAGAACCCGAGAGATCATTCGCGAACGATCCGCCACGTGTCTTGATAAAGCTGAGTAAGCGCACCACATCGATGGATGTAATGCTGTCGGATCCTCCCGTAGATATGTAGATCTTCGAATCGTCTGGCGTGATCACGACACCGAAAGGCATTGCGAAATAACGTTCCAGTTCGTCGATGGGAACCTGAACCTGCCCATCTATTCCTTCACCAAAGACTGTGAGTGAATCGCCGAATGCCCACCCGTGTTCAACATGTGCAAGGGGAATCAGGTTCTTCGGGCGAAGTTGCGCCGCTACCCCGAACTTCCCGTCTTTCGCAACGGCAACATGGAATACACCCGCCACATTATGCAACCGCTTCCGCTCGACTACGCGCTGCGTCCCCGTATCGATCACCGTGATTTCCGATTCCGGCGCCGCACGGTATGCGTTCAATTTCGGATACACGTGCGTGCAATAAATGAGCTTGCCATCTGGCGATAACGTCAGGTAGCTCGCTCCACGACCGGCGGACAACCGCTTGATCTCCTTGCCGCTCTCAACGTCGATGACAGAGATGTCATTGCTCAATCGGTTCGCGACATAGAGAGTTTTACCCTCGCGATCGCTTACTGTGCTTGTAGGCTCGAACCCGGTCGCAATCGAGCCCACAACCTCAAGCTTGTCCGCATCGATCACGGAGACCGTATCGATCCACGAGTTCGCAACGTATATCCGTTTCCGATCCTCCGAGAGCGAGATCCCGCGCGGCTGATGTCCGACCGGCACGCGCTTCATGACTGAACCTGTCGCCGTATCTAGCACCAACAACTCATCGCTCTTTTCGCAGACAACATACAGCCGAGTTCCGTCCGCGGACATCGCCAATTCACCGGGTGACAGATAACGAGGACTTGTTGCATTGGGGGATGCCATAGTCGGTCGCTGCTCGACTATGCCGACAGCGACTGCGATCACGAGCATGGCGGCGAACCACTTCACTTGGGCTCCTCCACCGACACGATTCGGTCGCCAGTCACGTTGTCCAGGATCTGCACGCGCCCGCTCGGCCAACGAACAGTAATCCGGTCCGCCTTCGCCGCTGCTCCCAGGCCAAAGTGAACCCGCCCATCGTCTTGCGACAGATACCCGGCGCCGGCCACGCGCTCCGCAATCTGCTTACGCCCATTCGCCACCAACTCAATTCGTGCACCGATGCCGTCCCGATTGCTTTTTCGGCCTTTCAGCTTCAATGCAATCCAGTGGTTCTTCGTCTCTGAGGTGTTGTGCACGAGCGTCGCCGGCGAGCCGAGGTTCACCACGAACGCATCCACCTTGCCGTCGTTGTCGTAGTCGGCAAAGCAGGCGCCGCGCGCGACCGTCTTCACGTCCAGCACCGAGCCTGCAGATCGGGAAACGTCGACGAACTTTCCATTCCCCAGGCCCCGGAAGATCGAGTGCTCTTGCGGAACCATGTGGATCAACCCACCGTGGAAAATCAGAATGTCCAGCAGGCCATCGTTATCGAAGTCGTAAACGCCACTCCCCCAGCTCGCGTATTGCGCGCTCGCCGCTGAAATTCCTGAGGCCTCGCTGATGTCTTCGAACCCGTTCTTCCCCGTACTCCTCAGCAGACGGTTGTATTTAGAGTCAGTAACCCACAGATCCAGTCGACCGTTGCCGTCGATGTCTGCGAACACCGGCCCCATCGCCGAGGTCATTTCGCCGTTTTGCCCGTAGGCCACGCCCGCGTCTGCCGCAACCTCTTCGAACGTGCCGTCGCGCTTGTTATGGAAAAGGAAGTTCTCGGTCTTGTCGTTGGCAACGTAGATGTCGGGGTATCCGTCATCATCGAAATCAGCTGCGGTCACTCCCATCGTGCGGCCTTTCAATGCGCCGATTCCTGATTTGTCCGTCACGTCCGTGAATGTGCCATTGCAGTTGTTGTGATAAAGGCGGTTCGTGTCGGGTTCGTAGTCGAGCGGCCCCGGATAATTGTCGGCTGCGTAATAGTTGCGGTATTTAGGATCGAACTTCACATACCGTCCAACGAAGAGATCGATACAGCCATCACGGTCATAATCCAACCATGTCGAGCTGATCGACCAGCCATCCACGTTGATCCCCGCTTTGCGGGTTACATCCTCGAATGTGCCGTCGCCTTTGTTGCGGAACAGGATCGCCTGCCCGTAGCCGGTCACAAATAAATCCTCAAATCCGTCATTATCGAAATCGGCGGCGATAGCGGCCGTTCCATAAATATTCGCGGCGACGCCCGACGCCTCTGTCACATCGGTAAACTTTCCGTTTCCATCGTTCCGATAAAGATGATTGTGTGGCTCGACGTCAGGCTTCTTCTTCAGCGGATACGGATGGATGTCATCGCCCAGCGGCTTGCCACTCACGACGTAGAGGTCGGGCAATCCGTCGTTGTTGTAATCGAACCAGACACAGCCACCGCCTGTACTCTCCAGCAACGAGCCGAGTTTCTGCGCACCAAAGCTGTGGGTGAACTGAATTCCAGATGATTGCGTGGCGTCTTCAAAATGAATTGTGCTCTGCGCCTGTGCAGCCGCTACGGAGCAACATACGAGCACCGAAAAGATGATCCGTGCCACCACGCTAATGCCCTCCCTGAACGCTTGGCGGCTGCGGTGTGCCAGTCACGTCCGCGGCCATTGTCGATCTCTGTAACACCATTGGCACCGCATTTTCCGGGGCAGTCTCCGGCCCTGCGTGACAGCCAACACAAATGCGTTGCTCCCCTTTGCGAAGCCAGAACCACCCCGCTTCGCTCTTCAGGGTCTTTCCATTCGCATCGACTATCTCGATCTTGAGTGGCTGGTCGGCTGGCGTACGTAAATAGAAAGACCCGTCCTTCTCCACCCGTGCGGTTCCGAGCAGTTCTGCTTTGCCGCGTGTGCCCTGCTTGTACAGCCGAACCTGGGCTATGGAGCCCTCCCCGAACTTGTCCTTCGACGTGTACGCATTCAGGCACAGCAGATTTGCATAACTCCAGTCATGCAGACCCGAGGGGTGACGGTTCGGAATAGGCCGGAGCGCTAGCACGGTCGGCTGGACGAGATCGCTTACGGAATCCGAGATCAAAGGTGTGATCTCTTTCAGTCCAGCGCTCCATCCAACCACTTCGAAGTGACTTGTTCCGGATGACGCGCCCCTTCGCCGGTTCTGTAAAAGGGCAGAAGCAGAGGAAGCCGACCTTCTGGAGACCACCCACTCGCCCGGCCCGAGTTCCACTACATCGCCTGAATACTCTCCTGCCGGCGTACTCGTTTCCACCTGGTGCGCGAATGCCGAAGTAAATCTGCCCAGTCCGCGATCTCGTGCAAATACGATGTCGCCAGATCCGACCTGCTTTCCGGAATGCCGCGCTTTTGCGTGATCACAGCGATACGATTCCACTCCGCTACCATCGCTGTACACCGTGTAGATTTCCGGCTCCGTCCCATTGCCCATCGGATAACCGGCTTCGAACAAAATCCGCCCATCGCGAAGAACATCGGTTACCAACGCGCTGCCCGGAAAATACGTCAATACCAAGGAACCGGCTACCCGCGTTGATGCCGCTTCTATAACGAAGCGACCGTCCACCTTGCGCGAATAAACCACACGGTCTTCGGGCAAGTAGAAAGGACGCACGCAGTCAGTACTGCACGACGTAATTCGCCGCGGGTCCCCGCCGTCCTGCGAGGCTTCCCATATCTGCCAGTGATCGCCTCGTCGCCGCTTCCCCGCGAACAGCACCCGCGTCCCGTCAAACGACACGTTCGGATCTGCAGAAGCCGCGAAGCTCGGCAAAAAGCTCCGTACGCGCCCTTCCTGCAGCAGGAAAATCTGCGCGCCCCGTGGAAACCGCTCTCCGCCCCGCAACCAGGCCAATGCCGCAAAACGGGGGCTGGCTGTGTAAAGCATCTTTGGATAGTTCGACCGTTGGTTGGAAGAGGAACTCAAGAATTCGGGAAGGCACATCGCGCTCAAGACAACAGCCGCCGCCACTACCTGCCATACCCGCACTACGCGTCACCCCCGGCGAAAGCCAATTGAGGCGCACGTTCGTACGGTGTGTTGATGGGCACAAAACGGCGCAGGTCCTGCATCATCTCGTCAAACTGCAGCAGGTCCAGCGATTGAGCGCCATCGCTGAGCGCCTTTTCCGGCGACGGATGCACTTCCACCAGCAACCCGTCGGCGCCCACCACCGCAGCGGCTCTCGCGAGCACGGGAACGAGCACCCGAACACCCGCGGCGTGGCTCGGATCTACAATCACCGGCAGATGCGACACAGTCTTAAGCACAGGAACCGCGGCGATGTCTAAGGTGTTGCGAGTCGCGGTTTCGAAGGTGCGGATGCCCCGTTCGCAAAGAATGATGTCGGGATTACCGTTTACCGCGATGATCTGCGCCGAACGCAGCAGGTCTTCCGAGCGTGCCGTCATCCCGCGTTTCAACAGAACGGGACGCCCGCACCTGCCCAGCGCTTCGAGCAGCGCATAGTTCTCCATGCTGCGGGTGCCCACCTGCATGATGTCGGCGTATTCGGCGATGATTCCGACATCCTCCGGACTCATCACTTCGGTGACGATCGCAAGCCCGGTGAGTTCACGCGCTTTCTTGAGAATCTTTAGGCCCTCTACCCCGAGCCCTTGGAACGAATACGGCGAGGAGCGCGGCTTGTAGGCTCCGCCACGCAACACCCGTGCTCCAGCGAATGCGACCGCTTCGGCTGTCTCCAGCACCTGGCGCTCGGACTCCACCGCGCACGGGCCGGCCATGACCACAAACTCGCGGCCGCCAATTGCAATGTCATTAACGCGGACAATGGTTCGCGAACGCTGCGCGGTACGCGCTACAAGATCGAAGCAGGAGAACTGACCGTTCCACTGGGAGCTCACGGTTCACCTGGATGGAGATTAGCGGCAGGGCGAACATAAAGATGTGATGTAGGTACCTCTCTCGTGTGACGCGTGGTACAAGCCACACGCGAAACCCTCTGTTTACGCTGGTCCTAGTACATTTGTATTAGGCGGAGCAGCTGAAAGCCGCTCGTCATGCATGCTTGCGCGTGTCGACACTTCGGGCGCGTGTCTGCTGCGTGCCACCAAAACTGCCGGCGCGCTTGAGAACTCCGACCAATCTCACCCGCACTCGTTGCCTCACTCGTCCTCTACAAGAAATCGTGGTTTTTCTACTGTTTTTTGTAACTCGTGATTAAGTTGCGAGTTAGAGCATCCTCTTCTCCATATTGCCCATTCCCATTTTGGCCGAAAAGATTTTTATCGGAGCGCTTCCCAATTCGGCACCAAACCATTGCTTTTCAATGACTTCCCTCCAGCTTTTCGATTGACACTCCCGCTACTCTGCCGCCTAATGGCACGTTGTAAAGCTTTGTACAAAATCGTTATTGTTCCGTTTCTTTGACAACAACCTGGGTGAGCTTACTGGCTCGCTCGCATCCGTCACCATCGACGCGTCGCGGGTGACATCTTTTCTGGAGTGAAATAAAACATGAAACGATGGAGCAGCTACTTATTCATATGTATGTGCGCTCTATTTCTACTGCTCGCCCCGGTGTATGCGCAAAAAATCACCGGCACGATCAGCGGCACTGTCACTGATCCGACAGGCGCGGTGGTGGCGAATGCAACTGTCACCATTACGAATATCGGCACGGGTTTGGTTCGCACGGTAACCACCAGCGAAACCGGCGAGTACATCGCCCCCGATCTGCCGAATGGCACGTATCGGATCGTGGTAAATCAAACTAACTTCAAGGCAGTCGTCGTAGACAACGTCGAGTTGCACGTCGCCAGCACCGCGATTGCGAACGTTCAACTGCAGATGGGCAACATCGCCGAGCAGGTCACTGTCGAGGCGAATGCGATCCAGGTGCAGACCGACAGCGCTCAACTCGGCGAAGTGGTCGAGAGTGCGCAAGTCCGCGACATGCCTCTTAACGGCCGCAACTTCGTCGCCTTGACGCAGTTGGCCCCGGGCGTCTCGTCCGCAAGAACCTTCGACGCAGTCGGAAAAGGCCTGCGTGGAGGCGTCGACTTCGCCGTGAACGGCAACTCGATGGCGAACAACCTGTTCCTCGTCGACGGCGCCAACAACAACGACGTTGGTTCGAATCGCACCATCCTGATCTATCCCAGCATCGAGTCGATCCAGGAATTCAAGATGCTCCGCAACTCCTATGGTCCGGAATATGGTCAGGCGTCGGGCGCGGTAGTTAATATCGTCACGAAGGGTGGCACCAACCAGTGGCATGGAAGCGGCTACTATTTCGGCCGCAACAACGTGCTGAATGCTTACAACTGGTTCGCTGCTCGCCAAGCCGCGCAGGACCGTGGCGCAAACACCTTCCATCCCGCCACGAACAGCATTTACTCGAACCCCAATCAGGACAAGCCGCAACTTCGTCGTAACGACTTCGGCTTCTCCGTCGGTGGCCCGATCAAGAAGGACAAGCTGTTCGTGTTCTACAGCCAGGAATGGAACCGTGAAGTCCG
>JBPYEW010000121.1:0-6849 GCA_051984555.1 Terriglobales bacterium | reverse complement strand
CTGCTGGTTGAGCGGCGAGACCAGCTGGTTGGGCGTGAGGAGATCATTGCTCGCCTCTGGGGCAAGGACGTTTTTCTCGACACAGAGCAAGGGATTAACACCGCGATCCGCAAAATTCGCCTGGCCCTAGACGACGATCCCAACCAACCACGCTTTTTGCAAACCGTCGTCGGCAAAGGTTACCGCTTCGTGGGTCCAATCAACATCATTGGTACCGCGCCGGAAGTTGCGCAGCCGACTCCTGTCATTGAAGAAGGAACGCGACTTAGGCCCCAAGAACCCGCGCGCCACTGGAAGATCACAGCCTCTGTTTCTGTGTTTCTTTTATGTGCCGTCCTCGCATTGGCTTTTAAGTATGTTGACTGGGGACGGTGGTTGCCGCGTCCGCAGGTCCGCTCGATTGCCGTACTGCCGCTGAAGAACCTCTCGGGAAATCCTGCCGACGAATACTTTGCCGATGGAATGACCGATGAGTTGATAACCAATCTCGCAAAAATTTCTGCGCTGCGAGTGACTTCCTATACCTCGGTATCGAAGTACAAAACAACTTCCAAACCTTTGCCGCAGATTGCTCAGGAATTGCGTGTCGATGGCATAGTTGAAGGTTCGGTGCTGCGTTCCGGAGACCAGGTCCGCATCACGGCGCAATTGATATACGCGCCTCGCGATCAGCACCTTTGGGCGGAAGAGTATCAGCGCTATGTCCGGGACGTGCTTTATCTGCAACGCGAAGTTGCGCGGGACATAGCGGAGCAGGTTCGAGTCACTCTCACTCCCAATGAGCGCAACCGGTTGGCTACGGCTGGTGCGGTGGAACCTGTCGCCTACGAGAGCTATCTGCGGGGACGCTCGTTTTGGAACCAGCGCAGCGAAGCCAGCCTGCTGAAGGCAATCGAGCAGTTCCATAAAGCAATTGAAGTGGATCCCGGGTATGCATCCGCCTACTCCGGACTGGCAGATTGCTACACGACGCTCGGATACTTGAGTTACCTCGATCCGCTCGACGCGTTCCCTCGCGCCCGCGATGCAGCCGAAAAGGCGCTTGAACTCGATCCGAGCCTGGCCGAAGCGCATACATCACTTGCTTACTACAATCTCTATCATGCCTGGAACTGGACGGAAGCGGAGAACGAATTCAAGAAAGCGATTGAACTCAATCCAAACTACGCGACAGCTCACGACTGGTACAGCTATTACCTGACGGCGATGGGCCGGTTCGACGAAGCCCTGAAAGAGGTGAATCGGGCGCACGAGTTGGATCCCTTGTCAGTCATCATCTCCACCGACATCGGCTTCAATCATTATTATGCAGGCAGCTACGACGAAGCGATCAACCAGTTACGCGCAACACTTGTGGTTAGCAACAAATTCCCTTTGGCGCACCTCTGGCTCGGGCGATCTTACCAACAGAAGAAGATGTACTCGGAAGCGATCGATGAATTCAAAAAGACAGACGCCGAGTTGCCGGGATGGGTCGTAACGATCGCAGGGATGGGAAACGCCTACGGCGAATGGGGACATCAAGCAGAAGCGAAACAAGTACTGGCCCGCCTGAACCAGATGGCGCGCGATAAATACGTAACTCCCTACGGGGTCGCACTCGTTTACGCCGGACTCGGCGACAAAGATCAGGCGTTTGCCTGGCTCAACAAAGCCGTAGCTGGTCGCAGCCATTGGCTGGTGTGGCTCAATCTCGATCCCCGTTTTGACCAACTCCGCTCCGATCCTCGATTTGAAGATCTTAAGAAGCGAATTGGACTGCCTTAGTCCCGAGCTATTCGAGATTCAGAAGAGAATTGCGCTCTGGTGTCTTGTTCCATCCAGTCTTCTGCTGAGCTTAGGAATGGCCAGTCGGTGGGAAATCCCGCCTGTACTCGCGACGGCGATAGGCCAATCGCCACGACTCTGAGCGCCGGAACTCACGAATTTGGTCAAGATTGAATTCTGCGATCCTGATCTCTTCTTGCTCGCCGGCAACAGCAACAATCGGACTCTGGGGCTTGCCATCCTTCCAAGTCACGCAACTGTACGCGATAGAGTTGCCGTTGTTCAGTGGACGAGGGTAGTTCACCATCGCGATACCGACCAAGTTTTCGCAGGCGCGAGTCAATAATCCAGCGCTACGCACCTGATCCCAGTCGCAGGCATTCGGCACGATAATCAGCTCTGCACCATTCAACATAAGTTGTGTTGCAGGTTCGGGGAACTCTCTGTCGGCGCAAATCATCGCGCCAATCACAATCTCGCTGTCTGCGCCAACCAGTCTACACACCGGACAGGAAGCGCCAGGGCTGCAGTTCACATCGCAACCCCAGGCATTCTCACCGTCAGGCGGGAAATCGCAGAGGCAGACTTTGGAGTAGTTCAGCACTACGTCGCCCTGCCTGCTGATTATCGAGACACTGTTGCGAGGTTTCGGGTGCGACATCTCGAGGTACGTGAGAGCAATGTTCATCTTGAGTTGGCGAGCTGCGTCCGCGAACTGGCGAAAGAAAGCCCCATCGCGACCGATGGCCGACTCATTCCAGAGCCGTTGCTGAACGGGGTCGGCGACCAGGGATTGGGCAGAGCCTACACTCCAGAGTTCCGGAAACACAGCAAGGTCGGCTCCCAATTCCGCGGCGCGGCGGCAGGCGTCGAGACCTTTGGCGAGGTTTCTTTCTTGATCATGACCGCATGGGGCAATTTGAAGAAGGGCCACCTTGAAGGGCATGGACTCGCTCGAGAGAAGTTACAAGCACTAACGGCACCAGTCTACAGCAGGAAATTCTCGCAAGAGTCTCCCTGCAACCCGGCCAGGACTAAGGCGTTTCGCTTATTACCTTGGTTTGGGAATTCCACAAATTGTGACGCAGAACACGCCGGGTTCTCGCGGATCCGGTGTAGCATGGCTTCAAGTAGTTCCGTCGGCTATGCGCAAACATCGGATCTGGCCAGGGCTTTTGTTTGTTATCCCGCTCTTGGTGCTGGCGACCATTCAGTTGGCCGTCGCCTCTGACCCCACCTGGGTCGAAGTCCGGTCGCCTCATTTCACGGTCATAACAGATGCTGGAGAAGAGCGCGGGCGCGAGGTCGTGTCGCACTTCGAAAAGATGCGTGCCGTGTTCGGGGCATTTATGGACGCTCCGAATCTGAGCCTTCCCGCTCCGCTGCAGATTGTCGCCTTCCGGAATACAAAAGAGATGCGAAGGTTCGTGCCGTTGTGGGGTGGCAAGCCCGTAGACATGATGGGTTACTTCCACCAGTCTGGCGACTGCGGCGTCATTCTCCTGGACCTGTCCGTGAAGAACTATTCGCAGACAGCATTTCACGAGTATGCGCACCAGTTGCTGAACGCCAACACTTCGGTGCAGACGCAGCCATGGTTTGATGAGGGTTTCGCGGAGTATCTCTCGACGATTACGTCGCGCAACGGCGAAGTGGAGTTGGGCGCAGCCCACAAGAAGGATTGGAAGATCGCCCGCCACAAACGATTGCTGAGCACCGCGGAGTTGCTGGAGGTGCGGCAGGATTCTGCGATCTACAACCAGAATGGCGAGGCCAGGAACGTCTTCTACGGACAGTCGTGGTTGATGGTGCACTACTTGTTCGACTCGCATTCGCTAAGCGATGCTTTCCAGTACTTCACGTCGATCTCGCAAGGGACGGTAAATACCGAGGATGCGTTTCAGCAGGCTTTTGGTATGTCGACGCGCGAGTTCGATGAGAAATTGCGCGAGTACGCGCGACACAAACATCTCGAAACATCACAGGTTGCTGTCGCCGACGGGGTAAATCCCGCGGCATATCAAGTGCGCGCGCTGGGCGCGACGGATGCCGAGGCCGCACTTGCGGATGTCCATCTGCATTCGCCGGATTACGATGACCAGGCTGTTCGTGAGTTTGACAGCGTTTTGAAACGAGATCCGAACCAGGCCGTGGCGTTGAGAGGTTTGGGATATGCGTATCTGCAAGACCGCGATTTCGGTCGAGCAGCGGAGTTCCTGAAGCGCGCAGAAAGGCTCAATCCGGAAGATGCCCGCGTTCATTACTACACGGCGTTGTGCATCAAGGAAGCGGCGAGTGGGACGGGACGGCCGGAAAACAGCGATATTTCTCGCATGCAACGCGAGATCGAGAAGGTACTTACGCTGGAACCGGATTACGCTGCCGCCTACGAATTGCTGGGACTCACCTATGAATGGCAGGGCAACAGCGAGAAGAGCGGCGAAGCGATGAAAAGCGCGGCCGAGTTAAACCCTCGCAACCGTCAATATCGAGCCAACCTGGTCCGTATGGGTTTGGGGTCAGACAAGCTGGCGAGCACGATCCTGAGGCAGCTCGATCTTCGCAGCCCAAGTTCGACGCAGGCAAGATTCGGCCAATCCAAGGCGGGCGGTCCGTCTGCGCCGACGAAGTAGTCTTCCTTCTTTCCTTTAATCCTAAGCAGCAGGATCTTGAGGGTTCTCCAAGCGCTCTACGCTGTCCTGGAGTTCTTGTTTGAGCTTTTGGTGCTCTAGGCGAGTGTGGTCCCCGGCGAGCAAAGTTGGCGGCTGCTCGTTATGGAGAGCGGCATCCGCGAGATCCAGGAGATGAGCTTCTTCGTCTCGAGACACAGCCGATAGCGGCTCGGGCACTGTACCTTCATTCTTAACGAGATGCACTTCGGGCTTTTCCATGTATGAACCAAGATGACTGCCGTGAGATGCAGGGGAAGGTCGGGAGGTTAGGCTCGGGGTTGTTGAAAGTCCAAAAAATCCAGCTACTTACCTAACAAGCCTCTTTCCAGCTACTTACCTTCCCAGTCAGTCAGCGGCCCCATTATGGATCTGGATTAGTTCGCCTGCAATGGGGTATGTGGTTCCACATCAACCAAGTACCCAGGTAAGTAGATCGAGGGGCAGGTAAATAGATCGAGGGCACGTTCGGCAGAATGGCCCTCCCCCCGGAACTGCTCAATCTGCCGAACGTACTCCTCGAACTTGTGCGAAAGGACCGACGGCGAGATGCTCGATTGACATCTCGCCAATCCTTTCTGAATTTCCAGGTAAGTACCCAGGGGCCGAGTCGGGGCCACGCCAGAGGAAGCTTACCGACGACCAGCCACGACGACCGGTTCCACAAAAGGCGTTAAACCGGATGGCGGCATTTTGGTTCGGGTCGAACTCAACGTCTGTGACCTTCGACACGCATGTTCGTGATTGCCAGAAAAGAAAAGAGACGCAGTGGCTAGCTGCGTCTCTGAGAGGAGCACATGCGGACGGCTCTCAATCGGCCGATGCGCTGGGCGATTCGGTGATGGAGACGATCGTCGGGCAGTCACCGAGAATCGGCTGACAACCCGGCGTTGGTCCGTGGCCAGAGTACGGGACAGGCTTGTTCTCGGCGAATTGGGCGGTCTCGGTTGAGCCCTCGAGTGCCGTGGTGGAAGCCATCCCGCTGGTGATCACCTGCTGCACCGCATCGAAGTACCCGGTTCCGACAAAGCGCTGGTGCTTGACGCCTTCGTAACCGTACTCGCGCTCGCGAGCGAATTCCTTCTCCTGCAAACGGCAGTACGCAGTCATGCCGCTGACTTTGTAAGCACGCGCCAACTCGAACATCGACAAATTGAGCGCGTGGAAACCAGCCAGAGTAATGAACTGGAACTTGTATCCCATAGCGCCGAGTTCGCGCTGGAACTTGGCGATGGTGGCGTCGTCGATGTTCTTCCGCCAGTTGAACGATGGCGAGCAGTTGTAGGCGAGCATCTTGCCCGGGTAGACCCTGTGCACACCCTCGGCGAATTCACGCGCTTCGTTGAGATCGGGCTTCGACGTCTCGCACCAGAGCAGGTCCGCATAGGGAGCATAGGCAATTCCACGAGCGATCGCGGACTTGACCCCGCCGCGAATACGGAAGAAACCTTCGTGGGTGCGCTCGCCCGTGATGAATTCGTGGTCGCGCGGATCGATGTCACTGGTGAGCAGGTTCGCACTATCCGCGTCGGTCCGCGCCATCACGAGCGTAGGAACGCCCATGACGTCCGCAGCCAACCGGGCAGCGACGAGTTTCTGCACGGCTTCGGTGGTCGGCACGAGGACTTTGCCACCAAGGTGCCCGCATTTTTTGGCGGAGGAGAGCTGGTCTTCAAAATGTACGCAGGCCACACCGGCTTCAATCATGGCCTTCATCAATTCAAATGCATTCAGATTCCCACCGAATCCGGCTTCGGCATCGGCAACGATAGGCGCGTACCAGTAGACGCCGTTCTTGCCTTCTGAGTGATGAATCTGGTCGGCACGCGTCAGAGCCTGATTGATGCGCTGCGCGACATTGGGCACGCTGTCGGCAGGATAAAGACTCTGGTCGGGATACATTTGTCCCGCGTTGTTGGCATCGGCGGCTACCTGCCACCCGCTGAGATAGATCGCTTCCAGTCCAGCCTTGACTTGCTGGACGGCCTGGTTGCCGGTGAGCGCGCCCAGCGCGTTCACGTACGGCCGGTCATGAAGAATTTGCCACAACCGCTCAGCCCCGAGCCGGGCCAGCGTATATTCGATCTGCACGGAACCGCGGAGGCGTTGGACATCCGCGGCCGTATACGGCCGGCTGATGTTTTTCCAGCGCGGGTTGGTCTGCCATTCGTGCTCAAGAGTTGACGGTTTGCCGTTGGTAGCCATCTTGCTTGTTTCTCCTACTGTTGCGTTTCCCCACAATCTCGACGGGGTGGCCCCGCCTCTCGCGCCGCCGTACCACAAGGCTCCGCGGCGAAGATGGGCTGATTGTGGGATGAATCGAGCAGTCAGTCAAAGTGATTGTCATTATCAGGGTGATAGAAAAATGTGATCGCTTAAGGTACACTACAGGATCTGCAGGAGAGAAAAGAGT
>JBPYEW010000120.1:0-6467 GCA_051984555.1 Terriglobales bacterium | reverse complement strand
TGTTGAAGGTAGTGATACACGTCCCGGGACAGGTAATCGCGGGCGGCGAACTGACGACTGTTCCTGAACCACTCAGTATGACGGTGAGAACCGCTTGCGTCTGGCTTCCCGGGCAAATGGGATTGGTGGGATCATTCACAGTAATGGTTGCAGACCCTGTAACCAGGTTGCCGCTGTGACCACTTGCGCTTGCGGTGACACCGGCTACACCACACCCCGTTCCGGTTGGTGAAACAACGCCTCCCGAGGTGATCGTCACCAGTTGCGGTGTGTCGGTCTTCCAGGTTACCTGCGTTGTAATGTCCGACGTCACTGGCGGATGGATGTAAGTACCCATCGCCGTCAGCTGTATCTGGCCGCTTGGGTTCGGCGTTAAGAACGTTGCCTGCGCAGGTTGAATCGTGATCGAGACCAATTCCCGGCCTCGGCCGCAGCTGATTGCAAAAATCAGAACGATAACGAGGGAGAGTGTTTGCGCAAACCTATGAATACGACGCATAGAGGTACTGAGTGGATGCGCAACTTTAGTCAAACCAGTCTCAAAAAGCAAGGGCAGTATGGCTCGAGTGCCGCCCTACGACTTCTTCAACGTACTTCCCGAACTGGCGGGTATCTTCTTCGGTGGTGTCAAAGGAGCACATCCAGCGCACTACCGATCTTTCTTCATTCCACACGTAGAAAAAATATCGCTCTTGAAGTTCGGCGATCGCCGCGTGCGGTATACGCGCAAACACACCGTTCGCTTCTACTGGATAGACAACCTCTACTCCTTTCTTATTGCGCATCTCTGACTCGAGAATTTTGGCCATGGCATTCGCATGCCTGGCACTCTTGGCCCAGAGGTCATTCGACAGCAAGGCCTCGAATTGCGCCGCGACAAATCGCATTTTCGAGTTGAGTTGCATGCCCTGCTTGCGCAGGAACTTGAAGTCATGCGCGAGTTCGTTGCGGAAGAAGACAACCGCCTCGCCGCCCATCAAGCCATTCTTTGTTCCGCCGAACGACAACACGTCCACCCCGAGATCCCGCGTCGCTTGCCTGAGCGAAAGTCCGAGGCTCACCGCCGCATTCGCGATGCGCGCCCCATCCATGTGCACGAACATATTGTTATCGTGCGCAAAACCGGCGATAGCTCGGATCTCTTCCGGCTTGTAAACCGTTCCCATCTCTGTCGCCTGGGTAATGGCAACCACCTTCGCCTGGACGTGGTGCTGGTCGCCGATGCCGTGATAGGCCGACTTGATCGACTCGACCGTCAGTTTGCCGTCGGGGGCAACGATCGGCAGGAGCTTGCAGCCCGTGAATTTCTCCGGCGCGCCGCACTCGTCGGTATAAATGTGGGCAGCCTCGGTGCAAATCACAGCGTGATAGGACTGTGTCAGAGCCTTCAGGCCAAGGACATTCGCCGCCGTCCCGTTAAAGACGAAAAAGACTTCCACATCATTGCCGAAATGTTCGCGGAACTTGGCTGCGGCCGATTCGGTATAAGGATCGTCACCGTATCCGACGACATGTCCCTCGTTGGCCCTTGCCACCGCTTCCATCACTTCGCGGTGGACGCCCGCGTTGTTGTCACTGGCAAAACTGCGTTTCGGTTTCATAAAACGTCAATCTAACAGGCGGAATGCCCACCTCCAAGCCTCTGCCTGCGGGATGCCGCCGGAAATGGCTGGAATTAGGCTGTCTAGCCAGCATGGCAAGGCATGCAAGACAGATGAAGTCATCCTATATTGTGACATTCGCACTCCCGGATAACGCCTTCGGCGTGCTAGGGTACTCCGGACGAATCGTGTAGCACCGCGATTACTGCGCATGCAGAGAAGCCGCAAGTTCCGCATACTCCCGGCTGTCGTTCTAACAACGATTGCCTTCAGCCTTGCATGCCGACGACCTACCGATGCAACGGCGCATGCGCAAGGTCCGCAGGCAATGCCTGTCAAGGTAGAAATCGCCCGCGACGTCCCGGTCAATGACACCAGCGAATACGTGGCCACTCTCAAGTCCCGCAATTCTGCAGTCGTCATGCCGCAGGTGGAAGGGGTGATTACCGATATCTATATTCACTCCGGCGAGCGGGTCGACGCAGGGAAGGCCCTGATGCAGATCGATCCATCGAAACAACAGGCAACGGTCAGGAGCCAGCAGGACGCTCGTGCCGCCCAGGAGGCGAACGTCACCTACGCCCAACAGCAATACCAGCGAATCAGCGGTCTCTATGCGGCGGGCGTGGTCAGCAAGCAGGATATGGATCAGGCGAAGACTGCCCTGGACGCCGCTCAGGCGCAACTCCGGTCTCTCGAAGCGCAGGTGAACGAGCAACAGGTGCAGTTGCACTACTACAAGGTGGATGCCCCACGCGGCGGGATCGTCGGCGACATTCCGGTACGCGTGGGCGACAAGGTCGCATTGACCACGGTTCTTACTACCGTCGACAAACCCGGAAGTCTGGAAGCCTATGTTTACGTCCCAGTCGAGCGATCGGGTCAATTGAAGGTGGGCTTGCCGGTACAACTCGTCGATGAACAAGGAAAAGTTGTCGCGGACAGCCGGATCACTTTTATCTCGCCGCAAGTGGATAACACGACGCAAACCGTCCTGGCGAAGGCTACGGTTGCCAACAATCAAGACCGTCTACGGACGTCGCAGTTCATCCGCGCGCGCGTAGTTTGGGGGACCCAGTCGCGTCCCGTCGTGCCGGTATTAGCCGTATCGCGCATCGGCGATCAATTCTTTGTGTTTGTCGCGGACCCCGGCCAGGGTGGATCGTTCGTCGCCCATCAGAGGCCTCTTAAAGTGGGTCAGACCGTAGGCAACGATTACGCCGTACTGGACGGACTGAAACCCGGAGATCGCGTGATTATCTCCGGCACTCAGTTCCTGGTAGACGGCATGCCGGTAGCACCGCAGGGATAGGCTCAGGACTTTGGGCCTTCGCGCTCGGGGCCAGCACATTTTGTAAGTTTCACCTTAGAGTTCTTGGCCAGCTTCGACGTTATGTGCCGAATTGCTTTTCGGGCCACGTAGCGCGTAAAGCCTAGAGCCCGTTCTTTCATGTTCGTTGACTTCTTCATACGTCGCCCGGTATTCGCCACAGTTTGCGCGCTGATGATCATCCTCGCCGGCGCGGTAGTTATTCCTTCTCTTCCCGTGGCTCAATTCCCTAACCTCGCTCCACCGCAAGTCTCCGTTACCAGCGCTTACATAGGCGCAAGTGCCAGAACGGTGGAGACGGCAGTCACTCAGCCGCTCGAACAGCAGATCAACGGCGCCGAAGGCATGCGGTACATCACTTCGAGCAGCACAAATGACGGCTTCAGCCAGATCACCGCCACGTTCGATCTGAATCGCGATCCAGACCTCGCTGCCGTCGATATTCAAAACCGCGTGAACACAGCCATGGGCCGCCTGCCCAATGCCGTGAAAACGACCGGCGTGACGGTCACCAAGTCCTCAAACAATTTCGTATTCGGCGCGGCAGTCTACTCCCCTGACAATCGCTACGACACGCTTTTCATGAGCAACTACCTCGACGTATACGTGCGCGACACGTTGAAGCGGGTGCCGGGGGTGGCAGACGTCTTCATATTTGGCGAGCGGCGCTACTCCATGCGTCTTTGGCTCGATCCGGTGAAGATGGCGGCGCGAGGTCTAACCGCGGATGACGCCGTCGCGGCGTTGCAGGAACAGAACGTCGAGGTCGCCGCCGGACAGGTTGGTCAACCACCGATCCCTGCGGGACAACAGTTCCAGGTCAGCGTACGCGCGATCGGACGCCTGACGGATCCTGCGCAGTTCGACAACATCATCCTGAAGAGCAGCCCCGACGGAACGCTCGTACGCCTGCGCGACGTGGGACATGCCGAACTCGGTGCCGAGGATTATGGCTCCAGCCTCGAATTCAACGGCCACGATTCTGTCGGTATCGGTATTACGCAGCTTTCGACTGCTAACGCCATTGCCGTCGATCGTCAGGCAATTGCAGAACTGGACCGGCTCTCGAAGCGATTCCCTCCCGGAATGAAGTACGAACTTGCGTTCGACACGACGGACGCCGTCCACGAATCCATCAATGATGTGATAAGCACGCTCGGCCAGGCCATTCTTCTCGTGTTGCTGGTTATCTTCATCTTTCTTGAAGATTGGCGTAGCACGATCATTCCCTCCGTCACAATCCCGGTCTCGCTCATTGGCACATTCGCCTTCGTGAAACTACTGGGCTTCTCGGTCAATACGCTGACACTGTTTGGAATCACACTCGCGACCGGACTGGTGGTCGACGACGCGATCGTCGTGATCGAAAACATCGAGCGTCATATCAGCGAAGGAGAGAAGGATCCAAAGAAGGCCGCATCGGCGGCGATGAAAGAAGTCACCGGCGCGGTGATCGCCACGTCTCTCGTACTGATTGCCGTGTTCGTACCAGTCGCCTTCTTTCCCGGGACGACCGGTATTCTTTTCCGCCAGTTCGCGTTGACAATCGCCTTCTCGATTGCTATTTCCGCGTTCAATGCGCTGACACTGTCGCCGGCGCTGTCAGCGCTGCTGCTGGGCAAAGAACTCGGCGAAAAGAATAGATTTTTTCGGGCCGTCGATCGTGTGATCAGCGCGGTCACAAATGGGTATCGGGCCTTGCTGCAGCGATTCCTGAACTATCGGGTGGTTGCAGTTGTTCTGTTCCTGGCGGGCCTCGGGCTCACTTACCTGATTTTTATTCGTGTGCCAAAAGGTTTTGTCCCCAACGAAGATCAGGGCTACTTGATCATCGCGGTCCAGTCGCCCTCGGGCGCTTCCTTGGAATACACGAGAAAAATCGGCGAGCAAGTCACCGGGATTCTGCAAAAGGCTTCCGAGGTCGAGAACGTATTCTCTATTGCAGGGTTCAGCTTCAGCGGGACGGCCTCGAACCGGGGACTCATCTTTGCTTCGCTGCGGCCGTATTCCCAGCGCAAAGGCGACGAGCACACCGCCGAGGCTGTTCTGAACCGACTTCGTGGGCCTTTGTTGAGTGTCTCTGGGGCTCTGGTAATCCCGTTCCTTCCACCATCCGTACAAGGCCTCGGAGAGTTTGGCGGGTTTCAATTCGAAGTCCAAGACCAGGGCGGACACTCGCTGCAAGATCTCTCTAATGTCACGAACCAGATCGTACAGCAAGGGAATTCCCGCAAAGATCTTGCCGGATTGTTCACCAGCTACACGGCGAATGATCCGCAATACCTGGTGACCATCGATCGCGAGAAAGCCAAGAGCCTGCACGTCCCACTTCAACAGATCACGGACACACTGGGCGTCTACATGGGCTCCGCGTACATCAACGATTTTGATTTCAACAATCGTTCGTATCGTGTCTACATCCAGGCTGACAAGCAGTACCGCACCAAGGCGCAGGATATTCGCGAGTTCTATGTACGCTCCGATAGCGGAGCGATGATCCCACTGGATAATCTGCTGACCATCAGCCAGACAACGACTCCACAAGTCATCAGCCACTACAACCTGTTCCGCTCTGCCGAGATCGACGGCGCGGCAGCTCCCGGATTCAGTTCCGGGCAGGCCCTTTCTGTGATGGAGCAACTCAGCAGCAAGTTCCTTCCCCAGGGGTACAGCTACGAATGGACCGGACTGTCGCTCGAAGAACTCGCCTCGGGCAGCACAGCGCTTTTGTTGTTCGGTCTCGGTACCCTCGTCGTATATCTGACGCTCTCTGCGCAATACGAGAGCTTCGTCCTGCCATTTATCGTTTTGCTGGCAGTCCCCATGGCGCTGCTGGGCGCGCTGGGCGCGCAGTCGATACGCGGATTGCAGAACGACGTGTATTGCCAAATCGGGCTGGTGATGCTCGTCGGACTTTCCAGCAAGAACGCGATTCTTATTGTCGAATTTGCCGAACAGTTGCGAGAACGCGGCCTGAGCATTCGTGACGCCGCCGTAGAAGCAGCTCGCATCCGCCTGCGCCCCATCCTGATGACCTCCTTCGCGTTCATCTTGGGTGTCGTTCCGCTCGTGTTCGCCCGTGGCGCCGGGTCCGGCGGACGCCATTCTGTGGGCACCACAGTATTCGGCGGCATGATCATGTCAACCATGTTGAACCTGTTCTTTATTCCCGTCCTGTATCTGCTCATCGAGGAATTCCGCGAGCGTCGCGGGGCCAAAGCCGCACGATAAGCCCCCCTGCCACGACAGGTCCGCCCACACCAACTACTGCGCTCGTGATTTCAAATCGGGAATAACTCCGATGGAAAAGATTTCACCGGTTGATCGCCAATGAAAATCCCATCACTGCCGATGTTGTAGACGGAACGATCAACGCTCTCCACAGAAGCGATGAGTCTCTCTATGCTTGGCCAAAGTTTGTGCCTTTTCTTGCTCGTCATTACTTCGGTATCCGCCGCAGTAGGGAAAAACGACAGCAGAGACCTGACAGAAGCAACCCTGGAAGAGCTCAGCAACATACAGGTGTACAGCGCGTC
>JBPYEW010000119.1:0-8028 GCA_051984555.1 Terriglobales bacterium | reverse complement strand
GTTGCGATCGGACACCCCATTGGCGCCAGTGGCGCACGGGTACTGGTAACGCTCATCTACGAAATGATCCGGCGCGATGTGCATCGGGGTATAGCGGCGCTATGCCTGGGCGGGGGAAATGCCGTCGCGATGGCAGTGGAGAGATAGGCTCGAATCAGTTTCAAGTTTCAGGTTTCGGGTTTCGGGTGTGCCGGAATCAGTTTCGAGTTTCGGTTGTGAATGGTCCTCAGGCACATGAGTCTCACGCGATAGCGCGCCAGGAATGAGATTGAGCTTGACCCTAGATGTGAGATGGGGGTTCCAAAGAACTCAAACCTGGGTCGCCGAACGGGATAGGCAGGGTTACGGTAAAGACCGCTCCACCCCCCGGAGCGGACGCAGCTTCGACATTGCCGCCATGTTCTTTCACTACCGCGCGGCAGATGCTTAGACCAAGACCTGTGCCCCGCCCGGGGCGCTTGGTAGTGAAAAAAGGATCGAAGAGGCTAGGCAGGTTTTCGGGCGGAATCCCTGGACCGTCATCCTGGAAGGTGGCCCAGACACTGGAGTCATTTCTGCCGGTGCGAATCCGGAGAGTTCCCTTTTCCCGAACCTCACGAATGGCTTGCTCTGCGTTCAACACGAGAGCGAGAAACACCTGGATCAACTGATTGGGATCACCCGCGATGGACGGAAGCGACGTCTCGGGAAGATAGTCGACGGTAATGTTGCTCTTGCGGAGTGGGTAGGCGTGGAGATGGAGCGTGCGCTGGATGAGTTCTCCAAGATCGAGGCGGCTCTTTCCGGGGGCAGGCGGCTTGGAGAAGTGCATTAAGGTCTTCACGATTTCGGTCGCACGTCGTGCCTGGCCGTGCATCATGGCGAGCTGCTTTTTGTAGTTCTCGGCAATGTCGCCATCCTGGAGCATTTCACTGAGGCCGAGAATGCTGGTGAGGGGATTATTCAGCTCGTGAGCGAAGCCGGCGATCATCTGTCCCATAGCAGCGAAGCGTTCCGACTGGATGATCTGCTGTTCGAGCTTTTTCTCGACCGTGATGTCGCGAACGGACACCACAACACCCCGTGACTTGTTGTCGGCATCGAAGAGGGGACTGGCGGTGGCCCGCATGGTTTGCAGGCTGCCATCGCGGTGTTGCGCACGGTACTCGGCAAAATCCAACAACTTGTGATTGCCGGAGACGACGTTTCTGTAGAGCTGAAGAAATTCGGGTGACTGCTGCTCGATGTCAGAAACCTTCTTGCCGATCCATTGGGCGGGCTCGTAACCGAGCAGATCGCGCAACCGTGAGCTCACAAACGTAAAGCGCTCGTCGGTACCGATCACGAGAATCAGGTCGGGGAAACTTTCGAGGAGGTGACGGCGGAATTCCTCCTCGCCCCGGATCTGGCGCTCCATCTGGCGCTGGCCGGTAACATCGATGAGGGTACCCTGGTAGCGGATGATGGTGCCGGAAGGGTCCCATACGGCTCGCGAGGTGTCGAGGCAAATGACCGTGGACCCATCTTTGCGGCGGAGTGTGATTTCGCGAGCACGGACGCCTCCGCGATCGTCCAGGGTGCGGCCCAGCACGGGCGATTGTGAGGGATCGGAGTTGAGACTGCGGGGGTCGGCGGCCAGGAGTTCCTCTTTGCTCGTGTAGCCGAGCATCTGGATCAGGGCTGGATTGGCGTCAAGCAGCTTGCCTTCCGGGGTGCCGAAGTAAACGCCCTCCTGCAAGGTCTCGAATAACTCGGTGAAACGGGTTTCCTTCTGGCGTGCTTCCGTAACGTCCCGGGCGAGCGCGCTGACGCCAACCACCTCATCATCTTTCAGGATGGCGTTCAGGACGCAATCAAGATAAAGAACCCGGCTGCCATTCTTCAGTCTTACCTTCACCAGTCCCGACCAGCGCCTGCGTTCACGAAAGCGCTGTAAACCGGATTGGGCGTCGGCAACCGTAGGCTCGTCAAGGAACTCCCCCAGTCGATGTCCCACGATGTCAGGAAAATTCAGAGAGAGAATTCCCGCTGCACGGCGATTCAGGGTCCGGACAGTGCCATCGAGAGTTATCGCGAGGGCGGCGTCGTCGAAGCTGTCGATGAGCTCTTTGAAGCTTCTCTGCGAGCGGGCTATGACTTCGGCGAGTTGATCGAGTTGCTGTTCGGAGGGAGCGACACCGACCCGGCCCTCGAGGTCGCGCAACAATCCCTTCAGTTCCGTGACCTGTCGCTGTCGGCCATAAGCGTAGACAGCGAAGAGAACGGCGATCACAAGCAGGCCGAGGGGAATGATCCCGAGGCGGTACGGAAGATTGTGGAGACGTTCCCAGCTCAATGCCGCGAGGCCGGTCGCGAGCAACACGACGAACAGCAGCACGACGCGCCAGAGCCTGGACTCTTCCTGTTCCAGACGCGTCCGTTTACCGGGATCGGAGGCCGCAGGCATAGGGGGAGCAGTCAAGCGCCTGGGATACGCGAAGCTAGCGCCCGACTGTAAAAAATCCTAGATGATCGTGGCACCCAAGCACAACCGAAAGCGCGCACCTGTTCTGAATTTGTTAACCCGGCTGAGACAAGGGGTATCACTGGAGGATGTGATAAAGGTCACCGTTTGGAGACTGGGTTTGGCCTAATGTGGGAGCGGCTCTTTCCTCGTGGTCGCCAGTCTCACTCCCACCGACATAACGGCGACAACTCCGTGGTGTCTCGATGCTCTATAAGACATTAAGCGCGGCTGTGTATGGCATAGACGCGAATGTAATTGAAGTGGAAGTGGACGTGGCGGCGACCAAAGCGTCGGAGGAGCATTTCCACACGGTGGGTCTGCCCGATGCCGCCGTACGGGAGAGCCGGGAGCGCGTCCGGTCAGCGATCAAGAACTGCGGTTACGAAGTGCCGATCACGACGATTACGATCAACCTTGCCCCCGCCGATATCCGCAAAGAGGGTTCGGGTTTCGATCTGCCGATGGCGTTAGGAATCCTGGGAGCGTATGGCGGCCTCACTCCCAAGGCGATTGAGGACTGCCTGTTTGTGGGAGAGCTTTCGCTGGATGGCGGACTGAGGGGTGTCCGGGGGGCGCTGCCCATCGCGGTGGAGGCTCGGAGCCGGAAGATCGCGAAGCTGGTTGTACCTGAAATCAACGCCCGGGAAGCAGCGATGGTGGGGGGCGTCGATGTGTACCCGGTGCGATCGCTGATCGATGTTATTCACTTCATTAACTCCGGGAATTCGATCCAGCCGCTGAAGGTCGATCGAGCGGGGATCCTCAATACGGATCAACACTCGCTCGTCGACTTCAAAGATGTGCGCGGACAGCACACGGCGAAACGGGCATTAGAGGTGGCGTGCGCCGGCGGGCATAACATCCTGATGATCGGGCCACCGGGGTCCGGGAAGACGATGTTAGCCAAGCGCATCCCGACGATCCTGCCCCCGTTGACGTTCGAAGAAGCGCTGGAGACGACCAAGATTCACAGCGTAGCGGGTGTACTTGATTCCAGCGCGGGGCTGGTGGGGGCAAGGCCGTTTAGATCGCCGCACCATACGATTTCGGATGCGGGCCTGATCGGTGGCGGCGTGGTGCCGCGCCCGGGCGAGGTGTCGCTGGCGCACAACGGCGTTTTGTTCCTGGATGAATTGCCGGAGTTTCCCAGAAACGTGCTGGAAGTGATGCGGCAGCCCTTGGAGGACGGAACTGTGTGCATTGCCCGGGCATCGATGTCGCTGACATTTCCGGCCCGGTTCATGCTGGCGGCTGCTATGAATCCGTGTCCATGTGGGTATTTCAATGACCGCACACGGGAGTGCCATTGCACGCAGCCGATGATCCAGCGTTACGTGTCGAAGATCTCAGGACCACTGCTGGACCGCATTGACATCCATATTGATGTACCGGCGGTGAATTACAAGGAGCTGCGCGCGCCCGCGTCCCCGGAGACTTCCGCGCAGATACGGGAGCGGATCGAGCGCGCCCGTGCGCTTCAGATCGAACGATTTCGAGCGGACAGGATCTATTGCAACGCCCAGATGGCACCCAGACAGATCAGAAGTTATTGCGATCTTTCGGGAGACTGCGAGCGTCTGCTGGAGCGAGCCATGATGCAGCAGGGGTTGAGCGCGCGAGCCCACGACAGGATTCTGAAAGTATCTCGCACGATCGCGGACCTGGAGGGAGTGCCGCAAATCCAGGTGAAGCACATAGCGGAGGCCATCCAGTACAGAACGCTGGACCGGACGTTCTGGGCGTAGTACGGGGGAGTTTAATGGCTCCCTGGCTGGCTCGCAGTCGGTGAATGTCAGCGGGATGGTTGAGCGATCATCGCAGTCAGCGGGTCATTCCTCATCCTTCACCTGAACCTCTTTCATTTCCTTAATTTCCGTGATCACGATGGCATGGGTTCCGGCTCGCTCAAAAGCAATTCCGCTGGCGCGCACGTACTTGCCGACAAAGGGCATGAGTACCTGCCGTTGATCCGTATCGGGCATCCTGGCGGAGATGGGGAAATACAGTTGATCATCTTTGGTCAGAATGACGAGCGGCGAGCCACCCTTAACACAGTCCATTACGCACTTCGCGCCCATGCTGGTCGCGTGGTTATCAAGATTCTGTATGGGGCAGGCAACATCCCGAACCAGCCCTTCGATTGTCTGGTTGGAAGAGTTCGCCCGGGCACCGGCCATGTCGGTAGTCTTCGAAGACTGAGACGCTGCCAAGAGAATCCCGCAGCACGCAAGCAAGCCGATCTTCAGCGGTCGGATCATCGGCCTCTCCTTTTTCGTCAGCTTATTCTTTGAGCAGTGTTATGCGCTGAGGAAGCGTCTCATCATTGCACAATTGGGCGGGGTACCCGTTAATCTTTGTTAACAGGATTACCAGCAAGTGGAACGGTTGAAAGAATCCTTAGAACATCGCGGTCCCCGATGGGCCTGAAACGTAGTGAGAATTCTGGAGTTTTGTAGGCAGGCGATTACACGAAGGTTGGGTCTCGAACCAGCAATGCCGCGGGCCTGGGCCTTATTATCTCTCTCCCATTCATTCTGTATGCGCTGCTACGGCGAGCAACCCCGCTAATTTGCAGCATCATCCCACTCCTGCAATTCCGCTGCGGAGATCGGATTCTGTAGCGCCAAGTCACCGAAGGAGACCCATGTCGCATCTGCGAATACAAGGCATTTTTGTGATTCTTGTTCTTTGCTCGGCAAGCCTTTCGTATTCCCAAGTCCAAACCCAGGCCAGTTGCACCTTCAACATGTTTCAAGCGCCCGGACAAGTTGGAAGCGTCAACGACTTCCGTACCACAGTAGGCCAGAGCAGTTCCAAACCTGCGTTGGGATTTATCCGCTATTCCGGCGGTGGCGTTTCCTATTTCTCTCCGCCAAATGCCGTGTCAACCAGTTTCACAGGCCGCAACGATGGAGGAGTGAGTGTAGGGTTTTACTCCACCTCGGGTGCAAGCTCGAACATTCCAAAAGGATTCATTCTGCAAGGTTCCACCTTCAGTTCATTCGTACATCCGAAATCTGTCGGGGGAACCGTATTGACGAGTATTAATAAGTACAACAGCACCGTGGGCTGGTATTTCGACTCAGCAAACATCGCGCATGGGTTCAAGCGCTATAGCAACGGAGGCTTGGTCAGTCTGAATTATCCCGGATCCTCCCAAGGCACGACGGCGCTCGGAACCAACGATAACGGGGCGGTTGTCGGCTCGTTCGTAGGCTCAAGCGGACAACACGGTTTCTTGTACCACAGTGGCAGCTGGGCCCAGGTCGATTATCCCAGCGGGAGTCCCGGAAATACTCAACTCGTCGGGATCAGCAATGCCAATGTTATGGTTGGGAGCTTTCAAAGACTGGCTACTTATATCAGTTTTCTGTATGCCAATGGAGTATTCAAGAACATCTTCGTTCCAAATGCCGATTCGACGAACGTCACCGACATTTCCGCCAACGGAGTGATCTCCGGAAACGCCGCTTACAGCGATGGGAGCATAAAAGAGTTCACGGCCACCTGCAAATAAGAGAGGGAAGGTAAGCTCTGCGAGCGGTAGGTGCTGTGACCAGGCGATACACTCGCCACAGCGGCCTCAATGCAGTGTGTGCTGCGGGATCGCGTAGTTCGGACTCCAGAAGCTTTGTCTCAATGGGCCACGTGGAGTATGCAAATGCGATGAGCACAATGACATTCACGAATGGAAGGGCCATCAGCAAGCCGTGCCATCTAGGATAGCCAGCCTTGGACGAAAATGTTCCCAAATACAAGATAGGCAAACAGGCTCGATACGACCAGCGCCATCCAATCTTTAGCGGTAAACGTCATCTGGCCTCCAACACGTTTTCTGCTCTGGAATGATAACTGTCGAAACCAGGCGATTAGAGTCAGAATCCTAGCCGGAAAAGTCAATGAGTGTAATGGCGATGTTTCAACAGTCACGGGACCAACGTTTCAAAAAACTGTTCCTTTGCCTCGAAGCAGCGTAGTCCCGCGTAAGTCAGCGAAGTCTCTCCCGACAAGGCCGTGATTGCGGAAGTTTTCTCAAACTCCAGTCCAGCGTCATCTACGGAGGAGATTGTTTCCTGCACATCCTTGCTGCACACTTCAGAATTGCCGGGTGAGTCACCGGCGGGTCGCAGGTACATCCTCCATAACGGACCACGATCAAATACGTGTGCTGGCAGGTTGTACTCTGGGAGGTGCGATACTCCCCAAAAATCTACGCGTATCCGGCGTTCCGCTACTTCCCCGCGACGCACGTTTGTCACGTGAACAATGAAGTGATCGACGTAAATATTCTCGAATCCTGGCATTGCGTGTGTGACCCAGTTGTACGCCACGATGCGGCCCTCCACGACTACGGGAGGGCACGTGAGACGTTTGTCTAGAAAATCCTTAACGGAACCAGTAGGAGGATCGACAGGCTGAGGTCGAACGTCATCAATCCTAAAACTACCGGCCTCTGTCCTCTTAAACCTGACGGCTCCGTTCGACAGGCTGACTCCATCCCATCCAGCACTCAGCTTTTCGGGGTTCTGCTCACGAACTGAGTTCGTCACATACGGCGTGAAAAGCTTCTCGTACTGTTTCTCAAGGTCACGAGCGTTATCGAACTTAGTCCCGCGCCCGTCGAGAACTAGATCAACCGGAAAGGCAATCAGAGCGATGACACGTGATCTATTGTCGCCTTCTAGTGCGACACGAAGTTCCTCAAAGGCAGCTTTCGCAGCCGCAGCATCGTCTGGAAGCAGAAACTCATCAATCGTCATGTTTCTTAGGCACCGCGCAGATAGGTCAGCCGCCTTATCTTGCGCTGCCGTGGTTGCAGAGCACAGGGCGAGAAGTAGCGTGATAATCGGCCTCACAGATGAAACTCTACACGCTTGAAACCGGGGGTTCCAGAGATTGTTGACGTAATCAGGCGATTACACTCAGAACCCATGTTCATTTGTGGATGACCCAACGGTGTGGATGACTGAGGCTGCTCTCCGACGCTTTACAAAGACAGAAGCCAACAACCAGTAGAGCCCACCGTTCAACAGTCCGATAACCGCCCAGATTTGCAATCCTGCACTGGTTCCAACTTCGCAGTCGATGCAAAGTAGAGAGAGAAGGGATGGTGGACACAACACAATCTCTGCAAATATGAGCGTGAGATCAACTGTGCTTGCCGGCTTGGTGAAGTCATAAAAAATCGAGTGCGTATAGATCGCGGCTGCAACGACGACCCCGCAAAGGGCAAAAGGCCACCGTGATTTCAACGCGCTGCGCATCAAATTGATTGTAGCTGTTGTAATCAGGCGATTACACTCATCGACCACGGGGCGCTGCTTACGTTCGGACCCGGCGTTTCGATGCTTAAGAAGATTACTGCAAATCGAGCTGGGTCAGCTTAACCGCACAGTTTCCGTTACAACCTCCCACGGTAACACTCTGCAGCGTACCGAAGTAGATGCTGGAAGCTTGTCCACTCAAGCTGTCGTTGTCGATGACCTGGCCGCTGATCCCGCCGGGGTACTGCACGAAATTCAGCGCGGCGGTGAAGCCACCGG
>JBPYEW010000118.1:0-9145 GCA_051984555.1 Terriglobales bacterium | reverse complement strand
ACGATTTGCCCAGCGACCAGTCGAACGTAGTATGTGAAGGCAAGTGCGACGGCCCATCTCCGTTGAGAAAGCCCGACCCATACGAAACGTTCCCGCTTGTCCATGCTCGCAATGGCAGGCCGAGGTTAAAGCCCGTCGACAGAGTGGTTCGCTGATCATGATCCAGGAAGAAGTACCCCCGATCCGGCGGACTAAAGTCGGTCAGACCCCCGGTGACGCCACCATGCCCTTCGATGATCTGGTTTGAGTAGGCGAGGTGCCACGTCAGGCGCCCGGCAATCTTCGCAGAATTTAGGGTTGCCTCCCATCCTCGAATTCGGACATGTTCGATCGTCAGCGGGAAGAAGATGTTTGAGTTTCCCAGCACATCGTGATCGAAAAAGTTGTTGGCGGCTGTCCGGAAGTTGCTGAGGTCGATGGTCCATCCACGCACAGGAATCGTGAGGCCAAATTCGCGTTGCTGGTCTCGCTCCCCGTGAAGCGGTAGAAAACCGAAACCTTCGCTCGCCGCCAGCTCCAATATGGGTCCCGATACCGTCGCCAATGGAGGCGCTTGGTAGTAATTCCCCCAGAATGCCCGCGCGACCCATCCCAGCATGGGGATTCGCACAGCTGTTCCAATCCGGGGGTCAGCAGCATTCTCGTTAACCCTGCCTGAAAAGTGGGTTAATCGAAGTCCCGCATTGAGAGTCAACCATGTGGTCGCCTTGTACTGGTCCTCGAGAAAAAGTGTCTCTTGATCACCCCACGGCGTGACACGCTGTTGCAGCGCTGGAGTACTCGCGTCAGCGGTCACGATCCGGAAGAACTCGTTGTCGTGTTGACTAAAAGCCTGAAGCCCGGCATGGGCATTGTGGCGCCCACGTGTGATCGCTAGCGAAGTAACTCCGCCGATGTAATTCGAACTCCTATCGTCCTCAGGAATGATGGGCGTGTCGATCGCATTCCCCAGATAGTGCGCCCGGTTTCGGTGATAAAAAGGAGACACCGTCAGAACCACACCCGGTCCTGCGGTATGAAGCCACGAGAAATTGACGAACGCGTCGCGCTCATTTTCCACATCACGATTGATGTTTCCGAGCGCGTCCTGCGCAGGATCGACCGGGACCTGGTAGTGATCTCCGCGCGCTGACATAATCAAGCGTAACTGGTCATTGGCCGTCTTGTTGAAGATCAGCGAACCGAATCCACCGAGGCCCGCGGCCTGGTCGTGATCTACATGCCGGGCGGGCGTTTCCAAACCAAGATCCGTTCGGTATCCCGATAGGCTGCCGTAATAGGCCATCCGCTGGCCGTGATCGCCAAAGCTGATCTGATTATTTGTGTTGTTGTAAGTGCCGTAGCTGGCGACCAGTTCGGCCTCCCGGTTCCGCTCGAAACCAGACCGCGTAACCACGTTGAACACTCCATACGTACGATCACCGTACTCGGCCGAGTAGCCTCCGCGCTGGACTTCGAGGGAATCAATATCCTTGGGATCAAACTGCGGACCCACGTTGGAGGCGATATTGGTATTCGGCACCGGAACACCATCCACTAGCCAGTCCACCTGATGGCCGCCGCGGATATGCAGCTGATCATGGACCATGTAGGCACCCGGAACGTAATCCGTGATCATCGCGAGGCTGTTGGACTGACTGGCGCCGGGCGTGTGCGTAATCTCTTCGCGGCCGATCACGCTAGTCGTTGTGGATGACTCGGTATTGACAGCGGCCGTCGTATCGGTCACTTCGACTGTTTCAGTGGCGCTCGCCAGGGTCAGCGCGAAATGAATCTTCAGTTCACGACCGGATTGCAACGTCACCTTCTGCTGCTGCGCCGCAAACCCCGTGGCATTCACCTCGACCACGTAATTCCCCAGCGGTACGGCATCAATTCCGAATTCGCCGCCATCATCGCTGGTCACGATCTTGGACCAGTGAGAGTCCTCGGCTGTGATCGTCACCTGCGCCCCGGCCACTGGCCTGTGCTGCGGGTCATGAATGAGCCCACGCACCGCGCCGAAGATGCTGGCGGACAGCGGGGTGGCAGCGGCCAGCACCGCTCCAAGCAGCAGGGCCGCACAGATGTGGATTCTGTAGCTATGCAATGTCGTCTCGCCGGCGTCTTACGCCGCGCTCCCGGGAAAGGTCGTATGGCAGCCCCCAACCTCGTGCGTCGAGTCACTGACGGTGCGTGAGTGCTGCTGTGAAACTTGATTTCTTAAGACGTGAAGTTCTGTTCGAACGGGTAGGGAGGGCCTCGGACAAGTTGCGATTCCAGAAGCACCAAGGTGGGACCCCGATCAGCGAACTCGACGGGGTGGGCTGTAGTGGCAGGTTCGATGGAATCCGCTCTCGCCTGCGAATTTGCCCAAGCGGAGATGGTCAACGACCGGCAGCAATCATGTCGATCACAGCGGGTTTGAACCGACGGTTCCTGCGCTGGATCGCCAGAATGGCAATGGGGAGTCTTCCTAAGACAGCAGGCATGGGGAACAGCAGGGGTCAAAGCCATCCCGGCCGGCGCCAATACCCCGGCAAACAGCACGGTCAACAGCACTCTGGCGAAGAATCGATGCACGTTCAGGCAGCCCCACAACTGCCTAATCCACAGATTGACTGCTCCAGCATAGGTTACAGGGGGGCGAAGATCAAGAAGGCCAGTTTGTCAGTACATAGCGCCCGCCGCTCGTAAATAGGATCAGCAGGTTGATGAGTACGAAAATAAGGTCATAGTGCCACCCCGACGATTTTTCACCCCAAAACCCGGTATGCCAGGCAAATATCTTCTTCTGGATCGCTCCCAGCATGACCAGGATCAAGCCGAACGCCGCGGCTTGGATAAGCACTCCGGATAGAACGCCCAAGCCTCCGGCCAGTTCGGCCAACCCAAGGAATATCGTCGCTCCTTTACTCATTTCGATACTCTTGCTGCGTTCCTCGGCCTTGGTTACATGGCTCCAGCCACTGGTGACAAATACGGCGGCGACCATCAGCCGAAGCAAGAGAATGCCGAGATCCGTGAATCGGGCCAGTTGAGGGAAGATCATAGATTCCTTCGCGTTGGATGAATTGGAACCGGGACGGTGACACTGCGTATCGAGAGGACCGTATGGGCTCCTTGTTTCGGCGCTCTAGCCCGGCACTGGAAAGGCCGCCATAGATCCGACGCATCTTCATCTCGCGCACGTCCTCCGGAAAACGAGAGTGTTTTAGCGCGTATGCTACCAGCATGCCCCTTACGTTCGACTGCACCTTCTATTACGTGTCGGATCTGGAACGAGCGGTCGCATTCTACTCCGACACCCTCGGCTTTCAACTGAAATCGCGGGATGTCGTGGCGCGGTTTGATGTCGACGGCGTGATGTTTGAAGTTGTGCCGACCCACGACAAATCCCTGTTCGAGGGCGGTGGAAATGGGCGCTTCTGCTTGCGAGTAGAAGACATGACAAGCGCGCTCGCGGAACTGCAGCGGAAGGGAGTTCGTGTATCGGAGCCACAGCCGAAACCGGGAGGAGTTCTGGCGTCCTTCCGCGATCCCGACGGGAACGAGATCGGGTTGTGGCAGTATGAGCAAGATCGCCCGTAGCGCATTGCATTGCCCCTGCATCCTGAGTTGAGCCTCTAAAATCCCGTGTGTTAGCATCTTAGGTTTTCGCAGGCTCTCTGACGTTGGCCTACATCCAGTCCTCTTCTTTCGAGGCCCACCGAGGTCCGTTTCGCCCCGAATCTGGCGACACGGGTTAAATGCCAATCAGCCGCACGTCGTGAGTCTGGCGAAATGAAGGAGTGAACCCGTGAAAGTCTACGAAGGCGCGAACATCCGCAATGTCGTTCTGGTCGGCCACGGACACGCCGGCAAAACCTCGCTGGCCTCAGCCATGCTGTATACGTCGGGCGGAACACAGCGCCTGGGCCGTGTGGACGACGGAACCGCGGCCACCGACTATGACGAAGAAGAGGTCTCCCGGAAGATGTCCATCTCGACCGGCGCCGCCGTCGCAGAGTGGAACAAGACCAAGATCAATATCCTCGACACCCCCGGCTTCAACATGTTCGTCCATGAAGCCAAGATGGTGCTGCCGGCCGTGGAATCGGCGCTGGTGGTAGTAGACGGTGTCGCTGGAGTGGAAGTCGTGACGGAGCGGGTATGGGGCTATTGCGAGGAGGTGAAGCTTCCGCGGATGATCGTCGTCAGCCGAATGGATCGTGAGCGGGCCGACGCCAACCGCGTGCTCGAGTCCTTGACGAATGCCTTCGGCAGATCAGTGATGCCTCTTCAAATGCCGATCGGTAGCGAAAAGAGCCTCTCGGGCATCATCGACTTGGTTCGCATGAAAGCGTACACGTACGAACTGGGCGGTAATGGAAAAGGCAAAGAAGGCGAGATCCCGGAGAACCTGAAAGCCGCCGCCCAGGAGCAGCACGAGAAACTGGTCGAACTCGTGGCTGAAGGTAAAGACGCCCTCATGGAAGAATTCTTCGAGAAGGGCACGATCCCGGAAGAAGATCTGGTCCCCGCCCTCCACGAAGCGATCCGCGAGGACCGCATATTCCCAGTCCTGTTTACGTCTGGCCTCGGAAACGTTGGGGTCGACGAATTGATGGATTTCATCGCGGACTACACGCCGTCTCCGTTAGAGCGGGATCCCCTCGGCGGTGCCGTGACCTCTGGGAATGGCGAGCCGCCTTCCCGCAAAGTTGCCGATGGCGAACCCATGTCGCTCTTTGTCTTCAAGACAGTGTCAGATGCTTTCGCAGGCCGGATCTCGTATTTCAAAGTTATCTCCGGTGTCCTGAAAAATGACGCCACGGTCCAGAACTTCACGCGCAACACGCAGGAAAAGTTGGCGCACATCTCCTCCATGCAAGGCAAGCAAGCAGTTCCCATTACGGAGCTGCATGCGGGCGATATCGGCGCAGTGGCCAAACTGAAAGACACTCTGACCGGGGACACCCTCGGCGATAAGGGTGCCCCGATTCAGTATCCGCCAGTGAAGCTGCCCGAACCGGCCATCACCTTCGCCATTGAGCCCAAGAGCCGCGCCGACGAAGACAAGCTGGGCGTTGGCATCCACAAGCTTATGGAAGAAGACGCCATGCTTCGTTTCTTCCGCGATCCGCAAACAAAAGAGTTCCTGATTGCCGGCACCGGGCAGCAGCACATTGAAGTGACCGTTTCGAAGATGAAGAAGCGGTATCACACCGAGGTGAATCTCAAGGCACCCAAGGTTCCGTACCGTGAGACCATTCGCGGCCGAGCCGATGTGCAGGGGCGTCACAAGAAGCAGACCGGCGGACACGGCCAATATGGAGATTGCAAAATCAAGATGGAGCCTCTACCGCGCGGGGGAGAGTTCGAGTTTGTTAACGACATCTTCGGTGGCGCGATTCCTAAGAACTTCATCCCCGCCGTAGAAAAAGGCATTAAAGACGCCGCCGCTCGCGGGTACCTGGCCGGCTACCCGGTCGTCGATTTCAAAGTCGTGCTTTACGACGGGTCTTACCATGACGTGGATTCCAATGACTTGTCCTTCCAGATGGCTGGGCGAATCGCCTTTAAGAAAGCCATGGAGCAAGCCAAACCGACGCTGCTCGAGCCTGTCATGGTGGTCGAAATCACCGTGCCAGATGAATTCGCCGGCTCGATCATGGGCGATCTCAACAGCCGCCGCGGCCGCATTCAGGGCATGGACAACAAGGGCGGCAACACGGTCGTTAAAGCCGAGGTCCCCATGTCAGAAATGCTGACCTACGGCGTCGATCTCACCTCAATGACCCAGGGCCGCGGCAGCTTCAACATGGAAATGCACCATTACGACGTCGTGCCCGCACAGCTTCAGGAAAAGATCATTGACAAGGCAAAGGCCGAGCGCGGCGAGGTAAAGGAAGAGGAAGAATAGTTGCTAGTACCGGGTTACGAGTTGCCTGCGAAGAACACCCGGCCTCGATAGGCTCAGTGTATGGTTTCCGGCTATGGGCAACTCATTTCGAAGGCGGTTCTGTCTTCGCGTAGTGCTGAATCTTAGCCGCTTCCGGCAGCGTCGTCAGCGTTTCACTTCCTGCGGTCAATATCCATTCCGATTTTTTCTTGGAGCAGCTTTGAACCCCGAGCACCTCTTCGGCTTCGGGCGTAAGAGGCTCAGTTTCGACGGCAATCTTCCCCTCTGGCAGGAAGCCGAGAACGTGGAGGTCGGAAGCGCACTCCACCCCAAAGTGCTTGTCGAGCACGTGCAGCATGTCAGGCTGTTGAAAGACCGTGACAAGCGTGTTGTAGACCATCGGGGCGCGGGTTATACCGGGTGACTCATATTGCCATTGCTCGAGTTCCACCAGTACGTCGCGGCTGTCTTCCGACCAGTCCACCACTCGCAGGGAGTTCCCGCCCTCCGCATCGGTGGGTTCCTGAAGAAAGACCAGCTTGAAAGCTCCATCCTGTCCGGCGACGAAGAGCCGAGAGTTGTTCACGCAAACCGGGCCTGTGTATCCCGGGCTCTTGGGGGGATGAACGACTGTGGCTTCCACCTCGGTGTAGGCACGGTGCTTCCCATCGGGCGATACGAACACATCGCTGCGGACCGTCTTCGAGGTGAGCGGCTTACCGCCGCATGTCACATGAAAGCTGTCGCTGGGAGGGGTGGATGACGATGCTTGACCGGATTGTGCGCACAATCGGGTTGCCAGCAGGAGAGTCAAACCGATGATGAATAATTTCACGATGGGATTTTAGCCCAACGATTCCCGCCTGAAGTGCCATAAATCCATTGCCGTCATAGGCAGCCGGGATTAACATTCCGTCGCACGAGGTTTCCCATGAACCGATTGCTCGGGCGGTCCCGCGGTGTAATCTCGGTTATTCCTGCAGTTATCCTTTTGGGTATATTTGCCCACGCACAGGATCAGCCTTCGAAGAATCCCGTGTTCCTCAACATCGATCACGCCTCCATCTGCGGTTCCAATCTCGACAGTATGCGCCAGGCCTTTGCCAGTGTCGGCTTAACGACGGATTACGGTGGTCCGCACGCGACCGGCGGAACTCACATGGCGCTTGTCGGTTTCGATGATGGCTCGTACCTCGAGCTCATCGCTCCCCAAGACCCGGCGGCAGCCCAGAACTCTAATTGGGCCAAGTTCATGTCGGCCGATGCTGGACCCTGCGCCTGGGCCGTAGAACCTAAGGACATTGATGCCGAGGTTCAGCGGCTGAAAGCCACTGGAACCGCGGTGACCGGCCCGGATAATGGCAGCCGCAAGCGTCCCGATGGAATGAACATCGAGTGGCAGGTCGCCAACGTTGGTCCGGGATCTCCTGGTTCCGCCCTGCCGTTCTTGATCCAGGACCGGACCCCTCGTGAATGGAGAGTAGCTCCTTCTGCAAGCCTGCAAGGGTCGGCGCTCACCGGAGTCGAAGCCGTTGTGCTCGCCGTCAACGATCTGAACGCTTCGATTGCGCTTTTCCGTAAAACCTACAACTGGGCCGAGCCGCTTGTGGAAGATCACGGCGAGTTCGGCGCCAAACTGGCGTACTTCCCGGGACAGCCAGTCGTTCTGGCGTCGCCAATGGGAGGGAAATCATTTATCGCGGACCGCTTGCAGAAGTTCGGAGAATCCCCTGCCGCCTATCTTCTGGCAACCAACGATTACAACGCCGCCAACAAGAAGTTCAAGCTTTCGGGAGCGAAGCCCTGGTTCTCGCAGCGCGTCGGCTGGTTTGATCAAAACAAACTGAAAGGGGTTCGCATCGGTGTGATCGGGCAGTAGGGGATCGTGCAGTTCTGTCAGTCGTCGCCATCTCCAGCCGGGGAGACTGCTCGTTGAACGCCGATCGCTAACTGCTTCTTCCAACTCACAGGTGGAAACTGCTACTATCCGCCCAGTGACTCCTATCAAGGAAGATCCAAGAACTAAAGAGCGTCTGGTGTCTGCGGCCGCGGTCGAGGATGATTCCTCGTTCGAACTCAAGCTGCGGCCTCGTCGGCTGGCCGAGTTCATTGGCCAAGCCAAGGTCAAAGAAAACCTGGCCGTAGCCATCGAAGCTGCTCGCTCCCGCGGCGAAGCTCTGGATCATGTTCTCCTTTACGGGCCTCCGGGACTGGGAAAGACGACGCTGGCCACCATTATTGCCAACGAGCTCGAAGTGGCCTTTCAGCAGACTTCGGGTCCGACACTCCAGATCAAAGGCGATCTCACCGCAATCCTGACCAATCTTCGGGAGAAGCAAGTCCTCTTCATTGACGAAGTGCATCGGCTTCAGCCTGCGCTCGAGGAGCTGTTGTATTCGGCGCTTGAAGATTACAAGCTCGACATCATCATCGGGCAGGGTCCTTCGGCGCGCACCCACACCATGGACGTGAAACCATTCACCTTCGTGGGCGCCACTACCCGCGCCGGCTTGCTGTCAGCACCGCTTCGTTCACGATTCGGCATTGTCCTTCGCCTGGAGTTCTACACTCACAAGGACCTGCAAGTAATCGTGGAACGCTCCGCCGAAATTCTTGGCGTGGAAATCGATGAGGCCGGCGCACTGGAAATCGCCAGCCGTTCACGCGGTACTCCCCGGATTGCCAACCGATTGCTTCGGCGCGTCCGCGACTATGCCCAGGTACGCGGCGCCGGCAAGATCGACCTCGGAACAGCGCAAGCCGCGTTGCAGATGCTGGAAGTTGATCAGTATGGTTTCGATGAGATTGACCGCAAGCTTCTACTGACCATCATCGAGAAATACCAGGGCGGCCCCGTCGGCGTGAATACGCTGGCTGCTGTTCTCGCCGAGGAACCGGACGCCATCGAAGACATCTACGAGCCCTTCCTGATGCAGATCGGTTTCTTGAATCGTACTCCGCGAGGCCGAGTCGCAACTCAGCTCGCCTATGAGCATTTCGGTATCACGCCGAACCGGCGCCAATCGTCCTTGTTCTGAGTCTCGCTTCTTGCTTGGCTTCCAGCCGGGAATAGACTTTTACACGAACGGAACAGGTCCTTCTTGTCACTTTGACTCCTGTCGGGAATGGTGTATCTTCCCGAGTCCAATACAAAACAGTCCAAGACAGTCAGTTGGACTGGCGGAGCCCTCGCGTGCGTCGAGAAGCGGTAAGAGTGGTTTATTGGGCGTGCCTGATCGTGCTCGGGTGTGCTCTCGCGCAGGCCTCCGAAGAAGGCGGGCC
>JBPYEW010000117.1:0-11775 GCA_051984555.1 Terriglobales bacterium | reverse complement strand
GAGGAACTCAATTTTGGGGTTCTGGCGCGCGCGGTCGAGCATGATTTTGGAGGCGCGGAACTCGGACCGGCGGTGAATGAGCGTCACCTTGGTTGCGAAACGCGTCAAAAACATCGCTTCTTCCATGGCAGAGTCGCCCCCACCAATCACGGCGATTTCTTTTCCGGAGAAAAAGAAGCCGTCGCAAGTAGCGCAGGAAGATACGCCGTGTCCGATGAGCGCTTGCTCGCTCGCCAGCCCAAGCCATCGAGCGGAAGCGCCGCTCGCGATGATTAGAGTGCGGGTCTGAACGGTCATGTTGCTCAGCGTCAGGGTGTATGGCGATTTGCTGAGATCGGCTTTATTCACATGGCCCATGTGGTATTCCGCGCCGAACCGCTGTGCCTGCTTGCGCATGTTCTCGATCAGTTCGGGGCCTTGAATGCCTTCCGGAAAACCAGGGAAATTCTCGACGAGGGTAGTCAGGGAAAGTTGCCCGCCCGGCTCATGGCCTTCGATCACCAGTGGCTTCAAGTTGGCACGTGCCGTATAGAGGGCGGCCGTGTGACCCGCACATCCGGATCCGATGATGACTACGTTGCGAATGGCGTCAGGCATTGGGCTTCAGCTTTCAGTCTTCGATCTACCAGCTCTCACTATCAGATTGCAAAATTTCACTTTGGTTGCAAGCGGGTGTTCAGTGCGAAGTTGAGGGTTTCACGGACGAATGGGATGGAGGCTTTGCTTTGCCGCCTGATGTGATCACCTTCGCCAGTTCGTCGGGCACTGTGCGCCTCGCCCCCAGAACCCCGCGATACTCTCCCATGATGTTCGAAGCCTGACGGAATAGTGGTTCGTACGCGCTCTGATCGGGCGCATTCCCGCCTTCCGAGCCGGAACAGCGTGCCAGTACGACCGATGGCTTGCCAAATCGCTCGAGCTTGATGCGGTCGACGGGCGTGTTCGTTGCAAGCATGCTGGCCGCGCTCGTCACTGCCGAGGCAGTGTCTTCGATTGAAAGCTGAACAAGGTCTTTCGGATCGCGGGCGTGCATCACGAGGGTCTCGATCATGCTTTTGGCGTCGGCGCTGAACGAGTACTGGACGGTGGTGAATGGTGACTCGGAGAGTTCACGCCTAATACGTACCCAGGCCGCCGTGACGGGAGCCTGTGACATCTGCGCATTCGCGCCTGCCTGTAGCCTCTGAGAAGCGTCAGAAAGTACGGATCGTCCCCGGGCTATCTCGAAGTCGGGCAAGAACGGCGGTTTGCCGGGGACTTTGCCCAGAGCCGCAGAGATCTCTTTCTGCTCGTCAGCGGATGGCGTGCAGACGTTCAGAACATTCACTTTCACCTGCGGTTGCTGTTGGGCAAAGCTGGTCCCGCTCGCCAAGGCGATCGAAATCAGCATCAGGATTTTTGGGAGCACGGGGAAATTGTAACAGGGGCAGGGAGCAGAGACGGGTCGACCGCGTGCCGAAAATGAGAGCCTTCTCTCAGGAGGTCTGGCGGCCACTTCCAACAGTGAATTCTAAAGTCTCCGCACGTCACACCCACTCACCTTAGAATAGAGGTATGGCAAATCTGACATTGGTTTACGGCCTTAGGCTTCTGCCGTCCGATGAAGTGGTCGAAGTGGGAGAAGCCCCAGTCAAGCTGAAGAACGGACGCGACGCCCACGTCACCATGCATGTGCTGGAGGGGAGCAAAGAAGAGATCGAAAAGCAACTCCGCACAAGTTTGGAAGCTTTCTTCGATATCTATCCCGAGATCTAGCGGACCGATAACGGGGTGCTATTCGGGAACCTCAGGTGCCTTACAATCGTTACTAGCTGCAATGGTATCCGCTCGTAATGTCCGATCCTGGTTAATTCGCGCCGGCTGGCCTCCGCGCACGCGCCTGGCGAGGATTGCCTTCTTCATTCTTGCGCTCGATGTTGCGATTTACATCGTGGGGCGATTCGTTCGCCTGTTCGGAAGATCGGGATCGACCCTGGGTGACTGGGTCACTTTGCTCACTTTTGTCTCAGCAATCCTGTTTTGCTGGCTGGGTATTCGCGTCTTGCGCGAAAAGCTTTTATGGCGGTTGCGCAACCGGCTGATTGTCACCTACGTGTTCATTGGAGTCATACCTCTGGTTTTGCTGGTGACACTCTCCGCAACGGCCTTTTATTTGTTCGCCGGACAATTTGCCACCTTCATCGTGACTTCTGGCGTGCAGTCGGAACTGGAGAGCATCCAGGCTGCCAACACAGCTGTTGCTCATGGCCTGGCAGTGCAGTTCGATCGTGGCTTCATTCCGGAAGCATCCGCATTCGAGCGGCTTCGGCAGGAGGACAAGGAATGGGTCGACCGCCAAGTTTCAGTTTGGCTCAACGGCAAGCTGGTGTTGAACAGCACGTTCCCTGGCGATGGGTCAACCATTACAGTTCCAAGTTCTTTGAAGCTGCCGTTTCGCGATGTGGTGCGAGATCACGACGAGCTCTTCCTTCGATCCGCAGTGGAGGTTACGGTACGCCAAGGGAAACTGCTTGTCCTTTCTAACGAGCCGGTCGACGAACACTTGTTGAACAAGCTCGCCAGCAACTTGGGTGAGGTTACGCTCTATTCCGCTAAGGCGCGTCGTTTCACGCCCCAACAGCCGGGAAATTCCAAAACGTCCGGATACGAGCTGGACACCAGGGGCGTTGTGCCTGCTTTGACCGCAGGAGCGGTCCCCGAAGCCAGTCGGTCCGCGGATCGAGCGGTGACGTTTCCGACGTCCTTGTTGGTGGTCAACTGGGAGACCGGTTCGGGCGACATCCCTGCCCTTATCAGCGTGCAGACGCGATTGTCTGTTTTGTACGACCGGTTATTCGCTTCGCTGGGAAATTTTGCGCCGCTCATCGAGTCGGTACTGATCTTCATGCTGGTGGCCTTCGCGCTCATCGAACTCGTAGCTTTGTTCATCGGGGTTCGATTGACTCGTACCATCACCGGGTCAGTGGCGAAGCTTTATAAGGCAACGCAGTACGTCAATCGGGGCGATCTCTCACACCGCATCGTGATCAAGTCGCAAGATCAGCTGGCCACGCTTGAGACGTCGTTCAATAGCATGACGGGTTCTCTTGAGAAGTTACTCGAGGAGCAGAAGGAAAAACAGCGTCTGGAGAACGAACTGGTCATTGCGCAGGAAGTGCAGGCGCAATTATTTCCGAAAGAAATCTCGCAGTTGAAATCGCTCGAAGTGCACGGTTTTTGTCGTCCGGCACGTACGGTGAGTGGCGACTACTACGACTTTCTGGCAATCAACTCCAGCCGACTAACCTTGGCTGTCGGGGATGTAAGTGGGAAGGGTATCTCCGCGGCATTGCTCATGGCGACAATCCACTCTGCGGTCAGGGCTTATCGACAAGAGATCATTCCAGCTTCGGGGTTATCTGTCGCCGTGGGGGCTGGCACAGGCATGGTAGCGGCAGATTCATTCAACGGCAGCGATATTTCTCCCGCGGCCATGCTGTCGCTACTGAACCATCAACTTTACGAAAGCACGCCGACCGAGAAATATGCGACGCTCTTCCTGGGAGTGTACGACGGGCTCTCCCGCACGTTGACCTACAGCAATGGCGGTCACTTACCTCCCATTATCATCCGTCCGGATGGCGAGATTCATCGATTGGAAGACGGCGGTATGGTGGTGGGCTTATTTGACAACTTGTCTTTCAACGAAGGCACGGCACCACTTCGCCCGGGCGATATCTTTGTGGCTTATAGCGATGGCGTAACCGAACCGGAAAATGACTTCGGTGAATTTGGCGAGGCACGGCTCATCGATCTGGTGCGCGAAAATCAGCATCTTCCGTTGGTCCGTATAAGCGATATCGTTTCCGCGGCCGTCTACGATTGGATTGGAGCCAACGAGCAACCTGACGACATTACACTGGTGCTTGCGCGCGCACGATAGTCAATCACGCCTGACGCTACGGATATCAACCGGCGGCTGTCTTTTCTGCGACGGTCCTGTTTAGTGCTCGTGTGGTACAGGTCCTAGAATTACATCCCAAATCGGCAGGAAGATGCTGAAACGCGATCCCGGGATATCGTGATGCGCCAGGTGAAATGCGGTTGCGCCCTTGAGGTATCCGGGAAGCCATTCGTGGGTGTGCATCCGCCAATGGATCTCTTCCGTGACCAGAAAATAGGCCGTGAATCCTACCAGCATGCCGGGCGCGATCCCCAGGCCCACAAGAAGCGCTACTAACATCACAATTGGGCTGTTCACGATGAACATCAGAGCCACAGAAAATGGTGAGCGTCCCAGGTTCAGATATTCCGGTTCTTCGGGTGTGCCGACGCTCATGTGATGTCGCAGGTGTTCCCGGGCGAAATCACTTTTTGGACGATGCAGCAGGAACCGATGGTAGGCGTACTCGAACCAGTTGGCGTACAAGATCCCAAAAAGTAAGCCGAGGAGCCACCTCAGCGTGTTGGGAGGCGCAAACCACGCCAGAATGAGTCCTGGAAGGGCCCCACAAGCAATGGCGGCTACGGCATTAGCTCTCTTTGTGGTGCTTCCCTTAGCGAGAGCCCCAAGATTGAACTGCACAGAAGGTTCCATGGCCCATACCCCGACAGCGAACCTCGGACCGGCGTCTTCCCGCCTGCTTATACGATGGCGGAAATTGTACTCTGGTTATCCTGAGACAGCACTCGGCGTGCCAAACGCGTTGCAAGTGACGGGATTCAATCAATGCGGAGTTAAGCCCTTGGCTTCAATGCCAACCCCGGATCGTGCAATCAGTGAGTTTGTCCGGTTCCAGACTTAAGTGGGCGAAAGTAAGTGAAATCCTATGCCATATGCCGCCGGGTTGGGAATTGTCGCGGGAGCGCCTTGGTGACCTTAGCGTGCCTCCATTTTGGGTTTGCAAGGGGTGCAAACGGCAGGAGATATCGCACCTGTAAAGGCCACAATTGAGATTGCGATGGATCGACATGCCATTCGCGGGAAAAGAAAGCTGCAATGATTGGTGTCGTTGATCGATCGAAGGTCAATTCATTGGGACGACGACGGCGACATCTAATTTCGAATAGTATTTCTTGACATCGCTCGCGCCGTACTTCTCGCGGAACTTCTCCACGATCGCGGAAACGCGCGAAGTATCCGTAATTGGTACTGCCTCTAGATCAGCGTGGCTGCCGCGGGCGTTAATGCCAATCGCGGGTTTTTCGAGCACATTTTTGTACCACTGGGTATCCGAACCCTGTACCGGCACAAGGAACAGGTTATGGTCCTCTGATACGAACCATACCGGGATTGATATCGTACGTCCGGATTTTCTGCCTGTTACCGTGATCTCGATTTCACGATAACGGGACAGTCGGCTCTTTAAATCGTCGTTCCGAGTGTGCATTTTTCACGCTCCTGCTTTAAGTGCCCGAGAACGGAAATCTCACGTAGACTCGTTTATTCCTGCATCGAATCTGACGATCGCTCTTCTGATCTCCATTTGATGCTCCTCCTTATGTCCCGGACGACTACTCCCGATTTTCGCCACTCTTGTGCTTGCTGACAAATACGTGATACGTGACCGCATCCCATGCATTGTGAATACCGATCACGAGCAGCAAGAGACCTGCGGCTGCATTGGCGAACAGAGTGTTGTGGTCACCAAGAAGAAGAAAATAGGCAGAACTCGCCAGCGTCGCGTACGCGACGAACGGCAGAACAACGTGGAACAACCAGTCTTCGAACTCCGGAGTGTAGGCCGTCTGCCTCCGCATCCGCCGAGTCACAACGATTTCGTAAACAACGCCCAGCAAGCCGAGAATCCCCCAAACATCCGCGGCGCGGTTCACTGCCTGCCAGGGCGCGCTCATGATAGCTGACAGTAGCAACGCCGCTCCGAAATGCACGATCGTCGGAGTTGCGAACGCCTGGCCGGCTTGTGCCTGGCCCGGCCCAGTGGCCCTGTCAGCGATGAGCGTAATGACGACGAACTGCAAACCGATGAGGGCCCCGGCAGAAGACCCGACGATTACGTAGAAATTTTCCCACCCGGAAAGTTCCGTCATGTCGTTGGCTTATGGTGCGCTCCTTCTGGCTGAGCTTGTCCCTGGAAAATCTTTAACGGCCAACCAGTTTTTGCAACTCTTCCGGATATCGGGCACCTTGGACTGGAATCTTCGAAGCTGTGCTCTCTAATTCACGAACATCGTCAGGTGTCAGTTGCACTTTGGCGGCACCGACGTTTTCTTCGAGGCGGTTCAGTTTCGTGGTGCCAGGAATGGGAACGATCCACGGTTTCTGCGCAAGCAGCCATGCCAGCGCGATCTGGGCCGGTGTTGCTTTCTTCTGTTCGGCGAACCTACCGATCACATCCACCAATGCCTGATTGGCTTTGCGGTTCTCTGCCGAGAAGCGAGGAACTACATTGCGGAAATCGCTCTTGTCGAACTGCGTGTCCTCGCTGATTTTTCCCGTGAGGAAACCTTTACCAAGCGGGCTGAAGGGAACGAATCCGATCCCGAGTTCCTTGAGTGTGGGAATCACCTCTGCTTCCGGTTCTCTCCACCACAACGAATATTCGCTCTGGAGCGCCGTTACGGGAAGCACGGCATTGGCCCGGCGGATCGTTTGGACTCCGGCTTCTGACAACCCGAAATGCCGCACCTTGCCTTCGCGAATGAGTTCCTTCACCGTCCCAGCCACATCTTCGATCGGGACATCAGGATCGACCCGGTGCTGGTAGAACAAATCGATGACATCACTTCGGAGGCGCTTGAGCGAAGCGTGGGCGACCTCTCTGATGTGCGCGGGGCGGCTATCCAGGCCGGCTTGTTTGCCGGTTGCGGGATCAATTTTGAACCCGAACTTGGTCGCGATCACAACCTGGTGTCGGAAAGGAGATAATGCCTCCCCTACGAGTTCTTCATTCGTGAACGGTCCGTACACTTCAGCCGTGTCGAAGAAAGTGACACCATGCTCGAAGGCGGCGCGGATGAGTGAGACACCCGACTGCTTGTCCACCGCTGGACCAAGTCCAAAGCTTAGTCCCATGCACCCCAACCCTAGAGCTGATACCTCCAGATTGCTTTTCCCGAGCTTACGTTTCTGCATGGTTGCTCCTTGAGGATGAAAGCGCTTTAGATGGCCTGCGAGCGGAAAGGATACTCCACGCAGGCGACTTTGTGACCTCCCACCACACCTGCTTGTGAGTTATCTCACCCCCACGAGTGCTTAGAGTCACTGCTGGTTTTGTCGAACGGCGGTGTAATCAGCCGTTGCCTGGTGTTCCGGGGCAGTGGAACCGGCAGAGGGACCTGCATGTCCGACCTCAATGACGCCGTGAAGTGCCCTGTGTGCCAGGGGCACGGTGCGATTGGTCGCGCCGATCTCGCCCGACTGCTGGACAACAATCTTTTGGACGAAATCGAGACTTGCCTTACCGGAATGAAGCCGAAACTGGCCGGAAGCTCCGGTTCGAACGGCCATCAATCCCGCGATTTTTTCAAAGACGTGCATACCTGGAATCCGAAATTGCCCATTTGGCGCCGGAGTCCCAAAGAGTGACCCCGGTGGCGAAAAGGAACTAAAGAAGAAAAGGCGCCCACTATGCCGCAGGTTGAGATCGATAAGGTGGAACCGCTGCTAGACCAGTACGAAGCCCAACGTACCAACCTCATACCTATCCTCCAGGACGTTCAAGATACTTACCGGTATTTACCCGAGGAAGTTCTCAGGAAGATTTCGAAGAAGTTGCGGGTTCCGCTGACCGAGGTATACCAGGTCGCGACTTTCTATCGCTGCTTCAGCCTGGTCCCTCGTGGAAGACACGTGATCCAGGTGTGCCTGGGAACTGCCTGCCACGTGCGAGGCGCGCCGCGAGTACTGGATCGCATTCTTCGCGACCTGAAGATGGCCGGACCGGGTACATCGTCCGACCTGCAGTTCACCGTGGAGACGGTGCGCTGTATCGGTTGTTGCGGGCTGGCGCCGGTTGCGCGCGTCGACAACACCAACACGCACCCGCACCTGACTCAGACCAAGGTTGCGGGACTTCTCAAGAAATACGACCAGAAGGCGGACGAAGCAAAAGCCGCCCGGGAGGCAAGCCATGCAAAGATTTAGGTCTCCCGACGAAGTGAAGGAAATGCGCCTCTGTCTCGAGGCGCTCGAAACGACACGGCCGTGCATTTCGGTTTGTGCGGGCAGCGGGTGCAAAGCCTCAGGTGCGCAAAACGTTCTCGATTCACTTCACGGCGAACTGAAGAAGCGTGGACTCGAACACACGGTCGATATCAAGAGCACGGGTTGTCACGGGTTCTGCGAAAAGGGCCCCGTGATGATCGTGCGGCCCGAGAAAGTTTTCTACAACGGCGTGAGCCAAAGTGACGCGAAAGACATCGTGAACAGCGTCACCAACGGGCACAAGCCGGTCGAAAAGCTTCTCTACAAGGATCCGACAACGGGCGAGCGCGTGCTTCACGAGCATGACGTTCCGTTTTATGCACGTCAGCAGCGGATTCTCTTTGGCAACAACGGCAAACTCGATCCCAAGGACATCCGGGACTACATCAAAGTCGGCGGATATAGTGCGCTCTGCCGCGTCCTGACCGAGTTCGCGCGTGAGCAGGTTGTCGAGTCGGTGAAAAAGTCCGGCCTGCGGGGCCGCGGCGGCGCCGGTTTCCCGACCGGAGTGAAATGGGAAGCTCTGCGCGCCAGCAAGACGAAGCCTCGTTACATCGTTTGCAATGCGGACGAAGGCGATCCCGGCGCATTCATGGATCGCAGCTTGCTGGAAGGCAATCCGCACAGCGTAATCGAGGGCCTGATTATTGGAGCCTATGCGCTGGAAGCGAATGCAGCTTATATCTACGTCCGGGCCGAGTATCCGCTTGCTGTCGAACATCTCGGCGTTGCTATTCAGCAGGCACAACAATGTGGACTGCTGGGGGAGAACATCCTGGGCTCAGGGATGAGCTTCAACATCCATCTTGTCCAGGGAGCTGGAGCTTTCGTCTGCGGCGAAGAAACCGCGCTGATTGCCTCGATTGAGGGCAAAGTTGGGGAACCGCATCCCCGTCCTCCTTATCCGGTGCAGAAAGGTCTGTGGGGCAAGCCGACGGTCATCAACAATGTGAAGACCTGGGCCAGCGTGCCCGTGATCATCAACAAGGGTGCGGACTGGTACGCGTCGATTGGAACTGAGCGCAGCAAGGGAACCATGGTGTTCTCGCTGGTAGGCAAGATCAACAACACCGGCCTGGTGGAAGTTCCAATGGGGATCACGCTGCGGGAGATGATCTACACCATCGGCGGCGGAATCCCAAAAGGGAAGCAGCTCAAGGCGATCCAGATAGGCGGCCCATCGGGCGGGTGCATCCCGGCCAACATGATTGACCTACCCATCGACTACGAAGCCCTCACGCAAGCGGGTTCGATGATGGGATCGGGCGGCATGGTCGTAATGGATGAAGACACCTGCATGGTGGATGTCGCGCGGTACTTCATGGAGTTCCTCGAGGAAGAATCCTGCGGTAAGTGCTTCCCCTGCCGCGAGGGCACCCAGCGTCTGAAAGAAATCCTCAACCGGATTTCGGCAGGCAAGGGAACTGAGGACGATCTCGAACTCCTCGACGACGCGGGTTGGATGATCAAAGAGACTTCGCTATGCGGGCTGGGCCAGACCGCGCCGAACCCGGTGCTCTCGACCCTGCGCTATTTCCGCGACGAATACATCACGCATATCCGCGAGAAACGCTGCCCGGCAAAAGTCTGCAAAGAGCTGATCGTCTATGAAATCGATGAGACGATCTGCGATGGCTGCCATGCCTGCGTCCGGGTATGTGCTTCCGAAGCCATACTGGGCGAAAAAGATAAAGCGCACGAGATCGAGTCGGCCAAGTGCCTGAAGTGCGGCGCTTGCCTAGAGGTCTGTCAACCCAAGGCCGTACTGGTTCATTAAGGAGAATGCCGTGCCCACACTGACCATTAACGGCATTGAAGTCGAAGTCGAACGCGGAATGACTGTGCTGGATGCTGCCACATTCCTTGGCATTCCCATCCCGACGCTTTGCCATGACGACGGCCTGGCCCCTTATGGGGCTTGCCGCCTATGCCTGGTAGAGGTCTTCAACGGACGCAAGAAGACGTTGCAAGCGTCCTGCTGCTTGCCTGCCGAAGACGGGCTGGTCGTGTTCACGCACTCCGCCCGAGTGGAGCGCGCACGGCGCTTGCTGGTCGAGATGTATGTCGCTACCTGTCCGGACTCGAAGCGCATCCAGGACCTTGCGTCTTCGATGGGCATCAAGCAATGCCGTTATGAGGCCAAGCACGAGACGTGCATCCAGTGCGGACTGTGCGTTCGCATGTGCAAAGAACAGATGATGGCGGGCGCTATCGGCTTTTCCGGCCGAGGCGTGAATCGCGAAGTAACGCGGCCATTCGACATGACGAGTGAAACGTGCCGCCAGTGCGGGGCGTGCCTATACATCTGTCCGGTTTGTGAACTGCGCTGCCAGGGCGCGAACGCTGAGACGACGCTGTGTAACGGCTGCACCAACCTGGCGACGCAATGTTTCCAGAGTTACGACCATGCCATGTGTTTCCTCGATCCCTGCCATGCCTGTGAAATTGCGGGACCGTTCCGGGCTGAAGTTGGGATCAAAAAGACGAATTTTGCTCAATTGAAGAAATAGTGGAGAAACTGCCATGACCTTAACGCACCTTAATGCCTCCGCCGCCACGCTGACCAAGAACCGCACCGAGGACTCGATCAGCCCGTTCAGCGGAATGTGTGCCACCTGTGTCGACGGCTGCATCGGAATGTGCGAGATCGGCAAAAGCGCGTATCGCGGCGCCGAGATGATTTACCCGCAGCCCTTCGGCATCATCACCACCGCGTCCCAGAAGGATTATCCGGTGGACCTGTCACATTTCACGATCCTCGGACGCGCTGCCGGTGCGTGGGGCATGGAGGAAGACTCCAATCGCGCTCTCTTCCCAGCCGTCGATCTCGAGTCGACGATCGGGGCGGACAATGGCATTCGCTACAAACTGCCGTTCACGATCGCGGCAATGGGATCGACGAACGTGGCCAAGAACAACTGGCCCGGAATCGCCGCAGGCGCCGCCATCACCGGCACCGGCATTGCCGTTGGCGAGAATGTCGTCGGCATGGACATGGAGTCCAGGTTCGATAGCGGCAAGGTGATTTCCAGCGTAGACCTGGAGTGGCGCGTGAAGTGCTTCCGGGACTGGCAGACCGATGGCTACGGCGAAGTCTTTGTCCAGGCGAACGTGGAAGACACGATGCTTGGCGTGCAGGAATATGCCATCAAGAAGCTTGGCGTCACCGCAGTCGAGCTGAAGTGGGGCCAGGGCGCAAAGGACATCGGCGGCGAAGTAAAGATCAAAGACCTTGCGAAAGCCCAGGAACTGCAGAAGCGCGGCTATGTCGTGCTGCCCAACCCCTCGAACCACGTTGTAATCGAGGCCTTTAAGAAGGGTGCCTTCCACGAGTTCGAACGCCACTCACGCGTCGGCATGGTGACGAAGGACGGCTTCCTGCAACGTGTTGAGCAGCTTCGCAAAGCCGGCGCGAAGTACATCACACTGAAGACCGGGGCATATCGCCCAGTCGATCTGGCGCGGGCGGTAAAATTCGCCTCCCTGGCGAAGCTGGACCTGCTCACGGTGGACGCGGCGGGTGGCGGCACCGGAATGAGCCCGTGGCGCATGATGAATGAATGGGGCATCCCCGGAATTGAACTCCATTCGATGCTGCGCCAGTACCTTGATCAGCTGAAGGCAAAGGG
>JBPYEW010000116.1:0-7428 GCA_051984555.1 Terriglobales bacterium | reverse complement strand
GCGTCACTACAACCGGAATGTCTGCTTCCGGGATGTACTCGAGAAAATCGATGCCGTGTAGATGAATGATGTCGACAGGACGCTGTTGCAACGCTTCGTGGATCGCGCTTCGAGTTTCCGCGCATGCCACCGCGCGTCGATGATCGTCGAGCCGCGTTCCGGGCGGGCTCAGCGAGAACAGAGTTCCGCAGCATTCCGAACCTTCCGGGGCAACAACCAGGGACGTGTGCCCGGAGGCAACAAGCGCCTCATCCAAAATAGAAAGTATCTGTTCGGCGCCTCCGGCTGTGTTACGGGATACCGGAGCCAGAGGGTAGCTGACGCTGAGAACGGTCAGCGGCATGCAGCTGTTCCCCGTTCCGAGGCGATTTCCGCGGCGATCTCGCGCCACTTCTGGCCGCTCAACGGCCAGCGAAGGCATTCGTACCAAAGCAGACCAGGATGGGCAGGGCTAGCGAAGTCGTACGACGGAGCGATGCGGAGGCGTTCTGGTTCCAGAGGGAACTCCGACAGGACGTGCCACTGTGACACGTAGCAGCCGAGCATCCTTGCTTTGCGGGAGCGCTCCTCCGGCGAGAGCGTCAGGCGCACATCTTCTTCACAGGCAACTCCGGCATTCGGACTGAGGAACATGCCGCTCCTACGACTGCCGTCAGAACTGTGATAAGAAGTGAACTCCATCAAAGCGGGGCTAGCGTCTCGTCTCTGCAGTTCGCTGACTGCGAGACGCGCAACCAAGGCTGCCGTATCGTGATCAGGATGGCCTCCCTCGTAAGGGTGCGTGATGATTACATCTGGCCGGATACGTTGGGCAGCGTCGATAAACTCCTGTGTCAGGCGCTTCGCCTCGAAGATTGCTTCCTGATCGACTGCGTTCAGGAAGGAAATGCGGGAGGCTGGAACTCCCAACAAGGCCAGGGCGCATGCCGCCTCTTCTGCCCGCACTAAGGCGTACATCTCGCGCGAACCGCTCACGTGAGGCGACCTGAACTGAGGGTCGCGAGGCGCGCCATCGGTCAAATAGATTATCGTGCGGTCTTCGACCCGGCCCAAAACTGCGGACGCGCTGATGGTCTCATCGTCGGGATGGGCAGCAAGAATGAGGACCCGGACTGAGTCGCCCAGAAAGTCCCCCGAGGCGATCGCTGACAGGATTTCCTGCGCGCTAAGCCGCGACATGGATTCCGTCGCATTCCCTATCGCCAGACGAGAGAAGTTGAACAGCCTCGCGATATCCGTACAGAGTGCCGACATCTACGTATCTCTGGCCGCTACGCACGGACCAAGCTTCTCCACCTCGGGCAAGATAGTCGTTCACGAGAGTACCGAGATACTGGTCCTGCTTGCCTCGGCTAATCCAGAGATCGCGTAACGCGGCAAGCTCTCCAGCGGGGAGTTTGAACGCGCCCCACACCCAATTCGTGCGGGCCAGCGTCGTCTTCACCTGGATTTCCTGAACACGACCATTCTCGTCTGCTACGACCGCGTCAAAAAGCTCTGGCTTTTCCACGGGAAAGCACAGGAAAGAGAACTTATGCGCCGGCAGAAGGGAGAAACCGTTTCTCGGGAACCACACCGTATCGGGGAGGCCAACGAGAACATCATCTGCGGGAGACAGGAATGGAAGCGCCGAGAAGACCGCGTCACAAAGACCCGTAGGGTTCGACTGAATGGCGTAACAGATGGAAGCTTTTCCTATTTGGCCGCCGAAGTAATTGATGATGTCCGTCTTATTGGGAGAGATAACGAAACAGATCCGCGTTGCGCCGCCTTCCAACATCCGTTCCAGAAGATATTCGCAGACTGCCCGTGGTCTTTCGGTCTCGCCATCTCGCCGCATGCCGACTGGGAGTAGCTCCTTGGAAAATGCAAGTGGCTGAATACGAGTACCGAGCCCGGCTGCCGGAACAATTCCCCACGTGCTCACGCCGTCACCTCAAAAAGGCTAAGCAGTTCCAGGCTGCGATGATCAGCCGTATGCTCGTCGAGTGCGCGTTCGCGTGCAGCCGCACCAATCTTCTTCAGTTCCTCAGCCGGAAGCTCGAGCGCGTCGTTGACATCATCACTTTTGCGGGCGATGAGAATCTCCCGGCCTGGCTCGAAGAACGTCTCTAATCCCTCCCATGTGTCACTGATGACCGGAGTCCCACAACCAGCAGCTTCAAACAGCCGACCCGAGGGGCAGTAGCCCATGTTCGCCATCGCGGCGCGTGTCACGCTCAGCGTGATATTCGACGAACAGTAGAAAGATGGATGCTCCGACGGGGGGAGATGACGGACAAACCAGATATTGCTGGTCCATGGGAACTCTTCCGGGTATTGCGCGCCCCCTATTACGAACTTCTTTTCCGGATACCTCCGCGCCGGTTCCACCAGCAGGTTCTCCAAGACGGCCTGCCGGTCGGGAGCGTACGTGCCAAGATAAGACAAATCACAAGCGTATTTCAGACTGACGGGCACCGGCCTGTGGATTGCCGGATCAGCACATCCGTAGAGCGGGGCCACACGCCGCGCGCCTAAGCGCGTCTGTAGTTCTCTCAGTGCGGGACCGCCGGTATAGCTTAGGACGAGATCAAAAGGTTCAAGCCCATAGGTCGGAATGTAATCGACGTCCTCTCCGTCGCGCAGTCGCTCAAGGGTAACCGGCGTATCGAGGTCATAAAAGAGGCGCATACCTCGAGCGGATTCCAGCACAAGATCGCACGCAGCGCGTCCGTCCGGACAATAGGACGTCACCACGGCGCAATCGCTGTCCTGAACCGCATTTCTAGCCCGGGGGAGAACTTCGTCCCAACTGCCATAGAGCACGAGTTCGTACTCATTCGAGAACTCAAGATCTCTGTGGTTCTCGTAATAGGAGACGTTGTGTTCGAAGAACTGAACTCGATGACCCTGACGGGCCAATGCGCTGCACAGCCCACGCCAGATGGTTGCGTGGCCGTTTCCCCAAGAAGAGCTGACGGTCAAGCCAAAGATAACTAGCTTCATCTTGCATTTCTCAGCACAGCCTAGTGCGACCACGGGCAGCGACATCGCTAAGAAACGAATGTATCTCGGGGGGAAACCGTACTGAATTCAGGAAACCTTGTAATCAGAGCTGGACAATCCGGTAGAACGTTTTACATCAATGGGCTAATTCCCGCCGCTGGCGGCCGCTGCCGTCTTGGATTGCGTATTGGGAGCGAGCAGCATCGAGGCACCTTGCGCCAGGCTTAAACCGTCGGACACCTTGGTGTAGTCGGTCGTGGTTTCTCGCTGTTGCGCATTGATGGTGTGGAAAAAGAGTGCCTTCCCATGGATGTTCACATCCATAAGAGTGGAGTCCCAATGACCGTCCCCCACCTCGGCGCGTTTCACCAGGAAGGTTCCGCCCTGGTATAGCTTACCCAGCAGACCCCATCCGAAATCAACATCCTTGAAGAGTTTGCCTCTCAATTCGGCCAGGCGTTTTGCTTTCGAGTCGACCAGAACGGTTCCGGTCATTGCGTGAAACACCCTCGCTTCCCGCGACGGGGGTGTGAAGTTAGGATTCGGTTCGAACTTGAGACGGACGTAATCGCCGTCTTGCCCGTCATAGGTGTAAAGGAAGGCGTCGGGAAGCATCTTCAGCATTCCGACGGCCTCATCCCCGTCGTGATTCCGGGCCTTTTGCGCTTTGCGTTCCTGGTCTGGGTTGTCCAGCAGACCATGAATGCGCTTTTGCTCCTGCTGCTGCTCGTTTCCCGTCAGCGGATGGCCATTCTCCGCCAAGTGGCGGCAGATCTCTCCTTCCTTGGTCTGCACACACTCTTGAAGAATGTCTTTGGTGGGATCAACGTGATGCTGCCGGTACATCCAATGCGTGTGATCGGAGTCGGCGGCCTTAACTTCTGTGTTCACAACTTCGCGGATGAGCTGCTGAGCAGATACCTGCGAACCAGGATTGTCTGCCGCAAAAGCACTGATGGAAGCGGCAAACAAACCGAGAGCAACAGTTGCGAGTAGATGTTTTGCCGCGCTGATCAACGTCATGGCTGACGCTCCCTGGCATCCACTTTGAAGTTGCAGGCACAACTTGCACGCGCCACTCGCGTCTTCGACCAATTACGATACTGACCGTAAGTGCTTCAGAACAATACCGGGCAATGCGTAGTTGCCCGGCTAACCCACTGTACATATAGCGCACTCGTGCAGCCGCTCTGTACAGGTGCTCGGGTCAAGTCCGCTCTTCAGCGAGGTCGTGATGGAAGCGATGCCGTAGCAACTCTGATCTACTCAGAGCCAAGACATCTCTCACAAAAACAAGGGCATCTGAGACGGCTGGCTCCCTGAAAGCGTTACCAAAAACCGGTGGCAATTTCGGACCTTTAATTATGCGTCGCTGCGTTGCAAATACGCTCATTGCGCTCCTTGTCTGCGCAGCCCTGTTCGCCCAAGAGAGCTCGAAGGTCTCCTATGACGGACAAAAGGTCGCTACCGTGGAGCTCGTCGGCAATCCCAAGATGCAGGTCGACGAGTTCAAGTCCCTGCTCCAGCAGAAGCCGAACAGTCCTTACTCCAGCGAGAAAGTCAACGCAACGATTGACGCGCTCAAGAAAACTGGGCGCTTCTCAGATGTACAGCTCAAGGTAACGCCGAACCCGGCGGGGTTGCACCTCACAATTACGCTCGAGCCAGCGCTTTACTTCGGCATCTTCGAGTTCCCCGGCGCAACGAAGGTGTTCACCTATACACGTCTCCTCCAAGTCATCGATATTCCCCCCGAAACTACTTACACGAAGGACGCGGTTGCAGCCGCTGGAGGGGCGCTGCAGAAATTCTTCATCAGCATGGGTTATTTCCAGGCACAGGTGCAAAGCGAGCCGCGGCTTGACCAGAATAATCTGATCGCCAACGTCATCTTTCATGTCAACCTGGGAAAGCGGGCGAAGATTGGAACTCTCCAAGTAGAGGGTCCGCCGCCCGCGCAAGCGGACCGGCTGGCGGCCGATGCCAAATCTACACGCGCCACATTCTCAGGCGCGTCTCTAAAGCCCGGTAAGAGGTTCGCCCCCAAGCGAATAAACGCCGGGATTGCGTTGATGAAGCGCGATCTGGTAAAGCAGCGGCGTTTGGAAGGCAAGGTTGAGTTCGACCATGCGGCTTATCATCCAGACACCAATCATGCTGATCTCTTTATTCGCGCGGAGCTCGGCCCGGTCGTAGACATCAGCGTTCAGGGTGCGCGGCTGTCGTGGGTTCCCTTCTTGTCCTCCCGCCGGCAAAAACAATTGATTCCAATCTATTCGGAAGGAAGCATTGATCCGGACCTCGTCGAGGAAGGCCGTCGCAATCTTGCCAACTTCTTCCAGAACAAGGGCTACTTCGACGTGCAGGTGACTAACGATTATCAAACTACGCCTCAGAAGATCACGCTGGTCTACAACATCGAGAAGGGGAAAAAGCACAAAGTCCAAGAAGTTGCATTTCGCGGGAATCGTCACTTCGATGAAGACCTGCTGATGAATGCGGTTGCAGTCAAACCGCACCGCTTCTTCTTGTCGAAAGGCAAGTACAGCGACAAGTTGGTAAGCCAGAGCGTTGACAGCCTCAAGAATTTTTACAAGAACCGCGGTTACGAGGACGTGAAGGTCGACAAAGATGTGGTCGATCGAGAACCCAAGATCTACGTACGATTCCTCGTCCAGGAAGGTCCGCAAACGCTGGTGGACAACCTCGTGCTGCGCGGGAATTATCACCTGTCTGGAGCAGAGCTAGCGCCGCCGGGGGGATTCAATCTGAAGCCGGGGCGTCCATTCTCTCCCAAGGGTCTCGCCGATGATCGTTCTCACGCCTTGGCCGCTTATCTGGACCACGGATTTCTGAATGCGGAGTTCGATTCCAAGATTGACCGGCTGAATAATGACCAACACCGCGTAAACGTCTTCTACAACGTCCAAGAAAAACAACAAGTCAATATTGATCAGGTCCTTTATCTAGGCGCCCGCGACACACGCCGCTCCCTGCTACAACGAACCGCCAAGATCCCCCCGGAAAGCGCCTTTAGTGAAACCAACATGCTGAAGGGTGAGAGCGAGTTGTACAACCTGGGGGTGTTCGATTGGGCCAGCGTCGATCCACGTAGACCCATCACTAACCAGCAACAAGAAGATGTTGTCATCAAAATGCATGAGGCGCGTAAGAACAGCCTCGATTACGGATTCGGCCTGCAAATCGCTCGGCGCGGCGGCAATTTGCCGACCGGAACCATTGCGATCCCGGGACTTCCTCCCGTAGCTACCGGGACCAACAATTTCTCATTTTCCGAGAAGACTTTCGTGAGTCCGCGGGGTTCCATCACATACACGCGGAACAACGTGCGTGGGCTTGCGGAAACATTCTCCATCTCCGCTCTGGTTTCTCGCCTCGATCAGCGTGCCGTAGCTACTTACCGCGACCCTCACTTCAAGTTGTCGGGATGGAATTCGCTGGTGAGCATGTCGATCGAGCGGACTACGGAGAATCCCATCTTTGCGGCAAGGCTGGCGAACGGCAGTTGGCAACTGGAAAAGCCGTTGAATAAGGACGGCTCGCGACGCGTCCAATTGCGATACACGTTTCAGAAGACTGCTCTTTCGAACCTCGTGATCCCCGGCCTGGTCCTGCCGCAGGACCGCAACGTTCGGCTCTCAACGCTTTCGGGCACGTGGATACGGGATACCCGCGACAAGCCTCTCGACGCACATCGGGGCTTCTACCAGACCGTGGACCTCGGAATAACACCGAGCGCGTTCGGTTCGAGCACGAACTTTGTTCGTTTACTGGGGCAGAATTCCTACTATCAGCCGCTCGGTCCTATCGTGTGGGCGAACCGCATCGAGTGGGGAGCGGCGAAGGGTTTTGCCGGCAACACGGTCCCCACCAGCGAGTTGTTCTTTACCGGTGGCGAAACGTCGCTGCGCGGATTCCCGATCAATGGCGCCGGACCACAGCGCACGGTTCCCGCCTGTGCAAGTGCGAGTGATCCATCGACCTGCACGAACCTTCGCCTTCCGGTTGGTGGAACCCAGTTATTCATCGTGAATTCAGAAGTTCGGTTTCCGCTCTATATCTTGAGCTCGCTTGGGGGGGCCGCGTTCTACGACGGCGGCAATGTATACCGGGCTATCAACATCAAGCAGCTTTACAACAATTACACGAACACCGTGGGATTTGGGTTGCGTTATGCGACGCCAATCGGCCCGGTCCGGTTCGATGTCGGCCGCAATCTCAATCCCATTACCGGAATCAAGGCGACGCAATTCTTCATCACGATCGGACAGGCATTCTGACGGAATCATAACTACTTGGGGCAATCATGTCGGTGAAGCGAAAACTCGGTTGGGCTGCGGCGATCCTCGGGGCCGTTCTCGTGATCGTATTTGTGGCTGCCTTCTTTGTGATCGAGAGCAACGGGGGGCGACAGTGGAT
>JBPYEW010000115.1:0-5189 GCA_051984555.1 Terriglobales bacterium | reverse complement strand
CCATCCTGCGAAATACCGCTGGCCCAACCGGGCATGTTGGCATTGTCGTAGAACATTCCGTATCCAGAACGTATGACGGTCTTAGCCGTGACGGCATAAGCTATGCCGAGGCGAGGTGCGATGCCGCCGTACCAGGTATCTTCTGGGACGCGTCTGCCGGAACGCCCCGGGCCGTCTCCTGCAAAGGCCACAGCTCCCGGCCGATTGCCAGCGCCGGGGTTCGCAAGGTTCGGATCAAAATAAGAGAAATGGTTGTTGGCCTCATACGGGGCCGGATCGACTTCGTAGTGAAGGCCGGGCGAGATTGTGAGTTTGGGTGTAACCCGCCAGGTGTCCCCGACAAACAGCATAAACCCATTGGTGCGAGCATCGATCTTGGTGCTGGTGTAGTACGTCGTCGAAGCAGAATCCACTTGCTCGAGCAAGAAGCTAGCAATGGGGCTGCCTCCCACGAGGTTGCCTTGCGAGTCCAAGATGCCGGTTTCTCCGCGCGCGAAATTGAAACTTCCCGACTGGCCGCCGAGGAAGATGGCAGAGTTCTGAGCAAGGCGCATTTCGCCACCGAAGGAGATCGTGTGCTTGCCGCGGGTCATTGAGAGAGCGTCATTGACGATCCAGGCAGGCGCGAGCCAGGGCTGGATGTTGGGGTCACCTGCCCCAGTGCCGTACTGCTCAAACTCGCCATTGAACTGGATGACGGGCGGGTATTCGTGGCTGGCGACTCCCGGGATTTGGGGTAGTTTGCTGGCATACTTTCCGTCGATGCCACCACCGTACGCTTTGTCATCCTGGAATCCGAAAGCGACGTGGTTCACGGTATTTGGGCTGAAGGTGTGATCCCAGTTCAATCGGAGAACGGAGGTACGCTTAAAGGTTGTGCCGGAATCACTAATGACTGCCGGAAGACTGGTAAAGGTAGTTGGGGGGAGGTACTTGTAATAGAACATTTCGGAGATGTGGTTTTTCTCGCCAAGGTATTGATCCACTTTCTCCGTAACGCTGTAAGCGTCTGTGCCTAAGAATGCGGGCTGTGCGGGTGCCAGATAGTTGTTCAACGGGCCGGAAAACGTGGGATTTGGAAGATACTGGAACCACTGCGTGGCGAGCGAATTCTGCAGGCGAGGGTCGCTGGCGCAAATTACGTTCGGCGTTGTGCCATTGCAGCCCATGAATTGCTGATGGGTGGCGGGATCAAAAATCGGAATCAACTGACCAGTTTGCGGATCAACCCAATCGCGGAAGTCCCCCTGGCGTTCGGCAAGAGAGGGAATGGAGAGGGTTGGCCGGACCAGAGAGCCGCGAATGCGGAAGGCTTCGAAATTGGCGAAGAAAAACGTCCGATGATTGACGTCTTTCCAGAAGGGGAGTTTCAAGGGGCCGCCGAAATTTCCGCCAAAGTCGTTCTCGATGTCCTGGGCCTTGTCAGCTGCGGCGATTCCCCATTGGGTCGCATTCAGGGCAGTATCGCGATGGAAGATGTACGCCGTGCCATGATAGTTGTTCGTGCCGGACTTGACGTTCTCGATCGTGACTCCGCCTGCGCTCCCATACTGCGGATCATAGTTCGAAGTAAGAACCTGAAACTCGCTGATCACGTCGGGTGATTGCGGGAAATCGTTCACAGCGCCGGTCAGCCCCTGTGTTCCCGATGAGTTGAACAGAGCGATGCCATCGAGCACGGCGATTCCCGTCTGCGATTGGCCACCGTTCACGTGCGCGCCAGCGACGTCGCCGCTACCTCGAACTACGCCAGGAAGGATGGAGGCGAAGTTGGCGGCGGAACGCATGGAGCCGGACACGAGCAGCGGGACATCCTGAATGACTTGCGGATCAATACTGCCGCGAAGCTCGGCGTTCTCGTAATTCAGGGCTGAGGCATCGGCGGTGACTTCGACGCTCTGGGTGTTGCTTTCGAGCTTGAGTTGCACGTCCTGGCGTATGGGATAACCCACTCGCACGAGAATGTCGTCCTGCTTATATTGGCCGAAGCCTGGCGCCGTAATGCTGAGCTGATACGTGCCGGGCAGGACGTTGCGGAAGGAGTAATAGCCGTTAGCGTCGGACACATAGTTGGACGTCTGCTTGGTGTCCTTCGAGGTGAGCAGGATTTGCGCGCCCTGAATCACCGCACCTCCGGGATCAGTGACCTGGCCGGTGATTGAGGCGTTGTTGCTCTGCGCCCGAAGCGTTGCAGTCGTGAGAACGCAGACACAAAAAACGCAGGCCGCCAATGTCCATACTATGTTTCGCATACCAAACTCCTCTTGCTCTTGGTCTTGAATTCTCATTGCCACACGCAGTCCTTAGTTGTGCGATCCCTCATGCTCGCTTGTGTACGTCCGTCTTGAAGTTATTGAGCATGTGATCGCAGGTGCGCATGGTGAACGCGATAATCGGCATTGTTGTTGTCTTGTCGGTGCAATTAGGAAAGATGCTTGCGTCGCAGATGTAGAGATTAGGAACATCATGGGTCTGTGCCCATTTGTTGGTTACGTATTTCTTGGGATCGTTACCAAACCTGCAAACGCCGGTCTCGTGCAGACTGGTTCCTGGACGATTGGGTTCGTCATCCGCGCCCCACATCTCGCCACCCATCGACTTGAATAGATCGATCATGACCTGCTTGGAGTGTTCCCACATCAAGAGTTCGTTCTGGCCCCACTGGAAATGAAATCTAAGCTGGGGAATTCCGAAGATGTCCTTCTTGTCCGGGTCGATGTCGACGTAGTTGGTTGGGCTGGGCAACGTCGGCGCCTGAATGAGGCCGCCAATCGAAGTCGGATAGTAGCGCTTGATATCGCGCTTGAATTTTGAGCCGAAGCCCTCGATTTGCCCGTAGTAGCCCGGAAACTCTCCGCAACCGCCACCCATGTAGATCGAGTAACCGCGAATGAATTTCTCTTCCTTCGGATTTTTGAGATTTTGCCAGCGCGGCATCCAGGCCACGGTGGAGTCGGCGATGTTGTCGGGAGTGGCTGGCTGACCAAGCAGTTGGGGCAAATATCCGTAACCGGGATTGCCGTACAAGTGATCGCACAAATTCCGGCCAAGCTGACCGCTGGAGTTGGCGATGCCCGTTGGCCAGTGGCGGGACTTAGAGTTCAACATGATATGCGCGGTCTCAACGCAAGAGGCGGCCAGCACAACGACCTTCGCGTATACCTCAACCTCCCGGTGAGTTTTTCGGTCGACATAGGCAACGCCTTTGGCTTTACCGCTTTCATCAACGAGCACGCTGCGGACGAGCGTATTTGTAAGCAGGGTGAGGTTTTTGCTGGCCTGTGCCTCGGGAATGGTGAACCAGGTTGGCGAGAAGAAGGCCCCCACGTCGCATCCCCGGCTGCAGTTGCCACAGTAGTGACAGGCGGGGTGGTCGTTATGCCGCACCGTCAATTGGGCGCAGCGGTCGGGAAGGTAGGGAACACCGATCTTCTCAGCCCCCTTTTGGATGATGTAGTCGATACAGCGCCAGGGCATCGGCGGCAGATACTCGCCATCGGGATTGCTCGGCCTGTTCTGAATGGTGCTGGCCACACCCATGTAATTCTCGGCTTTCGAAAACCAGGGGGAGATCTCGGCGTAATCGACGGGCCAGTTTTCTCCGAAGCCGTCGAGGTCGGCGGCTTTGAAATCGATGTCCCCGAAACGCGCTGACGAGCGTCCCCAGAAATTCGCCTTGCCGCCGGTGGCCTTGCAGCGTTTCCAGTACCAGTCGGTTCCCGGGGCGTTCGAGTAGGCGACGTCATGTTCAAAGAGATCACGGCCTTCGCTGTACTCGGATTCTTCGACGGAGTAAGGCTCCTGGTGGGGCTTGCCCTGGAAGCGGAGGGGATCGCCGTATCCGCGAAATTTCAGGTCATAGACCTGGCGGTGAACGCGATAGTCCTTGAAGGGATCGGTAAGCGGTCCAGAGTTAAGGGCACAGACCTTGAGCCCCGCCTCGCATAGCAGTTTCATCGCGGTGCCACCACCGGCCCCGGTTCCGACTACGATCGCGTCGTACACTCTCGTTGGCAACTAACAGGTCCCCTTTGCGGTTGGCCTCTCGGCTGAAATCTCAACTGACGGGTTCGCGGAGATGCGCGTGTTCCGGGTCGTCGGGATGAGAACAACCCGGCATCTTCGGCCAAACCTGGCGCAGGCCGGGATAGCCGAGGGTTTCTAATCCAATCTTGGTTGTGTAGTACCCGACAACGGTGTAATCCCGCATCATCTGGAAGAATGCGCGTCCACTTTCAGTCGTGGGTTTGAATTTTGTTTTGTAGGCAAGTTCCTCGAGCAGGCTGTTTTGTTGGTCGGGCGCGCATTCGAGAAAGCCGTGGGAAAATTCGGAGTAGCTTCGGGCGTTGATCCAATCGAGGCCGTCGATAAATTTGTTCTGGGCTTCGTTCCCCGATTCAATGGCGTCCTGGGTGGAGCGAATGTCGCGCGAGCCACTCACGGGGACACGATTGGCCACCATGAAATCAACGAATTCGGGGACGCCCGCCGTCTTGGCACCGGGAGTATCGTCCTCGGGAATGATCATCTCGGCGATATGTTCGATCATGCGGTACTGGTCGGGAGAGAAAAACAGCGGTTTGTAGGGACCCGAGGCGACGTGGGAAGCCGTCGTCTCAGTGTGTCCCTGGGGACAAGCGAACGCCCACTTATCGAATCCGGGGAAAGTAGCTGCAACCGCGGCAATGCCGATGAAGCGCAGAATCTCCCGACGTTCAATGTTCTGACCGCCCACCCCACCCCTCGCTGAAACCGCTTTCTGCAAGCGGTTACATGGGGAGCGTTTTTAGCACTGCCAGCGGTCAGTGTCAAGGCGGGGAAACCTGTATGCCTGCCGAGCTCGTCGTTGGCTGCAGGTTTGACGCAACATGACGAGCATGTTAAAGATCGGGCATGAATCTCGCTTGCCTTAGCCGTTTGACGAGGCGTCTCAGGCTGTTACCGCTGCTCATGACCGTAACGATCTGTGTGAGTCCGGTACTTGGGCAACAATCGCAGCATGCTTTGTTCAATGGGAAGGATCTTGAAGGCTGGGAACACGTTGGCCCGGGAAGAATGGTTGTGGAAGACGGGATGATGAAGACCGAAGGCGGGATGGGACTGCTGTGGTACTCACGCGAGAAACTGAGCCATGTGACCCTGCATCTCGTATTCAAGCTCACGGGAAAAGAATCGGATTCGGGGGTCTT
>JBPYEW010000114.1:0-3790 GCA_051984555.1 Terriglobales bacterium | reverse complement strand
TCGATGGTGTTCTTGGGAAAGTAGGCGCGTCCGCCCGATGCCTTGGCCAGGTCCGAGAGGTTGGACTTTGCGGCACGCCAGTCAATTTTGGTAACCGACTCGCCGGGGTTCTCGGTCTCAGTGATCTGGCGCAGATAGTCTGAGAGCCCGATCGCATAAATGGGAGAATCGCCGGCTTGCGCGGCCTTCAGGGCCTCGTCGTGCGTCGCTTTGCTGAAAGTGTCAAGGCCGGACGAAATCAGGATGATCGCCTTGCGCCCTTGAATCCCGCGCATTTGGTCGATGGTCGCCGTCGCCGCATCGTAGAGGTTGGTTTCCGAAAACCCCGGATTGTCCAGCGTCAGAATCCGCGTGGCCAACTGGTCACGGTCCTGGGAAAAATCACTGACCATCTCTACTTTATCAGCGTACTTCCAGATGGCAGCCTTATCGTTGCGCGCCATCGCATCCAGAAACTGCTGAGCGGTGCGAGGTGTTTCCACGGCCAGGGCGCGGATCAGTGGCAGATACCGTCCGCCGAACTCCAGCAGCAATCCCGCAGACATCGGTGCATCATCGACGTCCACTGAAGCAATCTGTTGGCGGACGCCGTTTTCATAAATGACAAAGTTTTCTCGGCGGATATCGGGAATGAAGTAACCGTTCCGATCCTGCACCAGCAGTTTGAGCGTGACCAGACGAGTGGCGGGATCATAGTGGATCTCCGTTCTCTGCGGTCCCTGCTTGCCGGTAAAGAACGGGGCGGGGGGCCGGCTTGGAATCCGGACAGGTCCACCTGTGATTTGAGGCGCATCCTGCCCGCGCCGGGCCAAAGTCTGGCCCTGCGCGGGCGAACTGGAGAATAACAGTGCAAACAGCACTGCGGCCGTAAGACTTACCTTACTCTTCGTCACCGTTCGCATCTATCGCCTCCAGCATCACGTTGTTGCGCCCCCCAGGAGCAAACTATTTTGTTTTCTCGTTCGCCACCACCAGCTCATTCTCCAGGCTAAACACGCAGGGCACGGAACTCGCCTGGGCGCCTGCAATCTGTTTATCTATGGCGCTGTCGACCAGGTCTTCCATTGCGATCAAACCCGGCACGCAAACAGCAGCCACTGCGCCGGGATGCTAGCGGTTGTAAAGTGCGAATAACAATTCAGCAGGAGACCAAAGGTGACTTCGGAAAGGGTAACTACGGGTGGCTCTAGCCTGAGTGGAAGGATCCACTACGACTTTAGCGGTAGGCCAATGACGAGATGCGCAACCGAAGAAAACACGGCACGTTCAGGCGGCAGCGATCGACCGTTGCCCGACGAAATTTTCTGGGCCCGCTCGTAGAGGTTTTGATGGGCCGGAAAGCCTCAGATTTTTCGATGTAATGTCATCAGAGACAGATTGTCCATACTGCTAAGGTCTTAACTGAGGGTCTGACGCGCGTCACATTTACGACTATTTCTCTTTTCGCAATCCCGTTTTGCTCTCACGGAGAATTGTTATGGCCCTTGGCCGCCAGTATCGTCCCAGCAAAGGGTGAAGTGGGAGCAGATGGCGTTAGCAAGTCGTGGAACAATTGCTCCCGCCTCACCCTTTCCGGTCATTGCCGAAAAAACGCATTGAGAGGCACATATGGCAACGAGTATCCTGCTTTTTGACATCGAGGGCCTGCGTCAGCGCTGGGGTTGGCTGTTGTCGCTGGGCATCATCATGGTGGTTCTCGGGACGGTCGCCTTTTTCATGATGCCAGCTGCCACTCTTGGCACAGTACTAGTGCTGGGATGGTTACTCTTCATCAGCGGCGTTATTGAATTGATTCAGGCGTTTCGGGAACGCAAATCCGGAAATCTCTTCCTGCACTTGATTGGCGGCGTGGTCGGAATTCTCGTGGGCCTGCTCGTCGTGACCCACCCGGTGGCCGGCGCCATTGCATGGACGCTACTGTTTGCATCGTTCTTCACGGTGATCGGAATTTTCCGAATCGTAGCCGCGCTCCGACTAAAGTTCCCTCACTGGGGGTGGGCGGTTTTCGACGGTGTGGTTACGCTAGGGCTCGGGATTTTGTTGTGGGCCAAATGGCCGTGGTCGGGACTGTGGTTTATCGGCCTCGCGGTTGGAGTATCGCTTGTGCTGCGTGGCTGGTCCTACATCATGCTCGCGCTGGCCGTCCACAGCCTGCATTTGCCGGCCGGGATGAGACAAGCTGTCTGAGGTATCGGTGACCAGAAAATCTGGGGGCTAAAGTTCTCAGGCAGAAGCGAGTGCAGAAGCAGTATGCGGGTACAAGATCGCAGCGATGCCTTGGTAGGCGGCCAATAAGTCTTCCCTGAACTCCACCATGGTCACATTCACTCCATGCACGCGCGCGATCTTAACAACTTCGTCGACAAAGTCCTCCACCGAAAGAAGTGGCTGGGCACAGAATGGGCAACTCCCATGGCCTAACGAGAGGAAATGATGCTGCCGGCAGACGAAGCCGCTCTGATGAAGGCTCTCTCCGATAATCAATTTACGCACCAGGAATAAGTTCAGCGCTTCGATCACCTGCGTGAGACCACAAACTACGTCTTCATGCGGCGTGTATTCTTGCACCTCTCGAATGGCTGCAGCCTCGGTCCTCTCTCTGTAGTCCCGAAGCACACTCTCAATCACTTCTCTGCGATCGCGGGGATCGGCGTCGGGAGATCCAGAGATCCGCCCGATGATTGTGGTTCGCATCGCTTCGGGCAGGTAACCTTCCAGCATGTGCACCAATCGCTCGTCGGCCGCGAGGATGGCAGCCTGGCAGGACTCCTCGTGATACAGGCGCTCCGCTCGCTGGGCGGTTGCCTTCAAATGCCATTCCAGATGAGTGAGCCGATGCCGCTGGGCGTGGCCGGGAATCGATTTGTCCACGCGGTCGCTAGGAACAAAGGATTGGATCCGGTCGACCTCAAAGCAGTCGCCCAGGTCGTAGACGAGGAAACGACTCTCTTCCTTCATGAGTTCCAGGAACAAGACCCTTTTCTCTTCCTCCAAGGCGGACTCGAGAGGCAGGATATACGGATTGGGATCGATCATCAGAACGTCCCTTGTGCGAACCGACGGGGCGAGCACGCGGTTCAGGTCTTCCCCGGACTTGAAAATGACAAGTGAATGCGCGCCGTGGGGAACGAAATAGTCGGCCAGAAAGGTCTCAATTTCCTCCAGGTCATAGGTGAGTACTTCGCTCACGGTTTTTGGCAAGGCTCCGACAAAATCTTCTCGTCCCTTAAGTTCTTGAGCCTTCATGGATCGAAATGATCGGACAAGCGCCTTCGGTTCAGGCGCGACTTTGTCTGCCGTCAAACTTAAGTAGAGGCTGATTACGGGACTCTTGTATTCAGCCTGGAGAAAGGCCATCAAGTCCTGACGCAGGTTGATCACGCTCCCACCCTGTGCGGCCTTCAGTAGGGATTTGGGAACGAGATCCCTGCCTTGATGTCGCTTGCGCCTCAACTGCTGTAGCAGAGCGAGATGGTGTTCTCGTTCCTCAGTTGCGTAGGGCAGAACTTCTGCGGGAGCCGGAATCTCGACAGCCTCCGTTTTCTTCACCGGATTCTCTTGGGTGGTCTATTCATCTCAACCTGCTCGAAGCTATCCGTGATTAGAATTGCTACCCTTACACCTTTGAGATCTTCCATAGCATTCTCCGATCTGAGGTTTTACCCTCGATCAAGTCCGGCGTTTTGATAGGTAATCCGTGCGATGGCGGCCCAGTCAGAATTGGCGAGCCCCTGCGCCATGGCCGCGACAAAGCGGTCGTGTACGAGGCTGGCGACCGGCATCGGCACGG
>JBPYEW010000113.1:0-8153 GCA_051984555.1 Terriglobales bacterium | reverse complement strand
ATGGGGAACACCGGTTTCCTGCGCGGATTGACCGATGCCGCGGGTGACTTCATTCGCAATAACGTCGTAGTGAGCGGTATCCCCGCGTAGAAGACATCCAATGCAGACGATCGCATCGTACTTGCCGGTTTGTGCCAACGTACGCGCGGCGGACGGAACTTCAAACGCGCCCGGCACGCGAACCAAATGTATGTTCTCTTTCTTTGTGCCCGAGCGCAAAAGCGCGTCGTGAGCACCCTGGAACAGTCGCTCGGTAATGAATGAATTGAAGCGTGAGACGACGATGGCGAATCGTTTTCCCGTCCCCGTGAGTTTGCCTTCAATGGCGGTGACAGGGGAATCCGGAGGCGCCTCAATCTTCCACTGCAGCTTTGTTTTGTCCGACGCTACGATTTCATCTCCTCCGTGCAAATCAATGTTTCTTCGCGGTCGCTGCTGCTTCCGGATACTCGAAAACACCTCGCCCCGATTTGCGTCCCAATCGTCCTGACTTGACATACTGCACCAGCAGCGGCGACGGTCGGAATTTCTCGCCAAGAGTCTTGTGGAGATATTCAAGTATGTGCAGGCGCGTGTCGAGACCTACGAGATCTACCAACTCAAACGGTCCCATCGGATGATTCAGGCCAAGCTTAAGCGCTTTATCAATGTCGATCGCCGACGCAATCCCCTCCTGCAGCATGTAGAAAGCTTCGTTGCCGATCATGGCGTTGATGCGACTGGTAATGAACCCCGGCGATTCCTTAATCACGACAACATCTTTACCCATGCGCTTGCCGACTTCGACAGCGGCGGTTAACGTTTCGTCGTCGGTTTCCAGCGCGCGTACGATCTCAAGCAACTTCATCTTGTGCACGGGATTAAAGAAGTGCATGCCGAGAATCTTTTTAGCGCGATAGGTTACGGATGCAATCTCGGTGATGCTCAGAGAAGAGGTGTTTGAGGCGAGAATCGTCGTGGGACGACAGACTTTATCGAGAAGGGTAAAGATCTCGACCTTGGATTCCATTTCCTCGGGAACGGCTTCGATGACTAGATCAGCCTGGCGTGCTGCTTCATCCACGCTGCCGGCGTACTCGAGACGAGAAAAGGCTGCATCAGCATCTTTGGCCGCCACCTTGCCCAGTTCCACTGCCTTGTCGAGATTGGCGCGAATCTCCGTCTCGGCCTTTCTTAGAGCGGCCGGAAGAAGGTCTTCCAGAATGGTCCGGTACCCACCCAGCGCGGCTGCATGCGCGATGCCTCGCCCCATGATCCCTGCGCCGATCACCGCGATTGTCTTGATTTCTTCGCCCATTATTTCTCTTTCTCGAGACCCTCGAGGACCAGAACGAAGTTGGGATCGGACTTCTTCATGTACTCGGCCAGACGCTTCTTCTCCTCTAAAGTCAGGCTGGGGATGGTGGAAGTGATCCGGCGCAAAGTGGCAGAAATATCGTCAACATAATTCAGCAAACGAATGAGTTCTCCGGTAGCTTGCATGCGGGCTCCTGGTTGCAGCTCCTGCTCGCACAGTGAAGCGTGATGCGTCAGGGCGAACCCATCATTCTCAACGCTGCGACAGATTTAGTAAAGCGGGGCGGTTCGGCGCGATAATAAATGCATGCTGCGAGATAAGAACCTGATCCCGCTGTCGCACCAGCATCAGCATGCCCTGGCCATGTGTGTTCGAATTGATCGAGCGATCCCGGCTGGAAGTGTAGATCTCACGGCATGGCAAGCCGAGATTCACCAAGTTTTTGAACAGGAGATTCGGGTCCACTTTGAGGCAGAAGAAAAAGTTCTATTCCCAGTTGCCGCGAAAGTGGGGCTTGGGGCCCTGGTAGGTGAGCTGATGGAAGAACATGCGGCTTTGCGACGGTACTTCTCCCGCGCAACGGCACAGGAAATGGACGTCTCGGAACTGCAAGCGTTCGCGACTAAGCTCTCGGCGCACATACGAAAGGAAGAGCGAAGACTCTTCCAAGAGATGCAGCAACTCATGAATCAGAGTGAGATGGATCAGATGGGTGCCGCGCTGGACAAAGAGCTGGCGAACACAGCCGGTTCATGCATACTACCGAACGAATCCACCCGATTGAGGTCGAAGGCAGAGCTCGATAAACCATAAGCGTTCTCACTCGCCTCTAAAGGTGTACGAAAACCTCTAAGCGGAGAATGGCTCATCCGGCGGAACATGGCAGGTGTGTGGCAAGCGATCGGTAATCTCCGCCAAAGAAGCTAGCCGTTGTGCAAGATCAGAACGCAGCGCGCCGGGAGAGTAACGCCACCGCCAGTTGCCGTCCGCCTGGCTCGGGGTATTCATGCGGGCTTCGCTTCCGAGCCCAAGCACATCTTGTAGAGGAACAACGGACAAAGTTGCGACGGATCCTTGCGCGGCCCTGATAAATGCCCAATTAATGTTGTGGGGATCGCCGATATACGCACGAACGCCGTGTTTCTCATAATCGGTGCAGCAATCCCACCATCCCACGGTCGTGTTGTTATCGTGCGTGCCAGTGTAGACGACATGATTGTGCGTGAGCCGGTGGGGCAGGTACATGTGAGCGCCGGGATCACCGAACCCGAATTGCAGGACAGCCATGCCGGGCATCTGTAAACGCTCACGCAAGGCATGAACCTCCGGCGTGATCATCCCGAGATCTTCCGCGAAGAATGGGAGACCGCCGAGGGCCTCACGTAGTTTGTGAAAAATGTCATCACGCGGGCCGTCCACCCAGCGGCCGTTCACCGCAGTAGGTTCGTGCGCTGGAATTTCCCAGAATTGGTCAAATCCGCGGAAGTGGTCAATACGAATGTAATCGCAGGTTTCGGTCGCCCACCGCATACGCTTGATCCACCATTCATAACTGTTACCGCGCATCTTCTCCCAGTCATACAGAGGATTTCCCCAACGCTGGCCGGTAGCGCTAAACGCGTCGGGTGGAACTCCGGCGACAACCTCGGGATCCAGATTTTTATTCAAGCGAAAGAGTTCAGGACGAGTCCAGACATCTGCACTATCGTAATTAACGAAAATCGCCAAATCGCCCGCGAGGCGAATCGAACGTTGGGCGCAATACCGGCGCAGTGCATGCCATTGTTCCCAAAAGGCGAACTGAATAGCGCGCCCGATGGCAAGTTGGTTTGCGAGATCGTGAGCGGCCTTTGCAAGCGCCTCGGGTTCGCGCCGGGCCAACTCGCGTGGCCACTGGTTCCAGTTGTCTTTACGATGAAGGTCCCGTAGGGTGTCGAACAACACGAAGTCTTCCAGCCACCAACTCTGTTGCTCGCAGAAACGATCGAAGCGCCAGCGCTGGCCGTCGGACGCCTGCTTCAGAAACTTTTCTGCGGCACACCGGAGCAGCGGCATCTTCAGGTTGCGGACTTCGTCATAATCTACTTGTCCCACTCGGTCAGGTAAACGCGACAGTTCGCTTCGATCAACCCAGCCGCGCTCGGCCAAACGCTCTACGCTGATCAATAAAGGATTCCCGGCAAAAGCTGAGGTTGAGGAATATGGCGAGTTGCCGTAACCAAGCGGTCCAATTGGCAGCACCTGCCAGAGACCCTGGCGGCCCGCGGCAAGGAAGTCAGCGAATTCATAGGCGGCAGGACCCAAGTCTCCGATCCCGCCCAGCGAGGGCAGAGAGGTTGGATGCAGCAAGATTCCGCTTGTGCGGGGGAACGGCATGTCGACGATCGCGGCAGACGAGGGCACTCTGGCCCTCGCGAAAGAACTTTGATGTCAGTTACGGACCTGGGGTTTAGTACCCCTCTTCAGTCGAATTACGCGTCAGGGTCTTGAGTTCTTCTTGGTTCACCTTGATCTTGCCCGATTTCTCCATCGACTGACGAAGGTTCGTCACAAATAGACCAAACAACTCACCCTGCTTTTGTTGCAGCAACGAATCGCGCATCTGGTCCTTCTTATCCGCGAATTCCTGATCGGAGGGAGACTGCTTGTCTTGCAATTGGATTACGGCGCCGGTCTGCCCGCTGTTGATAGGCCCGCTGATTTCGCCGGGCTTGAGACTGAAAGCAGCCGATGCAGCCCCGCTCATAGAACCGATATCGGGGACCTGGCCGTCCGGCAGAACGAAGTCGCTCGTCTTCATAGTGGCGCCAAGTTCTTTGGCCGCCTTTTTCAAATCATGCTCCGCCTTAGCCCGATCAGACAGTTCCTGGGTCTTTTGAGCAAGTAATGCGCTGGCCTGTTCGTTGATGAACTCCTGCTCGACGCGAGACCGGATTTGCTCAAAAGCTGGAGTGGCTGGTGGCTTCACGCTTTGTAGCTGGAAAACCACGTATCCCTGAGGAATCTGGACCATATCCGGAGGTGCCTTTTCCCCTTCGCCGAACACCGCTTCCATGAATTGCGGCGATGAACCGATCCCCGGAAGAGTGTCCTTGCGACTGAAGAAATCCGTAGCGGTAACCTGAAGGCCTTTGTCAGCGGCAGCTTTGTCGAGACCACCGGAGCGCGCGTCAGTAAGCAGCGCATTTGCTTGTTGATCACCCAGCTTCGCTGCTTTCTGCTGACGAATTGTCGGCTCGATCTGTGATTTAACTTCGTCGAGAGTTTTCATATGGGCTTCCTGTTTGTCATCAACATGGATGATATGGAAGCCGTAAGTGCTCTTGACTAAATCGCTGGTGCCGCCTTTCGACAAGGAGAAAGCTGCTTTCTCGAATTCCGGGACCGTGCGTCCGCGGGTGATCCAGCCGAGAGAACCACCATTTTTTTGACTTCCGGGATCTTCAGAATATTTCTTGGCCAGATCCGCGAAGTTCCCGCCAGCTTTCACCTGTTTGAGTACGTCTTCGGCTTTGGCCTTGGCTGCGTTCTCGGCGGCCTGATCTACCTTGCCATCTTGCCCGGGTGGCGGGGTCTTGATCAGGATGTGGCGGACATTTACCTGGTCAGCCACGCGATATTCGTCGCGATGCTGGTTGTAATAAGCCTGAATGTCTTCCGGAGTCACCTGGACCTGCGAGCCGATCTTGGAGTTGTCGAGCATCACATAAGCAATCTTGCGCTGCTCGGGAATCGAGTTGTTATATGTGGCCTTGTTGCGGACATAAAACGCCCGGAGCTCGGCGTCGCTGGGGTGAATACCCTTCCTCAAGTCAGATTCATTGATGACGGCGTACTGAAACTTAATCTTGGTGTTCTTCTTGTCAAATTCCTGATGAAGATCGGAGTCGCTCACCGAAGCGCTGCCGGTGATCAGGTCACGAAGCTTGGTGACTAATATGTCCTGCTTCACGCCCTCTTCGAACTGCGGCACCGAGAGCTCAGCGTTCTGAAGCATTGCCTCGTACTGCGCCTGACCGATGAACTTGCCCCCGGGGAAAAAGGTCTGAGAGTAACGGCCGTGCTGCAATTCGTCGAGGACATCATTGTCGGTAGCGCGGAGGCCGAGCCGCTTGGCTTCGTCCACAAGCGCCTTCTGGTTGATAAGCTGCTGAGCCGCTTGGCCGGCGAAGAATGGCAGAAGTTGTCCTGCCATAGCATTTCCCTTGGGAAATTGCTGGCGCAGCATCGACTGAGCCTCGCGCTGGACTTCATCTCGCGTGACACGTTCGGTTCCCACGTTAGCGACGATGCCTGCCGAGGGCGCACCAACGCCGATATCAAGGCCAAGGCCGCCAGGAATGAGGGTGATCACCATGGCGCCACAAAAGATTAGAAGGATCCCGCTCAGGACGATCTTCTTGATGGGCCCAGGGGTCTGCAGAAATCGGATCATCTTCTTGTCACTCCAGAGTTTTGGGGGCGGAAACTTGATTATAAACGAGTCACCGGTCGTCAGTCCTCTGTGCGTCCGTCGTCACACGAGCATGCCGATGAGGAAATCATTGCTTATCCGCCGCAAATCTTCAGAGAAAAATGGGTCGGCAGGACGAGCCTACGAGACGAAAACCAGGCACCGACCTAATAAATCGAATTAATAAAACGTATGATTTACGGGAATGCTCGCGGGTACTAGAATCGTTCGCTGGCTTTTTTTCGATCTCATGTCGAAGGGACTTCTATGAAGTTTCGTCTTCTTCTCGTCTTGTTGACTATTACCGCTCCGCAGATCGTACTCGCCCAGGACGCAGGCCCGTCTTCTGCCAAGTCCGGTGTGCATATGGCGTTGTCGGACGGTTGGACGCTGCAATCAAGCAGCAAGGTGGGCGAGGCCGGAGATCAGATCTCGACGGCAAAGTATCAGCCGCAAGGCTGGTACCCGGTCACGGTTCCCACGACCGTTTTTGCGGGTTTGGTAAAGAGCAAGGTGTACCCGGATCCCGGGTTCGGCATGAACTTGCGACAGGTGCCGGGTGTCACGTATCCGATAGGGGCCAACTTCTCGAACATTGACATGGAACAGGATAGCCCGTTCGCGGGCGCCTGGTGGTATCGAAAGGCGTTCACTATTCCGGCTGCGGACAAAGGTAAGACTATTTGGCTCAATTTCAGGGGAATTAACTATCGGGCGAACATTTGGCTGAACGGGACAAAGCTCGGCGATATCAAAGACATCGCGGGCGCGTGGCGCACCTACGAGCTGAATATCACGAAAGCTGCGCGGCCCGGATCAGAGAACGTATTGGCGGTCGAAGTTTTTCCGCCGACCTCAACCGACCTCGCGATCACTTTTGTCGATTGGAACCCTGCTCCTCCTGACAAGAACATGGGTCTCTGGCGCGAGGTCTATGTGACGACGAGCGGCCCGGCAGCAGTGCGACATCCGTCGGTAGTATCCGTCGTGAACTCACCAGCGAACGACAAGGCACAGCTTACGGTTATGGCGCAGGTGAAGAATGGCTCTGACCAGCCGGTCAAGGGAACATTGAAAGCCGCGATCGAAAAGCTGGAATTTTCGCAGGACGTAGACCTCGCGCCTGGCGAGGCTAAGGACGTAATCTTCACGGCCGACAAGTTCCCGCAGTTGAATGTCGAGCATCCCCGCTTGTGGTGGCCGGCGCAGATGGGAACGCCGAATCTCTATCCGCTGCATGTGGAATTCGACCTGAACGGGAAGGCTTCTGATGCGGCTGATATTCACTTCGGAATCCGGCAGGTAAGTTCTGAGGTCGTGCCCGAAAACAAACGGGTCTTCACAATAAACGGCAAGAAGATCCTGATCCGGGGTGGTGGTTGGTCGCCGGACATGATGCTTCGGGAAAACTCCCAGCGACTCGAGGACGAGTTCCGCTACGTGCAGGATATGGGGCTAAACACAATCCGGCTCGAGGGCAAACTTGAGACGGAAGAGTTCTTCGAGAAGGCCGACCGCAAAGGCGTGCTGGTCATGGCAGGCTGGTGTTGCTGCGATCATTGGGAACACTGGTCAAAATGGTCCGACGCCGATTACAAGATCGCGGAGCAATCGCTGGTAGACCAGATGTACCGGATGCGGAGCCATCCGAGCTTAGTAATGTGGCTCAACGGCAGCGACAATCCTCCTCCGCCAGATGTGGAGCAAATGTATCTGACTGTCGAGAAGAACCTGTTGTGGCCGAATCCGGTCGTCTCGTCAGCCACCGCGAAACCGACTGCCATGACCGGAGCCAGCGGTGTGAAGATGACGGGACCATATGAATACGTGGCTCCAGCGTACTGGACACTTACTCCGAAACTTCCTGCAGAGTTGCAGAAATGCAACCAGGGCGGCTGCGGTGGCGCATACGGCTTCAATACCGAAACCAGCATGGGACCGGCCGTGCCACCCATCGAGAGTCTCGAGCGTATGGTCGGGAAAGATCATCTCTGGCCGATCGATGACGTGTGGAACTATCACGCCGGAGGAGGCGAGTTCAAGACTATCCAGGTGTTCTCCCAGGCGTTGAACAATCGATACGGCAAGTCCGACAACGCGCAGGATTTTGCCCTGAAGTCGCAGATGATGGCCTACGAAGGCGTCCGCGCAATGTATGAAGCCTATAGCCGGGACAAGTACACATCTACGGGCGTGATTCAGTGGATGCTGAACAATGCGTGGCCGTCGATGATCTGGCATTTATATGATTACTACCTGCGCCCCGGCGGCGGGTACTTCGGAGCCAAGACGGCAATGCAGCCACTCCACCCGCTCTATGGTTACGACAATCACGCGGTTCACGTGGTCAGCAGCCAGTACACCGACGCGAAGGGTCTGAAACTGAATGCGAAGCTGTTGAAC
>JBPYEW010000112.1:0-4922 GCA_051984555.1 Terriglobales bacterium | reverse complement strand
GCCGGACGCGTTGTCCACGAGATTGTGGAACGTTTGCAGTTTCTCAATGCGGTGGGACTGGGCTATATCTCGCTCAATCGTTCGGCAGCTACGCTCTCCGGCGGCGAAGGTCAGCGTATCCGGCTGGCAACCCAGATCGGATCGAAGCTGCGGGGAGTTCTCTATGTACTGGACGAGCCCTCGATCGGATTGCACCATCGGGATAACAACCGACTGCTCGAAGCCTTGGAGTCCCTTCGCGATCTGGGAAATACCATCCTTGTGGTGGAGCACGATGAAGAAACGATCCGGCGCGCTGATTACGTCATCGACCTCGGTCCGGGCGCTGGTCGCCATGGTGGTGCTGTGGTCGCCTCGGGCACGCCGGAAGAAATTGTGAATGTTCCCGCCTCGCTTACCGGCGCCTACATTTCCGGTCGGCAGCAGATTGCGATGCGCGCAGAGCGCCGGCATGCCGACGATAATGCCATCGCCGTGCTGGGTGCGAAGGAAAACAATCTGAAAGGCATCGATGTGGCCTTTCCTCTTGGCGTTATGACCGTTGTGACCGGCGTTTCCGGGTCGGGCAAATCCACGCTGGTCAATGACATCCTGTATCGCGCGCTGGCTCGACAGCTCTACCGGTCCCGCGAGGAAGCCGGACAGCACAAGGCGATTTCCGGGGTCGAAAACATTGATAAGGTGATCCGCATCGACCAGTCTCCCATCGGACGCACCCCTCGTTCGAATCCGGCGACCTATACGGGTGTTTTCACGCATATTCGCGACCTTTACGCAATGTTGCCCGAATCGCGAGAGCGCGGCTACAAGGCAGGGCGTTTCTCCTTCAATGTCCCGGGCGGACGGTGTGAAGCCTGCCAAGGTGAGGGGCAGCGCCGGATTGAAATGAATTTTCTGCCGGACGTGTACGTGCTTTGCGAGGTGTGCGGCGGGAAACGCTACAACCACGAAACCCTGGCTGTGAAGTACGAGGATTACTCGATTTCCGACCTATTGCAGACGCCTGTTTCCGACGTCTTGCCCGTGCTCGAGAATATTCCACAAGTTAAGCAGAAACTGCAAACCCTGGTCGATGTCGGCCTGGGTTACATCGAACTGGGGCAGTCGGCGGTCACGCTTTCCGGTGGCGAGGCCCAGCGCATCAAGCTGGCGCGGGAATTGAGCAAGCGCCAGACCGGCAGGACCCTGTACTTACTGGATGAGCCTACAACAGGATTGCACTTCGACGATGTGAAGAAGTTGATGGACGTGCTCCACCGACTGACCGACCTGGGCAATACCATAATCATCATCGAACACAACATGGACGTGATCCGGAACGCTGACTGGATTATCGATCTCGGTCCTGAAGGTGGCGAAGAGGGCGGCCGTCTGGTGGCCCAGGGCACGCCAGAGCAGGTCTCGCGAGTCAAGAAATCCCACACCGGCCAGGCGCTGGCTCGCTTCTTCAACCAGGGGAATGGCGTGCGCTCGGCAAAGACGCCCGCAAGCTGATTTTCGTGTAGAGTCAATATAGTTTGGGTTTGCCTCCCAATCCGCTGAATGAGTTTCCGCCGCAACCGGAATACGTTCCGGTGACTCGGCCCGCTCCGGTGATACCTAAGTCCGAGGAAGATCCTCCATGGACCGGCTGGGACGTTCTGTTCATTGTTGCTGTAACCGTTGGCGCCAGCTTCGTTCTCGGGCTGGCAGTTATGATTGGCGCCGAGGCTTTCGCTTACGGACACACGTCCTGGGCAAGTCTCGCCCGCAAGCCAGAACTGCTGCTATTGGCGCAACTGCTCGCCTACATCGTCGTGTTGGCCGTCATGTACTGGCTGGTGGCAGGGAAAACCGGTCAATTCTGGAATCCAGTTCGCTGGCGCTGGCCCGTGCGCTGGCCCGCCTTTCTCTTTGGCGGAGCGGTTCTGTATTTCGGCCTCGCCGGACTCGGACAACTGCTGCCCATCCCCAAGGAGCTGCCCATCGATCGTTTCTTTGCGAATTCGCGCGAGGCGACGATTATGTCGATCTTCGCCGTGACCTTCGCTCCTTTCATGGAAGAATTGTTCTTTCGCGGGTTCCTGTATCCGGTCCTGGCGCGGAGACTGGGCGTGCTGGCCAGCATAGGGCTTACTTCGGCGGCGTTCGGCATACTCCACGGCGCACAGCTGAAGTATTCCTGGGCCGTTCTCATCATTTTTCTGGTGGGCGTGGTACTCACGACGGTACGCGCTATCACCAAGTCGGTCGCTGCCAGCTTTCTGATACATGTCGGATACAACGGGACCTTGTCTCTGCTGATGTACGTTGAAACCGGCGGGTTTCGGCATCTGGAAAGGCTGAGTCAGTAGGCGTGATAGGTAAACGGGTCCCCGACCGAATTTTTACTGACTACCGGCTCATGGCGTCCGTCTGCTTTTGTCGTGTTAACGTAGAATTGCATGTCTTCTGCGCGGGAAGAACTGGTGCGACTGCTGGCGAGGAAGTCGTTTCGTCTGGGACAATTTAAGCTTTCCGCCGGCGGCACGAGCGATTACTACATCGACTGTCGCACCACAACCCTCGATGCCCGGGGTGCGCGGTTAACCGGAAGGGTGTTTCTCGAGGAGATTCAGGCACGAAATTGGAAGCCGGCGGCTATCGGCGGCATGACCATGGGTGCCGATCCCATCGTTGTGGCGGTAGCGGTTGTGAGCGGCACGATTGACGGATTTCTGGTGCGCAAGGCTGAGAAGCAGCACGGGACCGGTCAGCGCATTGAGGGTTTCCGCAGCAAGAATGCACGCGTTGTGATCGTGGATGACGTCTGCACAAGTGGCCGCTCGACAGTCGAGGCTATCGAGGCTGCGACAGAGTACGGTTTTGAGGTCGTGGGAGTGATGTGTCTGGTGGAGCGTGAAGAGGCCGGCGGTCGTCGGAACGTGGAGCTAGCAGACGGCCCAGCGCCCTTTGTGTCGATCTTCACCGCGAGTCGAGTGCGGGCGCAGCACTTGGCAGCGAGTTCTCAGGACTCGGCCTTGAACCCCTAATCTCAGCCGCTGCCTGTCTGCCAGTAGCGTGTCATCGATTGAGGTGTGACTCATTTCCTTGTTTGGCAAAAACCCGCTTGCGCTTCGTTGCCTGGGGATACACAGTCGTCGCCAAGCTTGGTCGGGCTCGTATCCAGCATGGTTGCTCGCGGCCATTGCCAATCGTCCTGATGCTTTGCCTATCTCGGTTGTAGTATTCGAGTAGTCTAACAATGGTGGTCGCCAGACGTGCCGAAAGCTAACCATTTGGAAGATTCAACAATGAGGCTTGCTTCGAACCGCTAAGTCGTGAATGCTGACTGTCGAATGCTAGTTGGGACCTGGCCTGTGATTCAAACGCTTGAATGGACCGAATCCGGTGTCCGCTTCATTGATCAAACCAAGCTGCCGACCGAAGAGGTCTACGTTAACTGCAACAGCTGCGAGGAGGTTGCGGACGTCATTCGCAACATGGTCGTACGTGGCGCCCCCGCAATCGGCGTTGCTGCCGCCATGGGCATTGCGCTGGGAATCAAAAACTCTCCAGCCACGAATCTTCCGGATCTTAAGAAGGACTTCGATCGCATTTGCGGCGTTATGGGAAAAACTCGCCCGACTGCCGTTAATCTTTTCTGGGCCATAGGCCGGATGAGGGAGAAGCTAGGCAAGTCTGATGGCGGTTCCGTGCCGCAAATCAAGCAGGCACTGATCGAAGAGGCGCAGCGCATGCACGCCGAGGACATCGCCGCCAACCAAGCCATGGGGCGACATGGTGCAACTTTGATGCCAGCCAGCGGTGGCGTGCTTACGCATTGCAACGCAGGAGCGCTCGCTACCTGCGGCTACGGCACTGCACTCGGTGTAATCCGCGCTGCGGTTGAGCAGGGCAAGAAACTGCACGTCTACGCCGACGAAACTCGCCCGTTCCTGCAGGGATCACGCCTGACTGCTTGGGAGTTGATGAAGGACGGCATCCCCACCACTGTCATTTCCGACAATATGGCGGGCGCAATGATGAGCCAAGGCAAGGTCAAGGCGATCGTCGTAGGAGCGGACCGCATCGCCGCCAACGGCGATGTGGCGAACAAGATCGGCACTTACAGTGTTGCGGTACTTGCCAAGGAGCACCGCATTCCGTTCTACGTCGCCGCTCCCTTCTCGACAATCGATCTTGAGACTCTTGACGGAACCAGGATTCCGATCGAGCAGCGGAATGCGCGGGAAGTCACGCACATCGCCGGGCGCCGAATGGTGCCGGAAGGGGTCGAAGTTGAGAATCCCGCGTTCGACGTTACGCCGTCCACATACGTGACGGCGATCATTACTGAGCGTGGCGTAGCGCGAGCGCCGTACGAGTTGTCCCTACGGGAGCTGGCTGCAGCCGGCACTCGGCACTCAACCGTGAGCCCTCGGCCGTGAATTGATCGTTGAACCCAGGGCGCCCGCCATCGTACGGCAGGCTTTCGCGTGGATGAAGACCGTGGGGACAAGCTTACTCAAGCGGCAGTCGCAGGTTAACGCACGAGCGCATTGCGTCGCTCGCTTTTCGCGTGCCGCATATCTGTCGCTGGGATGCATCCATTGATAATCGGTGCGGTCGGTCATGGATCTCTTTTGCCGAGTTCCCAGCCCGAGACGAATCTCTTTATCCCACACGTTCGCCCGGTTGTGATTCGACACTGGCGACGCCGACCAGACCGTACCGGTACCCGAGGCCCACCAAACTGGGGAGAGCGTTGAGCGTAAGAATCTACCGTGCCAGATATAAATCTATCTCGTGTCGGCCCCGGTCTCAGACCTTAGGTTGTGCACGATCGAGCCCAGCGGGGCGCTACCACGGTGGCAGCGCTATCTAGCGGAATACGTGGCGTGAACCACTCTTGAGTTCGTGGTTGGTGGTCGGGTCGAGTCTTCAAAACCCACGGTCCTCGA
>JBPYEW010000111.1:0-37830 GCA_051984555.1 Terriglobales bacterium | reverse complement strand
CTTCGAGATACGTTCTCAGTCAGCTCGAAGTTCCACAGTTGCTATCTTGGACGAACGCTAATGTCGGTCGTTAGCTGCTTAATTCGCGCCCCTTCAGCACATAACACTCCGCTTTAGTTTTCGAAGTCGTGTCTATAACCCATCCTCACGGATCCGAAATGGTTTTCTTGCTAACGACGTTCCAAATAATTAGGAAACCTTCAGCACTACCTTGCCGTAGCTCTTTCTGTCGAGTAGTAAACGATATGCTGTGCTGGCCTGGTCCAGGGGAAAGGTGTGGCCCACCACGGGGCGCAACTTGCCTTCGTTAGCCCATGCGGAAAGATGCTGCCACGCGCCATCCATGATTTCAGGTTGTTTCGCCAATTGTGTGAGCCAAAGGCCGTGAACACTGGCACCCTTCTGGTAGAGGATGCGTGGATCGAGTTGTCCAGGTTTGCCCGTGGCCGAACCGTATGTGATGACACGGCCGAAGTCGGCAAGACAACGTACGCTTTTCGTGACATGCTCGCCACCGAGCATCTCAAAGACTGCGTCTACGCCTTGTCTGTGCGTCATTTCGCGAATCGCCTCTTCGTAGTCGAGCTCTTTGTAGTTGATTGCATGGTGTAGCCCGAGTTCCTTGATGCGCTCAAGCTTTTCATCTGAAGACGAGGTACCGTACATCTCGATTCCCAACAGGCCGCCGATCAGCACGGCAGCAGTGCCTACACCGCCGGCCGCCGCATGAATCAGAACCTTTGGCCGGCGCTCATGGTGTACATCAATCAGGCCGGCCTTCCAGTATGCGAAATAGGCAGTGAAGTAATTGACCGGAAATGCAGCGGCTTCTTCATACGACCACTGCTGGGGAACGGGCCACAACAGTTGACGGGGTGCGGCAAAATGATCAGCAAAGGCACCGTACTGGGCATATCCCATAACGCGCGTACCGGATTCGGCAAGGTCCCCCGCGAATTCTCGGCCGACAATGAATGGTGGATCTGGTAATCCGGGGTAACCACCCGAAGTGGTCATTACGTCGGCGAAATTCACTCCTCCGGCCTTGATGTTGACGAGGACATGCCCGGCGTCGGTCTTAGGTTCTGGTCGGTCTTGGATCTCGAGTGCGTCGGGTCCGCCCAGGCGAGGCAGTACGAGTGCTTTCATCGACCGCAAGTCTAACAATTTTGAGCACGCGTAAAGATGCGACAAAAAACAGCATCCCAATCGTAATTCTGCAATCTTCACCAGAGATGGATATCGCTGCCTATCTTCACCGAATCGGCTACAACGGGCCTCGAGATCCGACATTGGGGACGCTGCGGGATCTCCAGCTTGCGCACCTATTGACAGTTCCTTTTGAGAACCTCGACATCAGCCGTGGACGGCCAATCATGGTGGATGGGGAACTCTTCGTAGCTAAGGTGGTTCGAGAGCGGCGAGGAGGATTCTGCTATGAGCTTAACGGTGCATTCGCCGTCTTGCTGCAGGCCCTTGGATTCGAAGTCACCTTGCTCTCCGCGCGGGTACCTCGAAAGGACGGAAGCGAAGGTCCAGAATTTGACCATCTGGCACTGCGGGTTGACCTTGGTGAGCCTTGGCTTGTGGATGTGGGATTCGGGGACTCATTCTTGAGCCCGCTTTGGCTTGGTCCGGAGGTAGAACAGGCCCAGCCCGATGGCCGCCTATTCCGTATCGTCGAGCGCATAGACAACACTCTGGAAGTCCAGCGGAAAGAAGACGGAATATGGAAGACCGAATACGTGTTCACGGTCCAACCCCGTCGCCTCGAGGAATTTGCCGATATGTGTTCCTACCATCAAAGTTCGCCAGAGTCGCCCTTTACCCGAAAGATGATCTGCTCGCGTGCGACGCCGGACGGAAGGATCACGATTGCTGATTCGACTCTAATCATTACGCGGGCAGGGAGCCGCGAAGAGACGCTGATCGGGTCCGACGAAGAGAGGAACGAGATCCTGCGGCGGGAATTCGGGATTGTGCTGCAGTAAACACCCTTCTTGTCCGACAGGTCATGCCAAAAATGGGAACTTCCGTACCCTGAGTGATCGCCTTTCCCCTGCCGAGATCCGGGCACGGGTATATACTTCCACTGATATTAATTGGTAGCCGTCTTCGAGACGGATGCGCGGAGCGCTGTTATTTTTCATAAGCTCCGTTTCTTCTTTATAGGCCAGCCACTTCCCAAGCAGTGGCCGGCTCGAGGCATCTAGGTGTTCGAATGCCTGGATGTTTCGGGGAGGTCCATTCGTGGACATTATTCTTATTCGGCTCTTTTTTATCCTTTTTGTAGCAATAACCTGCTCCCTGATTGAACCCTTCGGGCTCCCCTCCAGACTAGATGCGGTCGTTGGCGTACTTTTCGGCTTGGCCATCATCATTTTCGAGTGGCGGCTGCACAAAGTTAGCCTGAAGCGCTTAATCGGAGCTGCGATCGGCAGCGTTCTGGGCATCATTGGTGCCTACCTGTTTGCCGTCGTCATTCGTGCCAGTCTCCCGCCAGGTCGGACACAGAGCTTCCTCATGCTCATGGTCATGCTCCTGATGGCGTATGTGGGGCTAATCGTCGGGGCGAACAAGGGTGACCTGCTGAATCTGTCGGCATTGGGGGGTATTTTTGGCGGCGAAAAGCAGTCCAAGAAGAGCTACAAAATTTTGGATACCAGCGTCATCATCGACGGGCGGATCGCTGACATCGCCGAAACGGGGTTCCTTGACGGCATCATCGTAATCCCGCAGTTCGTGCTGCGCGAGCTGCAACTGGTTGCCGACTCGGCGGATTCCTTAAAGCGCAACAGAGGCCGCCGCGGCCTAGACATCTTGCAGCGGCTTCAGAAGGTCGCCTCGCTGAATATCCAGATCGTTGAGGATGACTTCCCTACAGTTCGTGAAGTGGATTTAAAGCTCATTGAGCTGGCAAAGCTCTATGAAGGCAAGATCGTCACGAACGATTTCAACCTCAACAAAGTTGCCCAACTACAGGGCGTTGAAGTGTTGAACATCAATGAGCTTGCGAATGCGCTTAAACCCATCGTCCTGCCCGGCGAAACCATGAAAGTGTTCGTCCTTAAGGAAGGTAAGGAGTACAACCAGGGGGTGGCATACCTCGATGACGGCACGATGGTAGTCGTCGATAATGCTCGCAAGATGATCGGTAAGAACATTGACATATCGGTCACTTCGGTGCTTCAAACCACAGCCGGGAAGATGATCTTCGGTAAATGGGACGAACGGGGTTCGGCACGCATGGATGTAACTCCGCGGCCGGTCAATTTATCGGTTTCGTCGGGAGTAGCGCCGAACTCGGGAGTACCCTCCGAACCTAAGAAGCCGGTCATGGCGGAACGACCCGGCGAGTAAGGATATTTGAGGGCCCCTTGGTCTCCAACTGAGGGGCCGTGATGTCTCCGGATGACATCCCCCATCTTTGCCAGTAAAATCGTGATTCCCAGCCTTTCCCAGTTTGCCAGCGAGGACAGTTGAAGAAAGTAATCGCCATCTATCCCGGCTCGTTCGATCCTCTGACGAATGGGCATTTGGATCTGATTGAGCGGGGTAGCAAGATCTTCGACGAACTTATCGTAGCCATCGTCCGCAATCCCGAGAAGAATCCCTTGTTCAGTCTTGCGGAACGGAAGCAGATGACGGAGGCGATGACGGAACGGTGGGAAAATGTTCGGGTAGATACGTTCGAAGGGTTAATGGTCGATTACGCGACCCGGGTCAACGCGAACGCGGTGCTTCGAGGTATTCGCGCTATCAGTGACTACGAGTATGAGCTACAGATGGCGTTAATGAATCGAAAGCTGGCTCCTGAAATGGAGACCGTATTCATGATGCCCGCGGAAGCTTATTCGTACCTTAGTTCCCGGCTGGTACGAGAGATCGCGCAACTCGGTGGGCCGGTCAAGAGCTTGGTTCCGGAACTGGTGGAACAGAGGCTTCGCGAGAAGATGGAACCTGCCCTGAAATTTGAGAACGTAAGAAAAACTCGTTCAAGGAAAAAGGAATGACGGTAGCAACGGAAGCCAAACACGCTCTGAAACTCACGGAACGCATCAACCGGATAGAGCCTTCTGCCACCATGGCAGTCGTCGCAGAGGCGGACAAGCTCAGAAGCCAAGGCATCGACGTTGTCGATTTCGGAGCGGGGGAGCCGCATTTTGCTACGCCCCAGCACATTAAAGAAGCGGCGATCAGTGCGATCCAGAGCAATTTCACCAAGTACACGGCCGTAGGTGGTACGGCGGAATTGCGCGAGGCCATCGTGCATCGTCACGCGGTTGATTTCGATTCTGACTACCGCCGGGAAGAGAGCATGGCCTCGGTTGGCGGGAAGCACGTCTTGTTCAATGCGATCAGCGCATTGGTCGACCATGGTGATGAAGTGATTTTGCCGGTGCCCTACTGGGTATCGTTCAAGGACATGATCCGCTTTGCCGGCGGCGTACCGGTTTACGTGCAGACGGATGAGAGTGAAGGTTTCCGCCTGACGCCCGAGATGGTCGAAAGGGCAATGACGCCCCGCACGAAGATGATCATCCTGAACTCCCCATCGAATCCGTCGGGTGCCGTCATGACACCGGAGGATATGGCTGCGGTTGTGCGTCTAGCGACGGAGCGCGGGATCTGGGTGATCTCAGATGAGTGCTATGTCTACCTCAACTACACGGGCAAACGTTTCTCGGTAGGATCTTTGCGGGATGCCCGGGACCGCATGATTGTGGTTGGGTCGCTTTCCAAGACTTATGCAATGACCGGTTGGAGACTTGGATACGCACTCGCTCCGGCACCCGTGATCGCAGCGATGCAGAAATTGCAGAGCCAGTCGACATCCAATCCTACGTCCATCGTGCAAAAAGCTGCAGTTGCTGGCCTGAAGGGGTCGCAAGAATGTGTTGAGGAAATGCGCAAGGATTACATCCGTCTTCGCGATCACGTAGTGAAAGGCCTGCGAGCTATCCCCGGAATTCAGTGCACCCTGCCGGAGGGAGCATTTTATGCATATCCCAACGTGTCTTCCTTTTTCGGGCGCGGCGGCATGAATGCAGCGGCTGATGTTGCCGGGAGACTGCTCCGGGAAGCTCATGTGGCGACCGTGCCGGGAGAGGGTTTCGGCACTCGCGAACACATCCGAATCTCGTACGCAACGTCCGAAGCGGAACTGGATCGAGGACTTGAGCGGATGCGCAAGTTTTTTGCTTCGTTATAGGCGATCTGGCCTAGGCGTCTGTACAGCACTGCCGCCCCGGTACTCTGCTGCCGGGGCTTGTTACTGCTACTAAGGCATACGGCAGCTACGCACGGACAGGCAGCCTCTCTGCCGGATTTGGCTTCTAAGCCGGGTTGTTCTAAAGTGGGCCGCGGAAGCAGTCCGAGCATAGTGGCAGCCGTCAGTCATGAACGAACTCTATCCATTGCGGATGCAACCGGTATTTGATCCAAGGCCTTGGGGTACCTTCGATCTTGCCCCCATTTACAATCGGCAATTCTCAGAAAAAATAGGAGAATCCTGGCTCACCGGTGATCATTGCAAGGTTGTTAATGGTCCTCTTGCGGGGAAGTCTCTCGCGGAGATCTGTGATCAGTTCGGTGTGGAACTGGTAGGCGAGGCGTCTCGCGATGCGAAGCGCTTTCCCCTGCTGCTGAAATTCCTGTTCCCCCATGAGAAGCTTTCCGTGCAGGTTCATCCCGATGATGAGTGCGCGCAAAAAGCCGGTCAGCCTTGGGGAAAAACCGAGTGCTGGTACGTAGCCGATGCGCGACCGGGAGCGCAGATTGCTCTGGGATTGAAGCCTGGAGTCAGTTGCCAAGACCTCGAGCAGGGCATTCACGAGAATCGCGCCGAGGATCTATTGAACTGGGTGGAGGTGCGCCGGGGCGATCTCATTTATGTTGCCGGTGGGACGGTACACACACTTGGTCCGGGATCCATCATCGTGGAGACGCAACAGCAATCCGATACCACCTATCGTCTGTATGACTACGGACGCCCGCGTGAGCTCCACCTGAAGGATGGGTTGGCCGCCGTGAAGACCGAAGTACACTCAGGCAAGGTGAAGCGTCCCGCGGCTCGGCAAATGAATGGTACCCGGCGGGAGCAGCTTGTGGAGGCGCCGTATTTCGTCGTCGATAAGTTCGAGTTGAGAAGTCAGAAGCAGTTCTCGACTACGGATGAATCCGGCACCAGATCAGTGCAGATCTTTGTAGCACTCGACGGCAACGGGGTTGTGGAAGCCCACGGTGCCGACCCCGTTAGGTTCTCGAAAGGCGACGCGGTCGTCGTGCCGGCCTCGGTCTGGAATTTCAGTATCCGACCCGAGGGTACGGTAGAGTTCATCCAGGCGCACGTTCCGGGGAAGCCTACGGCGGAGCCACAAACCGAATCGTGAACCCTGTTGGAAGTCTATACTCCGTCATGCCTGACGATCTGATCCATGTCTAAAAAAACCAATTTCTATCCGGTCATTCTTGCGGGAGGACGGGGCACTCGGTTCTGGCCGCTCAGTCGCAAGAGACGCGCCAAACAATTGTTGGCTCTAGATGGCAAGAAGACGATGATCCAGCAGACGGTCGATCGTCTTCTTACCCTTGCCTCTCCGAAGAACTTCTGGGTCATCACCAATGAGGACCTGCAATCGAATATCTCCAAACAATTGCCGCGTCTTTCAAAAAAGCAGATTATCGCCGAGCCCGTGGGACGGAACACCGCACCAGCCATAGGTCTGGCTGCGTTCCTGCTGATGCACTTTGACCCCAATGCGGTGCTTGGCTTGTTCCCGTCCGACCATGTCATCGCTGATGAGAAACGTTATCGCGACGTGTTAAAGCACGGTATCGAGATCGCGGCTGCGGGAGAAAATATCGTTGTTCTCGGTATAAAGCCGAACCGCGCTGAGACCGGATATGGGTACATCGAAGCAGGGGCGCCACTGGAATCGGAAGTACTTCGTGTGCGCCGCTTCACCGAGAAACCTGACTCAGCTCGCGCCGCAGAGTTCCTGAAAGCAGGGAACTATTTTTGGAATAGCGGTATGTTCCTGTGGAGCGCCGGCACCCTGGCACGCGCGCTTCACGAGCACCTGCCGAACACCGCGCCCATACTGGAAGAAATTGCCAGTTCGTACGGGAGTCCGAAATTCACTGCCACGTTCCGCAAGCTATATCCAAAATGCGAAAACATCAGTATCGACTATGCAGTGTTAGAGCCGCGTTCCACAAAGGGCGAGGGCGCTTCGAACATCTACTGTCTTCCTGCCGATTTCGGATGGAATGACTTAGGGTCGTGGACAGCGTTGCATGAGCATCATGCGGCAAAAAAAGAGCCTGCAGACGGAAATCTCATCTCAAGCAACGCCTGCTATACGCTCAACGCGCAGGGAAATTACGTACATGCGCCGGGGAAGTTCGTTGCGGCAGTCGGCGTGAACAATCTGGTCGTTGTCGAGACTGAGGATGCACTGCTCATCACGACACGCGAACATTCACAGGATGTAGGGAAAGTTGTGAAGTATCTGGACGAGAAGCGGCTAGAAAAACTAGTTTAGGCACACAGCAAGGAGTTCGGCGGTATGGGCGAGATTAAGTTTGGCACCGATGGATGGCGAGGCATCATTGCTGACGATTTCACCTTCGAGAATGTGCGCCGGGTTGCCGGCGCGATCTCTTCCTACGTTCTAAACCACGAGGACAGCAAACGTGGCGTCATTGTGGGATATGACACGCGTTTCGCATCGCAGAATGCGGCTCGAGTTGCTGCTGGTGTGATTGCCGGAGCCGGTATACCAGTGAAACTGGCGAATGATTACACCCCAACGCCCGCAATTTCTTATGCTGTGAAAACGCAAAATGCGGCTGGCGGCGTGGTGATTACTTCGAGCCACAACCCGTGGAACTGGAACGGTGTGAAGTTTAAGGCAAAGTTTGGCGGTTCGGCGACTCCAGCGATCATGAAGATTATCGAAGAGGAGGTGCGAGCCGGGGCGATGCCCAATGGACAATCGGCAAGGGTTTCCGAAGTTGATCTTAAACCCGCCTACGTGGATGCGATCTGCAAGTTCGCTGACCTTGATCTGATCACCAAGGCCAAGTTCAAGTTTGCCATCGATTCGATGCATGGGTCTGGCCGAGGCGTGCTGGTCAAGATCTTCGGCGAGCGGGGTATTGAGTTTGTCCCGATCCGGCAGGATCTTAATCCATTGTTCCCCGGCATCAATCCCGAGCCGATTGAACCACATGTCGCAATGCTCCAGGAAACGGTCATCAAAGAGCGTTGCCACGCAGGGCTGGCCACCGATGGCGACGCTGACCGCATCGGAGCAGTGGCCGAGGATGGTACTTTTGTGGATTCTCACAAAATCTTTTCTATCTTGCTGCGCTGGTTGTTAGAGCGGCGCAAGTGGCCGGGAGAAGTGGTCCGGGCATTCAACACCACCAAGATGCTGGACAGGATCGCGGCGAAGTACGGACGCAAGCTTAACGAATGCTCGATTGGTTTCAAGCACATCGCTGATCTCATGATGGAGCGTGAGATTCTTATCGGCGGCGAGGAGTCAGGTGGCATCGGTTACTCGCGTTATCTGCCAGAGCGCGACGGAATCCTCAACTGCCTGTTGCTGGCGAATGTAATGGCAGAGGAGGGTAAGCCGCTCGGCCAGCTGGTAGCCGATTTGCAAAAGGAATTCGGACCACATCACTATGGACGGCGCGACCTGCATATCCCCGAGGAGATTAAGCAGTCGGCAATCCAACGCGCACGTCATGAGGGCACAAAGAAGATTGGCAAGTACTCTGTAGTGAGGAAAGAAGGGATGGACGGTATAAAGTTCTTCCTCGACGCTCCTACGGAGGGCAACGGTGCGGAACCCTGGATACTGTTCCGCGCGTCAGGAACAGAACCGTTGCTGCGCATATATGCCGAGGCTGCTTCTCCTGAGCTGACCAAAGAGATACTGGCCAGTGGGGAAGCTTTCGTTAGCCAGGCTTTGTAAGGTCAAGGTGACTTTCGGGAGTAATTCTTTATAGTCCTGTGGGGCGCCACTACGCCGGCCCCGCTGAACATCGGGTATGATGCCGCAACCTGGGTTTCGCGATACTCTGATCTAAGACATGGCAGCGAACACGATGGCCGTAACTCACGATACTCCGCAAGCTCGCCGCTATAACCGCTTGCGGCGATGGCTTGGTGTCGCTGATTTCGCTCTTGGACTTTTACTCCTGTTGGCTCTGCTGACCACTGGTTGGACGGGTGCTCTGCGGGACGTCGCATACCGGGGCGCGGGACAAGATTATGCACTGGCCGTCTTCTTCTACGTAGCAATGTTGCTAGTCATCAGCAAGGTCATCGGAATCGGCCTGGACTACTACGGTTTTCGCATTGAGCACCGGTACGCCCTTTCTAATATGAAATTTAGCTCTTGGGCGCTGGATGAATTGAAGGGCTGGCTGGTGAGCCTAGTGTTGGTTTCGATCTTGGTAGAGATACTCTATTTCTGCATCAGGGAATGGCCGCAGCACTGGTGGATCCTGGCATGGCTGCTCTTTATCGGACTCTTCATCTTCTTCGCCCAGATCGCCCCAGTCGTGTTCCTGCCGATCTTCTATAAGTTTGAGCCTCTCGAGAATGACAGCCTTAAAGAGCGACTCGTAAGGCTAAGTGAACGCGCTGGCACCAAAGTTCGTGGTGTCTACGAGTGGAAATTGTCGGAGAAGAGCAAGAAAGCAAATGCCGCGCTCACAGGCCTTGGGGCAACACGGCGCATTTTGCTGGCCGATACCTTGCTGCAGAACTACTCCGACGACGAGATTGAAGCAGTGCTGGCACACGAACTCGGACATCATGTGCATCGGCATATTTTGAAGAGCATCGCCGTTCAGGCGATTGTGACATTCCTGGGCTTTTGGGCTGCCAACGCGGTCTTACGTTACGCTGTCGACGCGCAGCACATGTTCGAGACGATGTCCGATTTCGCTAATCTGCCACTGCTTGCTTTGGTATTCACGGTTGTGACGTTCTTCGTGATGCCGGTACTGAATGCCTATTCGCGCGCTAATGAGCGCCAGGCTGACCGCTATTGTTTCCGGTCAATCGCCAGCACTGCGCCATTCGTCTCCTCCATGAATAAGCTGGCCGATCAAAACCTTGCGGAACGCGAGCCCTCCAGGTGGGTGGAGTGGCTTTTCCACTCCCACCCGGCGATAGCGAAGCGAATCGCTGCGGCCGAGGCGTGGTCCACTCCAAAACTCGCCAACTGAGACTTCGGCGGAGGCATGCCGCGCGCGGCTAGTAGATAGAGATGCTATGCGACGGGGTCGCCATGAACCTCGACTTCTGTTTCATTTATTCCCGAGGGTTCCGGCATTGGTAGACGGGCAGTCCAGTTGGCCCAACCCCAAAACGCTGCCGTCATCGAACTCAGGAGTCCAGCGACCGTGCCGATAAGCCGGGGAGTATAGTGCGTGGATGCGATACCTGCTCCCATCATTGAGAGCATCATCATGGTCCAAGTGAGAGTCTCCATGGTCGCGAAGACTCGTCCGCGATACCGGTCAGAGACTGTACGCAGCAGGTATGAATAATTCATAACCGAATTTATGGCGATGGCTGCTCGTGAGATTGCTATGAAAATCAACGCCAAGCCAAGGGTCGGCATCTGGCTGAACAGAACATAAGCGCCGCCGTGGATGATGTAATTGACGAACACGGTAACTTTGTAACGCTCGAACGACAGCCGCTTGCCGAACCTGTTCCCTAGCACACCCCCGATCAGCAGGCCGATCCCGGCACAGCCGTAGATAACTCCGATTCCTGTCGCTCCCGCCTTGAAGACTACTTCGCCAAACAAAGTGAACAGAATTTGAGCAGCTCCACCACCAGTGGCCCATCCTATGGCAAGCAACACTATTCCCATCACGAGTGGAACGGATCGCATGTAAGAGAGGCCGTCGCGATATTCATGCCAGGGTCGTATCACTTCAGTTTCGGTGAGGGCTTTTCGTGGTGCACGGAATGCTTTTCCTTCAGGTGCCTGTAAATTCCAGATAGCCCACGCCGAGAAGACGAAAGATAAAGCATTGAACACGAACGCCCACTGATAGCTGATGGCGACTACGGTGGCGCCCAGGAATGCTCCTATCGTGAGCGTTGTCCACTGGGTGGTCTGTGTCAGAGAGTTGGCGGTATGGATCTCATCTTCACTCGCGATTGTCGGAAGGATAGCGGACCGCCCTGCTGTAAAAAATGGTGAGGCGACCATCAGCAGAGCGCTGAACAGGTAGAGCAACCACGATTGCTTCTCGGTAAGGGCGAGGATAAAACCCAACGCAAATACGGCGCGCGTCAAGTCACTGGCGATCATGATTTGTTTGCGGTCGAATCGGTCGAGCAACACTCCGGCCAAAGGCCCAACCGTTACCGCAGGAATAGCTCGTGACAGCATGATTCCCGTCACGACGAGGCCGGACCCCGTCATAGTCATGGCGAGCGCAAACACAGCAATGTTGTTGAAGTGGTCGCCGATCTCGCTTACCACCTGACCCATCCAGGTGTATCGGTAATTCCGGTTTCGACGCAGCAGCTGGATGAAATCGTTCACGGTCAGGATGTCGGTACCAGATTACAACAGGTCGCGCGCTTATCAGTGCTGGCTAGCGTTGCGATCCAGGAAGTCAGCGACAACGCGACTGGGATCGGCATGTTGAACGTCAACCCTGTAGTTCATTCGCCGGATTTCCTCGACGGACACAGTGCCCGTTAACTTACCAAGCGCTTCCCGAATGCGCACGTCTCGACTAAGAAGTTCGGAACGCACAATGGGCACCGCATCGTAGGGAGGGAAATAGTGACGATTATCTTCGAGTACAACAAGGTGCATCGCCTCGATTTGAGCGTCGGTATTCGATCCAACCGCGATGTCGATTTCTTTTTCTTTCAAAGCTCGGTAGAGCAGGCCCAAATCCATGACGCGGGGGCTGGTGGCGAAGTGCAGCCCATACAGGTTCACAAGCCCGCGATATCCATCCGGTCTCTCCAGGAATTCGTAACCGACTCCAACCCGCAGCTCGGGGTGTGCTGCGAGATCAGAAATCGTTCTGAGGCGAAGTCGGTTGGCATTCTCACTCCCGACAACAAGGGCGAAGGTGTTGTTGAAACCAAGCGAAGGAAGAACAAGCAGATTGAACCGCTGGGCGTAACCAGCCTTTACTTCATCGAATACCTGCTTGGGATCGGATGAGGGTGATTGTTTGAGGATCGTGGTCAGCGCTGTCCCTGTGTATTCAACATATCCGTCGATGCGCCCGGACAATAGAGATTGTTGGGCGATATAACTTCCGGCCAGGTAAAACCGGCGATCCACCTTTTGGCCTGTGTTCCGCTCGATCTGCTGCGCCAACAGTTCGCCCAAAATGACCTGCTCTGTGAAGTTCTTAGAGCCAATGACAATCCCGGAATGGGGAGGGCGGCATGAAAGAAAACAACACAGGCAGCAGATTAAAATCGGGAGGCGCCTCATACGCTAGGCCGATCAATCTGAACCATTCGTTCCAAAACACTGAATACGGCGTCGGCCAATAGGGCTAAGACTGCGGCTGGAACCGCTCCCGCCAAAATCACGTGGTTGTCGACCATCGCGAGTCCGCGAAAGATCAATTCACCTAATCCTCCAGCCCCCACGGCTGCAGCGATGGTCGCCGTGCCAATGCCAATAATGGTGGCGATCCTTATGCCAGCAAATATGACGGGCAAGGCGAGGGGAATCTGTATTTCCCACAAAAGCTGTTGTTCGGTCATGCCCATCCCTCGTGCGGCATTGATTACGGAACTATCCACACCAGCGAGCCCCTCATACGTATTACGGATAATCGGCAGGAGTGCATAAAGCGTCAGTGCCGTAACGGCGAGGCGGTCAGCTCGATCTCCCAGCCAGCTCACCGGCAACAGCAAACCAAACAGCGCAAGGCTTGGAATAGTCTGAATGAGATTGCTGATGCCCAGCACCGGACGCCTGAAGACGACCTTGCGATGGATGAGGACAGCCAGGGGAATACCTGTAAGAGTTGCCAAAGCGATGGATAGAGCAACCATCCACAAGTGTTCCAGAGTCAACGTGAGTATTTCGGAGCGGTGGTTAATCGCGAATTCCAGCACTGGTTAGTCCTCAATACGCCGGAGTACCGGTTCAGCCGCCCGCAAACTTTGGCGATAAGCCTGCGAGACGCTGTCGTTAGCAGTCAAGAACTCTTGTTGTGAGTAGTCGCCAATCACCTTACCCGCGTCTAGCACCGCAATTTTGTCGCCTAGCGCAAGAGCTTCGACCAGATCGTGCGTGACCAGTACGACGGTTTTCCTGAGCCGAGCCTGCAACTGTTGAAATTGCTGCTGGACTTCGGAACGAGTAAGCGGATCAAGTGCTCCGAAAGGCTCATCCATGATCAAAATCGGCGGGTCTGCTGCCAGTGCCCTCGCCCAACCGACCCTTTGCCTCTGTCCTCCCGAAAGCTCGTGAGGATATCGTGCACTGAATTCGGACGCTGGCAGGTTCACTGCCTGCAGTAACTCCTCGACGCGGGAAGAAATGCGGGCACGATCCCATCCCAGTAATCGTGGCACGGTCTCAATGTTTCGTGCTACGGTACGATGAGGAAACAATCCGATCTCCTGAATCACGTACCCGATTCTGCGCCTCAGTTCTGTGGCATCCCAGTCAGTCGTGCGCTTTCCGAGAACGCGAACCTCTCCTGAAGTAGGATCCAGCATCCGATTGATCAGCTTAAGGGTTGTGCTTTTTCCTGAGCCACTTCTCCCGAGGAGCACCATCGTTTCGCCCGTTCGGACTTTCAAGTTAAGGTCGGCGATAAGAGGGCGGTCCGAAAAGCTGTAAGCTGCGCCTTTGAATTCGATGGCGGCCTCGCTCATAGGCGTAACGAGCGGAATTCTTTCGTTCGACATGCAGTTGGCAGAGCGTCTGAATCTAAATTGGCAAAATAGCACAGGACCCGGATATGGTCACAACGGTGTTGTGATTAGTTACAGCTAAGTCGCTGTGCCTTTAATCATTTGCACTGACTCATTCGCTGTGGAACTTCGGTCACCTGTTCGAAATCGCGCTCCCCAACTTAAGATTCATTGACTGCGCCGGGACCGATTGAGTTTGACCAAATACTAGGAGTGCATGTTTGGAGAGAGACACTTCCAACCGAATAGGGAAAGCGGCCGACCGCGATAGTGCACCGGTTCGTGTGTTGCTGACCGGTACACGAGAACCCACTACGGGCCTTCTTCTATCTGCGATGCGCGGACGCGCCATGTTCGTGGAAACCTGTCCCGTTTCCCTGGCTGTTACACACTTGTGCCGGGCCAAGTACGAAGGGTTGCTGGTCGACATGAGCGGTGGGGACGAGGCGCTCGAGGTGTTGCGCGATGTCAGGTCGTTGACCTCCAACAAAGGTGTGGTTTGTTGCGCGGTGGTCGACCGGCCTGCGCAATCCACCGACGCTTTTCGAGCCGGCGCCAACTTTATCCTGGAGCAGCCATTGAAGCCGGAGGTGATCACGCGCACCTTAGATGCTGCCTATCCGATGATGCTGCTCGAGCGGCGACGCTACTTCCGGTGTTCGGTGCAGATTCGTATGTATATCATCCGGCAAGATGGTTCCGAGCATGAAGGAGTTTCCATCAATCTCAGCGAGGGTGGAATGGCTTTTGACTCCAGTATGCTACTGCGAACGGACGAGACGGTGCAGGTGCGGTTTCGTTTGCCCGGTGAGAGCGAATCCGTGCTCGCGACAGGGCAAGTTTGTTGGGCTCAGCCACCCGGCCGCGGCGGTATCCAGTTCACGGATATTTCGAGTGAAGGCGCGCAGCAAGTTCAAAAGTGGGTTGCCGACCGCGTCCTCGAATTAGCTCCCAAGAGCTCCAAACTCGTGATGTAGCATTTTCCTACTTGTGATTGAAGTCCAGACCGAAATGCGGCGCTGACTTAGTCCCAGTAATCTTCACGGGAACTTCGGTTCCGGCTCCATGTTTGCTGAAGAAGGGATCCACGGGCTTCAACAGGATTGACTTCCACCCAGTGACCATGTGCGAGAGTTTCGCCTGCATGCGCGCCTTTCCATGGAAATCGAATTGATTTCCGTCGAGGCTATATTTCCCTGTCAGATCGACTTGCGTACCAGGCATTTGGAAGTGCAGTGCGGAAAACGAGAGAATCCCTTTCGCCAATTTGTAGTCGCCACTCATCAAAGAGGGTACATCGGGCACGTCCGCTTTCGCTAATTTTGGTCTTCCTAGCCCCCGCATACTGAGGCTGTCCACCTTTGATTGGATTTTTTCGTTCGTGAAATGCGCCCGCGAAATCTCGAAGGTGCCTGACAGGTGTAACCTGTCGGTGATATCTTCTTCTCCCGGCCGCAGCTCGAACTTGGTCTGAACTCGGGTTTCTCCCGTCATGAGCGGCGGATCAGTCTTAACTCCAAGTTCTAGCAAGTCTTCGATACGAGCTCGATCCACTACAACGTTAAGCCTAATCCTGTGGCCATGCGGCAATTTCTCACGAACCACCGATCCTCTTGCCACCACAGAGGAACTCAAAATCTTTGCACGGACGGGGTCCAGATAGGTGTCGCCTGTTGTCGCATCGACAATCGCGTGAAAAGTCGTGCTGAGCGGAACCGGATGATCGCTAATGGAAATTTTGAAATCAGGCGTTTTTGTCGCTCCATCCACCACGATGTGTCCCAGCGTTCCTTCATAGCGGCCGTCAGAGGATAGAGTCCCGCCTATTCCCCGAATCGTACTCAGGTCGGCATTTCTGAAAGAATAATTGCCGTTTACCGGAGTTTGTTGTGGGTCTTCAGCTTGCCAAGGGCCCAGATATCCGGCGGATTGGATATCACCAACCGGTTTGGCGTTCACCAGAGTAGTTGTGAAGCGCAGCGGCTGTCCGGGTCCAATTTCCTGCATATCCAGACTTTTGATATCGAACTGCAGGGGCAGCTTCTCTGGATTTAACGTGTTGATGACAAGTTGAGCGCGTTCGCAGACGAATTCATCCATGTAGATTTTGATCTTCCCCGGCTTGAGGCGGACGCCCTGGGCCCGTTGCTCCTTAGGAGGGATGTTGATCTCCAGGCCGCTTAGGTAGACACGGTGAATGCGCATCGGAGTATGCAGAAGGTTGAGGAGTCCGGCGCTAAATCGGAAATCGTCCACGGAGAATAGCGGTTGGATCCCGGGCTTGTGAATGTTCAGGTCGTTTGCGGCGAAAATCTTCAAACCCTTACCTGAGACTAGCAACCGGTGATCGATGGATACATGGAATTCCGCCAGTTCGACTCGGCTATGAAAACGCGTGGAGAGCGTTTCCACGATTCTCGCCTTCAACAGTGGTTCGGCGTAGTGAATAGCAACCAGGAGGGCGATGGCGAAAATAATGACAAATACGAGCCCTGCAAATAACGCCCAGCGTAAAACCGACCGTTTGGGCTTGCCGTCGGGACGATCGCGACGGCTCCACAGGAGCACGGGCCCGCGAGCGGGTTCATCATTGGCGTGCCGCCGATGGCTGCTCGCAAACACATCCTTAAGATGTCGCTGCCAAAGAAAAGAGCTACTCGTGTTCTGGAGAATTCATTCTGGATGCACCCAGGAGGCAACGTTCGTGACCTCCTATGCGTCTCAGTCGCGCCCCAATCGAGAGGAGAAAGTGAATGTTCCACATACTTTGGGTGGTGATCATAGGGCTCATCATTGGCGTAATCGCTAAGTTGCTGATGCCTGGCAAGGATCCAGGTGGGTTCATCATTACTATCTTGCTCGGCATTGCCGGGTCGTTTGTAGGCACCTTTATTGGCCGTGCCCTCGGGATGTACTCTCAGGGTGAATCGGCGGGCTTCATCATGTCCGTGATTGGAGCCATTGTTCTATTGGCGATCTACCATCTCATAAGAAGACGCCGCGTCGCCTGACCCTTAACTGAGAGGTAGGGCGAAGCCTTGTATTTCTTAGTTCCATGTGGGGGGACGAGACTGCTTCTCGGTGCTGAAAAGGTGGCTCCGGCACGTGACCGGAACCACCTTGAGTTGATGCTTACGCTCCGGAAAAGCTATGGGATGTAGTAGCGGAAAGACGTCCAAACCATGTTATCGACCGCCTTCGGGGCGATACCGTTTGCGCCAGACCATCCATTCTTAGAGAAGTACGAATACTGGAGACCCCAGCGGAAGCCCCCCTTCGGCCCCTGGTATAACTTGTACCAAAACCCCAGGGTCCCTTCCATGATCGTCCGTGTGTCGCCGGCGCACGTTCCACCCCCAGAGGGAGTCAATTGGTTGGACGGCGGATTCTCCGTGGCACAACCCGAGTTGTTGGCCAAACGGGACCCGTACCCGCCAATTTGATTCAGTTTGAAGGCGGTAGCGGTGGTTGCAGGAATCGCGGGCGTTGTCGCCGTCGCGGGAATTGCCGGAGTCTTCGTCACGGTAATGCTGTTGTATCCGGTATATGCGGCGCGTGCACCGTATTCTGCCCCGGCGTACGCATACATATCCAGCTTCGAAGTGTGGCCCTCAAGGCCGGCGAGACCATGTGCGGTGCGAATCAAGGCTTCTGTGCCGTCGGGACGGAAAGTTAAATCGGCGATCTGTGCCGATCCATACCGCCCTACTCCATCACCGGCTAAACCCTGGAAGGCGAAATCGAGTTTCTTAGCGACCACCGGCAAACGGAAGTTAAGGCCGACGCCGCCTCCAGTGCGGGTGTCGTCGAAAGCGCCAACGGCGCTGGGGGTCGTAGAGCCATTCACCGCGCAAGCAATCGTAGTTGGTAAGGCTGGGGCCACAGTGTCGGCCGCATTGCTCCCGACAACGCCGCAGGGATAAACCCGGTTGCGGAACGTGCTTACGATGCCCAACACCTCGTAATGTCCCCACCCAGGATCAATGGCTGCTTTGACAATAAAATCAGGAGTTTTGTTGACCGAGTAGCCAGTTGTGTCGGCGAAGTTGAACAGGCCGCCACCACTCCCGGGGGCATCCAGGAACGTGTTTCCCGTCGTTGAAGTTGAAGCCGTTCCAATACTTGCCGTGGTTACTGAAGAAAAGCCACGGCCTCCAATGGTGGCCTGAGGTCCTTCAACAGCAACACCGACCGCGAATTTCCCACCGAAATCCTTCACAACACGGAAGCCATACTGCCGCGCCCACGTAAACCCAACGTTGTATTGCGGATCGATGGTCAGAGGCGGCAGTTCCTGACGGTTCTGAATGCCCTTTTTATTCTCAGTCGCCAATGACCACTGCTGTCCACCGGTAAAACTCCATCCGCTCTTCAATGCGATCTGGCCGTAGATTACTCGCTGGCGCATGACATAGCTGTTACTTTGGCGGTTGTTGGAGGTCACGCCGGTCCCGAGGAAGTCGGCCTCCCAATAGCCGCTTAGTTTTGCACTCCCAATCGTGCTTTCTCCAAGGAGACTCAGTCGGCTCTGACGGGAGGTGAGGTTTGTTTCGCCGAGACGGGAGAGCGCGTTGCCCGAATAGGGGATTCCCGTAAATGGAGTATTGATGTCGCCGCTGACCGACCGTTGCCGGTTCACAGTTTCTGCTGCGACAAAGCCGCCAGGCGTAATGCTGATGCCCTTGTAGTGGATGGTCGTAGGGTTCGCAACGTCCTGGATACTCTTTTGAGTTTCTTGCAGAGACAATGCCGTGCCCGTCACATTTTGCTTCAGGTCCGCAACGTCGCTCTTCATTGTTTCGACGGTTTGTGCCTGTTGAGCGGTTTGGGTCGCAGCCGCATCAGCCTTAGACGCAGACTGGGCAGCGGCAGTTTGGTTTTGCTGCAGTGTCTGCTGCAGCTGTTGAATCTGGTGGTCCCGCGTGCTCACCTGCTCGCTGAGTTGCTGAATTTGCTGTTGCTGTGCGGCAATCGACTTTCTGAGTTCGTCCAGTTGTGCCCCGATCGCGGCGCTCGAAGTTGACGTCGTCTTCCTTTTCTTACTGGTGGAAACAGCTTTCGCTGTGGTTTGTTGCGCTTGCGCCCAACACGCGCCCGTAAACGCGAGAAAGAGCGCCAACACCGCCGCTGGCTTCATCATGGATCTCCTTGGAAGTAGGTCAGGATTTCTGCTGCTGTTCAACTGGTTGTTCATCTCAATAGGCACGACATAAAACCGTGCGGACCGAGTAGGCTCTGCGCTCATCCAAAGCACACGTAATTGCAACGCAGGTCCGCTTTATCACTACCCAGGTCGTTGGAGGCATCTCAAGGCTTAACGATAGAGGCAGCCTAGGTTCGGAATGTTTATGGGCGGTGAATTTCTCTTTAAAATTTGATTAAATTTTCGCAAACGCTTCATCCAGGCCACACACCTCGTCCAATTTGGCCGGAATGTTTGAAACTACAACGGGTTTTCCCACGAGATCAGAAATCGCGAAAGTGCTACATTGAACCCGATGCGGCCCGATGTTGAAAAGGCAGTCACCCTCCTCCGAACGGGTGATGTCCACTCGATCGAGGAGGCCTTGTCCCTACTCCAAAGCACAGTGTTTTCGTTCAGTATGCGGGTATGTGGTCAGCGCGAGGACGCGGAAGATACCATGCAGGAGGTATTAGTTAAGTCCGTCTCTTACCTTCCCAAATTCGAAAGTGCAAAGGCCTTGGGCGTCTGGCTCTACAAGGTTGCCAAAAATCGGTGCTTGATGAGTCGTCGCAAAAGTAAATTCGCCCCGGACCGAGAGCTTTCGCTTGACCAATTGATGCCCGACCGCAAAGAACTGGAAGATCTAGGAGCCAATGGCATCAATCCGGAATTATTGGCTATCCATAGCGAACAAGCAGCTCGCTTACGGGAAGCGATCCAGAACTTGCCTCCACGCTATCGGATTATCCTGGTGCTTCGGGACATGGAAGGATTGAGCGACGATGAAGTCGCGGAAGTTACAGGTCTCCGGGCGGGCACGGTTCGGGTTCGCCTGCATCGGGCCCGGCTTTTCGTTCGCAAGGAACTGCTGAAGCGGTCAAAACTCCCCTCGCAATCATCCGCTCGCGTGCAATCAAGCGAAATAGGGGAGTCTCCCAGACCGGCGCGCTGCAAGACGTTATTTGCCGAGCTTTCAAACTATCTCGACGAGCAACTAGATGATTCTCTATGTGAAGACATAGAACGGCATCTAAAGGATTGCTCATCGTGCAAGGTCTTCCTGGCAAGTCTGCAGGCTACTATCGACCAGTGCCGCCGCTCTCCCGCCGAATGTCCCAATTCGGAACAAGCCGCCGTGCTCCGCAAGCGATTGATCGAAGACTACAGAGGCTTACGCAGTACGCTATCTAGAGGCACGAAGACCTCGCGCCTCGCCTACAAAGCTTAATCGTCCTCACCGGCCCTCGGACCGAGGAATGCCTCTAACTACAGGAAACTAGAGGTCAAAAGTTTTCTGTAACAACACGCGCGCCCCTGCATTTATTCGTGTCGATCGCAAGGTCAAGCAGGAGGCAATATGGTTACGGCACAGATAGAGTTAACCCAGCCTTTCAAACAGCAACGCCAATTTGTAGCCCAAACGGGAAGCGGAAACAACCTGCTACTCGATGACAGCGCCGGCGGAACCGGTCCCAAGCCCATTGAGCTGGTTGCGGCTGGGCTGGCGGGATGCACGGCTTTCGACGTAATTACCATTTTGCGGCAGAAGTACCACCAGAGGGTTACCGGATACGTCGTGTGTGTCGAGGCAGATCAAGCCGAGCGTCCGCCCCAGGTCTTTACGGCTGTTCGCATTCATCACGTCGTTACAGGAATGGAGATTGACCCAGCTGCATTACAGGAGGCCATTCGCTCATCCGAAGAAAAATACTGTTCGGTGGGCGCAATGATCGCCAAAACTGCGAGTCTGCAGACGACCTACGAAATCGTCGAAGAGGCGACCGCATGGCTTCATGCCTCTGAAGCGCTGCAGCGCTAATCAATCTGAGCTAAACCAAATTCGGCTGAGAAATTTTATGGATTACAGGATGTACGCTCTCGGGGTTCTGCTAAGCACGAGCGGCTTTATCGGCTGCTCGTCTCAACATGCAGCACCTCCTTCGGCCACGATAACAGTCCACAACGTCCGGGTGCTGGCTGTTCAGCGAAGCAATGTCCCTGATCTGCTCGAAGCCGCGGGAACGGTGCATGCCGCTGAAACCACCACCATAGCCAGTCAAATGATGGGAAATCTCTTGGAAGTGCGCGCACGGGAAGGAGATCGGATCAAGACCGGTCAGATAGTGGCGGTCATCGACGACAGTCAGCCACGGGCTGCGCTCAATCGCGCGAGCGCGGCGGATGCTGCCGCACAACAACAGCTTGTAGCTGCGGAAGCCGACCTTACTCTGGCTGAAGCTACCCTGAACCGATACCAGGCACTTTTCGATCATCAGACGGTATCCGCACAAGAGTTCGACGTAGTAAAGGCGCGCTACAAATCCGCGCTGGCCCATCGTGATATGGCGCGAGCGGATCAGGCGCAGGCCAAAGCGGCACTGGCGGAGAGCCGCACGTTTTTTGACTACAGCCGCATTCGGGCTCCATTCGACGGTGTAGTGACGGAAAAGAGGGTTGATCCCGGCACCCTGGCGTCACCGGGTATGCCGATCCTGGTAGTTGAGGACACGCGTAAGTACAGGTTAGAGGTAACGGTAAACGAGGGTGACCTTGCCTACGTTCGGATGGGGCAGACAGCGCCCGTTGTAATCGATGCTCTAAATGCCGAAACGAAAGGCAAAGTAATCCAGATCGTTCCTGCGGCTGATCCGGGAAGCAGAAGCTTCGTTGTCAAAATTGAATTACCCACCGATAGTCGGTTGCGATCAGGCCTTTTTGGAAGGGCACAGTTCTCCCGCGGAGACCGGCCGTCGCTCACGATTCCACGCACAGCTGTCATAGAGCGCGGACAACTGCAAGGCGTATTCGTTCTCGATCAAAACAAGGTGGCCGGCTTGCGATATGTCACGCTGGGGAAGATTCAGGGAGACGCTGTGGAAGTGTTGGCGGGATTGCAGAGTGGCGAACAAGTTGTGGGAAGGCCCGAGGGCCGCGATCTCGACGGCAAACAGATCGAGGCGGTGCCATGAAAGCGGTCGAACCGGGGTTTGAGCCAAGCTTTCCCACCGGCCTCCGCCTAGCGGGCCGGGTCGCGCACGCATTCATTGATTCGAAGCTGACCCCGCTGGTGATCGTAGCCGCCTTAGTGCTGGGCGCGTTTAGCATTCTGCAGACACCTCGCGAAGAGGAACCGCAGATCGTTGTCCCCATGCTGGACGTTTTCGTTCAGATGCCCGGCGCATCTGCGGACGAAGTCGCACAACGGGTCAGCCTGCCCATGGAGCGTCTCCTGCGCGAGGTACCCGGAGTCGAGTACATCTACTCGATCAGTCATCCCGGCGTAAGCATGTTGATCGTGCGGTTCTACGTGGGCACGAAGGAAGAAGATGCAATAGTCCAGACCTACAACAAGCTTTACTCAAACTTCGATCGCATACCGCCAGGTGTCTCTCCGCCGATCATAAAAATCCGCTCCATCGATGACGTGCCTATCATGGCCCTCACTCTATGGGGTAACAACTACGACGCGTATCGCTTGCGCCAGATTGCAGGCGAATTGGAAAATTCGCTTAAACCGCTGGATGATGTCTCGGAAACCAAGATCATCGGCGGACAACCCCGGCGAATCCGCGTTGTCCTCAACACCCAGAAACTTGCGGGATATGGTCTGACGCCGGCTGCGGTCGTGGACCAAATTCAGCGCGCCAACAGCAGGGCTCAGGCGGGAAGCTTTTCACAGAACAACCAGGAGTTTCAGGTAGAGGCTGGTGCCTTCTTTACTAGCCTCGAAGATTTACGCCAGGTAGTTGTAGGTGTCCACGCCGGCCGGCCGATTTACCTGCGAGATGTGGTCGAGACTTTAGAAGACGGTCCGACGGAGCCGAGCAGCTATGTGCTATTTGCAAATGCGCGTGGACAGAAAAATCTCGAGACGGCTGGAAATGAGTATCCGGCCGTCACGATTACTCTCGCCAAACGCAAAGGTACGAACGCAACACTCATTTCTGAGCGGGTGAATGATCAAGTCAACGCCCTGCGCGGCTACGTGCTGCCCCGCGATCTGAACGTCACGGTTACAAGGAATTACGGCGAGACCGCAAAAGACAAGTCAGACGAACTACTCAAGCACTTGCTTATAGCCACACTCTCGGTCACTTTGTTGATTGCACTGGCGCTGGGCTGGAGGGAGTCAGGCGTCGTTCTTCTGGCTGTGCCGGTCACGCTCGCTTTAACGCTGGCCGTGTTTTATCTGTACGGCTACACACTAAACCGTGTAACTCTCTTCGCGCTGATTTTCTCTATCGGGATTCTCGTTGACGACGCGATTGTCGTTGTAGAGAACATCGTACGTCATTTCCGGTTGCCTCATAATGTCGATCGATCGCTGGTGGACGTCGCTGTAGAAGCAGTTGACGAAGTTGGCAATCCCACGATTCTGGCGACTTTTGCGGTGATTGGCGCCATTCTGCCGATGGCATTTGTCCGGGGCTTGATGGGGCCATACATGCGGCCGATCCCCGTAGGTGCCTCGGCCGCTATGCTCTTCTCCTTGATCGTGGCGTTTGTCGTATCGCCGTGGGCAGCGTTCCGCCTACTGAAGAAGTACGCCAAGGAGGACCTGCGCGCCTCCCGTCATGAGACGGAAGGCTGGACCACTCGTCTCTACCGGCGAATGATGAATCCGCTGATCGCCGATGCACGCCGTCGCTGGATGTTTCTGGGCGGTGTAGTCGTGCTGTTATTTGCTGCCGTCGCTTTCATCCCGTTCAAGTGGGTGCGCGTCAAGATGCTTCCCTTCGATAACAAGAGCGAGTTCCAGGTCATCATCGACATGCCCGACGGAACACCTCTGGAGCAGACGACTCGCGTGGCCCAAGCGCTCGGACGATACCTCGTTGACCAACCTGATGTCGGCAATTACCAGATTTATAGCGGAACTTCAGGACCGTATAACTTCAACGGATTGGTGCGGCATTATTTCCTTCGCTCCCAGTCGAACCAGGCAGATATCCAGGTGAACCTGCTGTCGCGACACGACCGCAAAGCGCAGAGTCACGAGATCGCACGCCGGGTTCGTCCGGGATTGGAAAAAATCGCGCAGTCCTTCGGCGCACGAATCAAAGTCGCCGAGGTTCCACCTGGCCCTCCTGTGCTTCAAACACTCGTCGCTGAAATATACGGTCCCGACTACAAGGGACAGGTTCAGCTCGCGGCTGATATCAAAAAGATTTTCCAACAAACCCCGGGAGTCGTAGATGTTGACTGGTATGTCGAGGACCCCCAGGCCAAGTACGACATGCAAGTAGATCTAGATAAAGCGGCCCTACACGGGATTTCGCCCGCCGAGGTTACGAATACAGTGCAGGAAGGTCTCGGTGGCGCCAATGCCGGCCTCTTGCATGACCCACAAGCTCGCGAGGACGTCCCCATTGAGGTTCGCTTGGCACGCGCCGATCGCTCGCGGATCGAGGACCTCGGAGATCTCAAGCTGCCAACGTCGTCAGGTGGCCAGATCGCGCTCCAGGAGATCACTAACCTGCGGCGAACCGTTATCGATACGAGCGTGTACCGTAAGAATCTTCAACCGGTCGTGTACGTGACTGGTGATGTGGCAGGGGGGGAAGAAAGTCCGGTGTACGCCATCATGAAAATGAGCGATGCGATCGGAAGGCTCAAAATCCCTGATGGCTACGGCGTGAAGCAATACAAGGGAACCACGATGCCCGACCGTACCGATCGCTACTCGATGAAGTGGGACGGGGAATGGCACATCACAGTAGAGGTTTTTCGCGATCTGGGTCTCGCATTCGCCGCCGTCCTGGTGCTTATCTACGTGTTGGTCGTCGGCTGGTTCCGGTCATTCCTCACGCCACTCGTGATCATGGCTCCCATTCCCCTTACCCTGGTGGGAATACTTCCCGCGCATGCACTCATGGGCGCGTTCTTCACAGCCACCTCGATGATCGGTTTCATTGCAGGCGCCGGCATTATCGTGCGGAATTCCATCATCCTGGTGGACTTCATCGAGCTCCGCCGCTTGCAAGGTATGTCGCTGGAGGAGGCCGTAGTCGATGCGGGCGCGGTGCGCTTCCGCCCCATGCTTCTAACCGCCGCCGCCGTCGTCGTAGGCGCAAGTGTGATCCTGTTCGATCCAATCTTTCAAGGGCTGGCGTTGTCGCTGATGGCAGGCGAACTTGCCTCAACGGTCTTGTCGCGCATGGCGGTACCGGTCCTTTATTACTTGGGCGAGAAGCGCAAGGCGATTCCGCCGGTACACCCGAATTCGCCCGAGAACATTGCCGAGTGTGAGAGGCCCCAATGCGAGGTCGAACAACCGAGCATTTAGGAACAAGGAGGTTCAAGTGACAGTAGAACGCATGCTTCGTCTGATCGCGGGAACGTTCATTTTGGTTTCATTGGTCTTGGGCCACTATGTCAGCTCTTACTGGTATCTGTTCACAGCCTTCGTGGGATTGAATCTGCTCCAGTCAGGGTTCACGAACTGGTGTCCGATGATGTACTTCTTGCAGAAACTCGGAGCCAGGCAACCAACGATATCGCGGTGAGACCAAAGGAGGAATCGTTAACTGTTTTCCGGCCCGATGTCCCCACGGCAGTGTTCCGGGAAAACAGGCATGGTAAACTGCTAAAAATACGTCGCCGGAGAGGTGGCCGAGTGGCTGAAGGCGGCGGTTTGCTAAACCGTTATACGGGCTAACACCTGTATCGAGGGTTCGAATCCCTCCCTCTCCGCCATACCTTTGCTCCCAACCACATGCCAATGGCTGCACTGCCGATGATCGGGCAGCCGAAGGCTCGTTTAATGTAACTAACGCGACTCTATTTGGGGCGGAATCCGACAGTCCAACTCCGGGTAGCCCGCTGTGAAAGGTGGGACGATTACCTGTTGCTGGGCTCGACCTTCAAAATTTGTCCTGCTAGCGGATCGATGACGTATGCGCGTCCATTCCCACCGGCAACCACGCTGCGTGCTCCTTTAGCGGTCGGGACCCGGGCTAGCACCACTGGATCACCGGTGTCGTCGATTCGCGCAATTGTCAATTGCGCCGCATCTTGTGCCGCAACGTAAAGCCATCCGCTTTCCGAAGCATAATCAATGTTGTCCACTCCGGCCCCGGTTACCACCGACCCTACGACTTTTCCTTCATGCGACGGATCCAACACAATTACGTGATCGCTACACGCAACAAATACGAACCCTCTCCTGCTGTCCACCGCCACGCCGCTCGGATGATCACATGATCGCCAGGTTGCCACGACCTTCCGCTCTCTCACATCGATCGCAATTGTCTGCCCTGTCTCTTCAAGGTTCGTATAAAAACGTCCATGGCCGTTATCCAGAGCATATCCCTCAGCGGACCCGCGCAGCGCAATTTGGCCCGCGGGAACCAGTTTCGTCGGCGAAGATGCCGAGAGAATCTTGATAGCTTTCTCCGCGGCAGGCACGCCCACTGGCGGTGCCCCGCTCGTGGCCCACAACTCCTTGGTCGCCGCAATGTAAATCAAACCATCAGGCGCTGAGGCCAATCCCTTCGACGCCGGAGCAAACGCCATGCAGTTATCCAGCTTCAGCGTGCGTGCGTCAATCACGCAAATCTTCGAATCGGCGCGACTGCCAACGTAAGCTACCCCGTCTCCGAGGGCCACTGACGAAGGGCCCATCATTCGCGGTTTTCCACGAAACTCAACCTGTGCAACCGCAAATCCTTCAATGCGCCGGATTTGATCCGTTGTTGTGTCAATGACGTCCACGGTTGCCGTATCACCGGCAGGTACCCAGAGCAGTCCGGTGTCGCGGTCGTATGCAAAATAATCGAGCATGGCGGAGCCGTGAGACCCCGGCAGGGGCAACGGCTTAACCTTGAATTCCGATGCGGCAGCGCAAGCGAGCGGAACGAGAACGACTAGCACCACCCAGGCTTTCGGCTTTGAGCGAGAGACTCGCATCTTCAACAATCGAGCCCAGGACTTCATGTACCCTCCTCATGCGATCTAGAAGACGGATGGGAAAGCTCCCACTGTCACTGCGCAGCACTTTAGGTTTACCGTGCTGTCTGCGATTCGACCTGCAGGGTGCGAACTAGCCAGGGAATGATGACTTGCTTGAAAATCACGGGGTCGGGCCACAGTTTCACTTGTCGTCCCAGATGGCCTCCTTGGGGATTGATCCATGCCGTTTTCGGAGTGTCTCCTTTGCTGAGTAGAAGATAGATGTCTGAGATCGGCACCTGCGTGTCCTTAACGCCAGCGATGACGAGCATCGGCGCCATCGGTTCGCCCAGCAGACCTTGGCGAACCAGAGACATCTTCTGCAGAGTGTCGGCCAGTTGGTCGACGGTGGTCACGTTGTCAAAGATAGCCATTAACGCCGGGACTTGGTCGAAAAGGTATTCTCGGTTGCCCAGGAGAGAGTTTGTTAAGAATTGCTTTTGAAAGAAGTCATCGATTGGCGGCGATTGTGCACTGGCGCCTTTCAACCGTGTGCGTTCGACAATCGCCATCTTCGTTGCCCAGTAGGCTCCCCAACTGACACCATGCAAAGCAATTCGGTCCTTGTCGATTTCGGGGCGTGTTGCAACGTAATCCAGCACACGCGACAACATGCGCTCGGAATTATTACTGACCTTAATAGGCGATTGGCCAGTCCCCGGCCCATCAACCGCCAGAAACCCGATGCCGTAGGGAAGAATCGCCGAGAAGCTTTCCGATAAGTCTTCCTTGCGACTGTCGAGTCCATTGACCGCGATGACCAGCGGCACAGGGCCCTTCGCGTCTTTGGGAAGACGCATGTAGCCGATGATTTCTTTGCCTTCGAACGGAATGCGAACGAGTTGCAGCGGCGGATCCCAGAAACGAGCGTGGGCCAGGAAAGCTTCAAGAGCTTTTTCGTACGAGCGCTGCTTGCCGGGAGAGGCCGGAATAGGCCAGCGGCCGAAGGAGTAAAGACGCCAGGCACGGATGTCGTCGGCGTTGGCTTTTTGCGGATCCGTTTTCTCCAGCGACTTGGCTTCGTTCCTATAGCGATCGGCAACGCCCATGAACGCCGCGGCCCATTCATCTTTGTCTTTCGTGTGAATGGATGCGAACGCCTCGCGAACATCATTTGCATCGAGGCCGATCAAAGGGTACATGCCGTTTTCGGCACGCTTGATGGCTTCCTTCTTAATCTCATCAAGCGTACGCTCCTGTTTTTCTTGACAGAATGCGCTGGGGACGATCAACAGCACGAAAAGAAGCACGGCGGAGACGGGACACAAATGCGGACGTAAATTGAACACGGGTGTCTCTCTTGAGAAAGCTGCGCCCGTGCCAAACACGGGCGCTTAGCTAAAACGTGAGCTTTAAACCAAGTTGAACCGCACGGCTGCCGCCGGAGCCGATCACAGGATTCGAGGCTGCTACGTCGGGAGTTGCGCACGAACATCCGAACGAACCTGTGGAGGGATCGTTATGGGCCCAGCCGTTCTGTCCGCCAAACGGATTGGCGAAATTCGGATGGTTAAGCACATTGAAGAATTCCACGCGGAATTGAGCGCCCAAACGCTCTCCCCACTTGAAATTCTTGGCGATCGAGAGGTCAACGTTCTTGAAGCCGGTGTCGCGAAAGACATTTCGGCCCATCGTACCGAATGTACCGAGAGCCGGTGGGATCATGATTGAGTTTCCCGCTGCGTAACAGCCGAACGCGGCCAGAGCGTAGCTGGCCAAGCCGGGAGTTCCGCCATCCAGCGCCAAGGCTTTTGCACCGCACGCGGCGTTGCTCGGGTTGGCAGGATCACCGCTGCCCGGGAAAAACGGAATACCAACAGGGGTTGACTTGAAATCCTTCGGATTACCAAAAAAATCCCAGCGATCGGAAATCACTTCGCCGGTTCCACTCACGTCCGTACCGGCATCCATTACTCCGAAGGGTTGCGCGCCGTACAGACTGACAATCGAGTTTAACTGCCATCCTTTAAGCAGTTGAGCAAACCCTTCCTTGCCCGGGATCAGGTACGTCATGGACAGCGTAAAGCGGTGACGCATGTCGAAATCGCTGCTGGCATACTCGCGGTTGGTATGCGTGCTGTCGGTCGGCAAACCTGACCCAGCACCAAAGTCCCAGTTGGCACCGACCTGGTCGAGGGAGTGTGAGTAGGTATACCCGGCAACCATCGTCAGGCCGTGGAAGTTCCGCGAGGTGAGTGTACTTTGCAAGCCGTTATAGTTCGAGCGGTAGATATTTCCCATCTGGAAGATCTGTGACAAATAGGGAAATTGTGTGTTGTACGGCCGAGCGTTTTGCTCAGCGGCGGGATCCGTACCACCGGCGCAAGCACTGAATGGGGGAGGGCCTGCAACACACGCAGCAATGGCGGCGGGTGTCCAACCGGCGCCCGTTGTCGGTTGATTGATGTCGCGAATACCGACCAGCCGTGACCCGTGGTTGCCGACGTATGCCACTTCCAGAACCAAGTTGGGAGTAAGCGAATGCTGGATGCTGAGGGCCCAGTTCGAAACATAGGGAGTTTTGAGGTTCCGATCGATGCCCATGACGGTGCAAGGTCCGCCGGTCACGGGATCGCAGTTAATCGTGTTCCCTCCAGGAAATACCGTGCCGTTCCAGTTAAGAGTGCCTCCTGGGAAGAAGACAAGCCCCGTGGCGATGTTGCCGCCGGAAGTATTTCCTGAGGAGTCAATCTGGGCTCCGGTCGGAACGGTGGCGAGACCCAGCGAATTGTTCAGAGCGAGGAAGGACTCCCAGTTAAGAGTTTCGTAGCTTATGCCTCCGCCGCCGCGCAGAACCGTTCGCCCATTGCCGGTCACATCCCAGGCAAATCCAACCCGGGGAGCGAAGTCCGTGTGGTCGGGATTGTAGGCTCCGCTCACGCCATTCTGTCCAACCTGCACCAGTCCTTTCGCCGGATCGAAGTTACCCAGGAGGTTGTGCTCTTCTTTGATGACTGTGTTTAGTTCGTAGCGCAACCCGACGTTGAGCGTGAATCTCGGAGTCATCCGAAAATCGTCCTGGATGAAACTGGCATAACCCCAGTTGTGAATGTGTCGGGTCGGATCACCGATCAGCAAGGTGCCGTTACTCGGTATTCCGGCAAAGAAGTCTTCAATACCATCAGGGAAGAAGTCATTCGGAGCACCGGCGCCGAATTTGATCCGGCCTCTCGAGCCGCCGTAGCCCGCACCATTGAATGCGTCGTGATGAACTTCGGCGCCGAACTTAATGGCGTGCTTGCCGATGTTGTACGAGATGTGGTCCACGAACTGGTAACGAATGTCCGGGCCCTGCACTTTGGGCCAATTGAACCCGCCCAACTCCTGGGGGAAGATATAAAACGGAAATACGCTGATTCGCGGCAGGCCGCCATACAGCGGATTGGTCACTCCAGTATTTAGCCCGTAGGCGCTTGCCAGGTTCGCGTTGTGATCGTTGGTGAAGGTAGGCTGGTACAGTCGGTTGTAGCCGAAGCGGGCCTCATTCACCCATCGACTATTGGGGACATACGTCCAGTTCTCGCCGAATACCTGAGCTCGCGTGTGGATCCGCGTGAGCCACTTTGTCTGCAGTTGGCTTGCATCGGATACCGTGCCGGAATTGTTTCCGAAAAAATACATGCTACTGAGCATGTTGCGCTCGTTCAGGTGGTAATCGACTTTGCCGACGCCATTGTCCGCACTGACACTGTTGGGTAGTCCGAAATTAATCATCTGCCCGGTACTGTTGTTTAGCGGGAAGCCACTCCCGTCGCAGGAGACTGTGTTGGGAGGAGTGAATGTACATCCTGCAATTTTGAGGCTCGCGGCGCTAACGTCATTCGGGATGGCACCTGCGAGGAAAGCAGCGTGTACATCGGCAATGGCATCGGGGATGCTGTTTGAGCAGTCCCCGGTTCCACTGAAGGCGCAGTTGGAAACTGCAGGGGATAGCGGAATAGTCGACCAAGTCTGAAGGGAACCCGTGTTCCCGACCGTATACCGTTGTCCCTCGTAGCCGCCGAAGTAGAACAGCTTGTCCTTAATGATGGCTCCCCCAAGCGTGCCTCCGAATTGCTCCAACTGGCGGGGATTCTTGGCTTGCGTGGTGGGATTGAAGTAGTTGCGAGCGTCAAAAGGAGTGTCACGTCCGAAAGCATATGCTGTGCCGTGGACGGAGTTGCTCCCCGATTTCAGGCCGACGTTAACGATTGCACCCGGCTTCCATCCATACTCTGCTCGTGGATTCTCTTCGAGGTTAAATTCCTGAATCGCGTCGACGGGGAGAATCGTCGCTGAGTCCCCAGCGATGCCTGCACCATTGATGATGCTCTGACCGGAAAAAGGCTCGCTGTTGAATAACCCGTCGACGAGGTATGCATTGTCTTCTGCTCGCAAGCCGTTGGTGCTGGTAGTGGAAAATCCGCCGCCCGGATACCGCATCACGCCCGGCCTCAGTTGCAGCAAATTCTCGTAGTTGCGGCCATTGAGGGGAAGATCATTGATTTCCTTGTTGCTGAGCGTGCCGCCTAAAGTGCCGGAAGTCGTGTCCACGAGCGGTACATCTTCCTGGACCATGACGGTCTCGCTAACGTTGCCGGGTTGAAGGGTAAAGTCGATGTCGGCATCTTTGGCGACTTCGAGCACAACGTTGGGGCGGGCGATTGTCTTGAACCCCTTCGCTTCCACCCGGATCGTGTAAGTACCCGGCGGCAATGCGGGAATCACATAGGAGCCCGAATCATCGGTGTTGGCCGTCCGGGTGATTGCTGTCTGGCTATCCGCGACCGTCACCGTGGCGCCCGAGAGAGCCGCGCCGGTTTGGTCGTGGACTTCGCCAAGGATGCGCCCGGTTGTGGTTTGGGAGAAGCTTATTAAGGAAACGGCCAAAATCAGGCAGACGACCGCCAGGACGCAAGTGCCCTTCGACGAGGAATGCATTGCGGAACCCCCACGACAGACGATTCGGACGATTGGTCCGACAGCTGTACCATCGAGAATAGAGCAATGTCAAGAGAATTAGGCCGTCGGCGGCTAATCGAAACGGATTTACCGGTTTCAAATCCTTTGTCCTAGATAATTTGTGAAAAATGGAATCTCATTAATTATTGACTTTTTTGGGTTTTCTTTTGGAGGAGGTCTTGTCAGTTCACAACTCTCTGGTATATTGGTCGGACCAATTTTGAGGGTATGAGGCTCGCGGCAGAATCCCTGCCCTCCTCGGGTTTGGGCGTAACCATGGCTAACGAGATTGCTGATCGTCTGGGTGTTAAGCCCATGTATCGCGCGGTGAAAACCTCGCGCCTATATGAACAAATTGTGCAGCAAGTGGAAGACGCCATCCTAAAGGGAAAACTCAAGCCAGGAGATCAGCTTCCGCCCGAACGCGACCTGGCGCAACGATTTGGCGTAAGTCGGACGGCCGTGCGAGAAGCCGTGAAGGCGCTGCGGGAAAAGGGACTGCTGGAAGCTTATATGGGTCGCGGCACGTTTGTGACGAATGGAACGTCGCAAGCGATCCGACAATCGCTGGACTTGATGACCAGGATCGGGCAGCAGGAAGGCTCTCTGCACTTGGCGGAGCTGCGGCAGATACTCGAACCAGAGATTGCAGCGCTGGCTGCTCCGCAAATCGATCAACAACTCCTGGTCAGCATGCGCGAAGCTGTAGCGGCTATGGATCGCGCGCTGCATGATCGCGAAGCTTACATTGAGGCGGATTTGGATTTCCACCTGGCCCTGGCTGAAGCGGCGGCGAATCCGCTGATCCTGGCGCTGATCGATTCCATCGTCGGATTGCTTCGCGAACAACGTGGCCGGATCTTCGACGTGGATGGCGGCCCGCAACGCGGTCAGTTTCATCACAAGAGGATCTTACAGGCAGTCGAGCAGCATGATGCCAACGCCGCGCGCGGTGCGATGCGCGAACATCTACAACAAGTTCGGGAAGATTCGTCGGCATCGGCACAACAAACGTCGCCGCAAGGCCAGAGTTCCTAGGAGTGGAAGCAAGGATGGCAAATCTCGGGTTTATAGGCCTGGGAGTCATGGGCGGAAACATGGTGGCCCGTTTGTTGGAAAAGGGCCATGACGTCACGGGTTACAACCGCACGCGAACAAAGGCTCAATGGTTGATCGAGCGCGGTATGAAGTGGGCCGGTTCACCTCGTGAAGTTGCGGCGGCCGCGGATGTCGTATTCACGATGCTTACGAATTCGGCGGCGCTTTCGGCGGTAACGGATGGGCCCGACGGGCTACTGGCTGGCCTGCGCACTGGAAAGTTTTACGTCGACATGAGTACGGTCAGTCCTGATGCAAGCCGTGCGCTGGCCGCCAAGGTTCGCGAAAAAGGCGCCGACATGGTGGATGCCCCGGTTTCCGGCAGCGTGATCACGTTGGAGCAAGGAAGGTTGTCAGTCATGGTCGGCGGACGAAAAGAAACCTTCGAGCGTCTACAACCGCTTCTTCAAGACATCGGCCCGAAGGTGACGTATGTCGGAGATAACGGTGTCGCTCTTTCGATGAAGATTGCGCTGAACCTGCAATTGGCGGTGCAGATGTTGGCGTTTTCTGAGGGTGTGCTGCTAGCGGAAAAAAGCGGCATCAGGCGCGAAATAGCTGTGGATGTGATGGTTCACAGCGCGATTGCGTCCCCTATGATCCAGTACCGCGGGCCGTTCGTGCTGGAGCAGCCCGCTGAAGCGTGGTTTGACGTCAACATGATGCAGAAGGACATGCTGCTCGCCCTGGACCTGGGCCGCAAGCTGGATGTTCCGGTTCCGACCACGGCCATTGCCAACGAGTTTTTAACTGCAGCTCGCGGCATGGGATGGGAGAAGCTGGACTTCGCGGTTATGTTTGAGGTGCTGGCGCGGATGTCGGGAGTGTCGCAATGAGTAGCCCCGCTCATGTTTCCGAGTTTTCCGAAAAAGTTGACCTTTGGGTCCGGCTATACCGGCAGATGATGGCGATTCGTCTGTTCGAGGCTGAGGTCAATGACCTGTATATGCGGGCTCTGATGCCCGGACTCGCGCATTTGTATATAGGCGAGGAAGCGGTCGCGGTGGGAGTTTGCGAAGCGCTGGAGCGCAGCGACTACATCACCAGCACGCATCGCGGCCACGGACACTGTTTGGCGAAAGGCGCCTCCCCCAAGCTAATGTTCGCCGAATTGCTGGGCAAAGAAGCCGGGTACTGCAAAGGCAAGGGCGGTTCCATGCACATTGCAGACCCGACTACCGGCAACTTGGGCGCCAATGCAATTGTCGGGGGAAGCGCCGGCATCGCAACGGGGGCGGCGTTTGCGGCAAAGAGGCTCGGCAAGGGACAAGTGGCTATCTGTTTCTTCGGCGAAGGTGCGTTGGGACAGGGCGTTCTTTATGAGGTCATGAATCTCGCGCAGCTGTTTTGTCTTCCGGTGATTTACGTGTGCGAGAACAATTTATATACCGAGTACACGCATTTCAGAGAGACCACTGCGGGTGATATCGCGACGCGTGCCAAGGCCTTTGGTCTCGAGGCGGCGACTGTTGATGGGCAGGATGTGAGGGCGGTATACGAGACGGCGCAGCGACTTGTCCACCGTGCGCGGCAGGGAGAGGGACCGTCATTCCTGCTGTGCAACACATACCGCTATCACGGTCATCATGTCGGCGATATCAATCGCGAGTACTACCGATCTAAGCAGGAAGAACAGATCTGGAAGACAGAGCGCGATCCTATCAGCAAGCACCGCAGTTGGCTGATCGAGCAGAACCTGGCAGACGTGGAGACATTAAACCGCTTGGATTCAGAATTGGAATCTGAGATGAAGCGTTCCGTCCAATTCGCCATTAGCGCGCCATATCCTAGTCCCGACAGAGTGCAAGAGGACATTTATGCCTGAGGTAGCCGCTCGAGAATTGAGCTTCGCCCAGGCTATTCGCGAAGCGCTCGCGGAAGAGATGCGCCGCGACTCGGCCGTGTGCATTCTGGGCGAAGACGTCGCTGAGGCCGGAACTCCGTTCAAAGTGTTGTCCGGGTTGGTGGAGGAATTTGGGAAGGAGCGCGTGCTCGATACCCCGATTTCCGAAGCCGGATTCACGGGACTGGCAGTCGGTGCAGCAATGGCAGGCCTTCGGCCGGTCGTTGACATCATGTTCGGCGACTTCATCACACTGACAATGGACCAGATGGTGAACCAGGCGGCAAAGGTTCACTACATGTCAGGCGGCAAATGGACCGTGCCCATGGTCATGCGCACGACCTTGGGAGCCACTCGCAGATCGGCGGCGCAGCATTCGCAGTCGCTACACGCCTGGTTTTGCCATGTCCCCGGACTGAAGGTCGTTCTGCCTTCGACGCCCTACGACGCAAAAGGCTTGCTGAAATCGGCCATTCGCGACAACAATCCTGTTGCCTTCTTTGAAGACAAGATGATGTACAAGGCTAAGGGGATTGTGCCGGCCGAGGACTATACGATTCCCCTGGGTGTTGCTGACGTGAAGCGCGAGGGCGAAGACATCACGCTGGTTGCGACCAGCAGTATGGTGCTGGTCGCGTTGGGCGCGGCTGATCTGCTTGCCGAAGCGGGGGTCAGCGCCGAGGTGATCGACCCCCGAACTCTTTGGCCACTAGACGAGAAGACGATTGTTGATTCGGTGAAGAAGACATCCCGAGCTATTGTGCTCGATGAGGGCTACGAGCGATACGGGATTACCGCCGAGATTGCATCGGTCATTGCGGCTGGCGCATTCTACGATCTGGACGCTCCAGTGAAGCGAATGGGTGCCATGCATGTGCCCATTCCGTTTTCACCGCCTCTGGAAGACGTGACCGTACCCACGGAAGAAAGCGTCTTCGAAGCGGCGCGGGCGATGTGCCGAAAGTAGGTCGAAGGAGATTCTTATGTCATTGCCCACACACGGAACGATGGCGGTCGACTGGGAGAACCGAATCGACTTCGACCGCTTGCGTGGCGAGAGGTTGGCTCGTGCCAAGGGGTTGCTCGCCAAGTCTGACATGGGGGCGCTTCTCTGCTTCGACATGAATAATGTGCGCTACCTCACCGCCACGCACATTGGAACCTGGGCTCAGGACAAGGCCAATCGATTCACTCTACTTCCGCAGAATGATGAGCCCATCTTGTGGGACTTCGGTTCCGCCGCGAAGCACCATCAGTTGCATTGCCCGTGGCTGGGTGAACGTTCGCGTCCGGGGATTTCAATGCTGCGCGGCGCGATGACACCAGAGATGGGCCGCGCCGAAGATGTCGCCAAAAAAATCCGTATCGAACTCGAACAGCGCGGATTGCACAAGGAACCTGTTGGGGTCGACATTGTCGAATTGCCGGTGCTGTTTGCCTTGCAGAAGGAAGGGATCAAGGTTGTCGATGGGCAGGCATTGATGTCCGAGGCCCGGCTGATCAAAACCCGGGACGAGATCACATTGTTAAACATGTCCGCCATGATGGTCGACGCTGCCTACGACGAGTTGTATCGCGCTATGAAGCCCGGGATGCGCGAGAACGAAGCTGTCGGTCTGGTCAGCAAAGTTCTATACGACCTTGGCTCGGAATACGTGGAAGCGGTCAATGCGATTTCCGGTGAACGATGCAACCCGCATCCCCATGTGTTCTCCGATCGAGTGCTCAGGCCCGGCGACCCCGTGTATTACGACATCCTGCACTCGTACATGGGATATCGGACCTGCTACTACCGATGCTTCACCATCGGGTATGCATCGCACGCGATGAACGATGCTTATAAACGCTGCCGCGAATACCTCGATGCTGCCATCGAACTGGTCAAGCCGGGACGCACTACGGCAGAAATTGCGTCCGTCTGGCCCAAGGCACAAGAATTTGGCTTTCCGAACGAGGAAGCGTGTTTCGCGTTGCAGTACGGACACGGCATAGGGCTAGCAATCTGGGAGAAGCCGGTTATCAGCCGACTGGTGTCCTTCGATCATCCCTGTGAAATCAAGCCCGGAATGGTATTCGCGCTCGAGACATTCTGGCCGTCCACGGATGGCTGGAGTGCAGCTCGGATTGAAGAAGAAATCGTCGTCACGGAAACCGGACACGAAGTGATCACGCGATTCCCAGCCGAGGAACTGATGGTGGCTGGGCGGCACTACTTCACCGTCAATGGTCCGCTACCAACAATCCGGGAAAATGAAAATGAGCCCAGCCGGCGTGTCCGCGAAATGATTGAAGCGTCATCCAGGAGCGAGCGCGTGGAAGTTGGAGATTAGGTTCAAGCAGCCACCTGCTGCGGCTACGCACCCGAAGCTGAATAAGCGAAACCCACAACGGATAGTGATCACCAGCTACGCCCATGGCTATTAGCGTCGTCATGCCCGCTCTCGAGATGGCTCAGGAATCCGGCAAACTGATTTCCTGGCTAAAGAAAGAAGGAGAACGCGTCACCAAAGGCGAGCCGCTGCTCGAGATCGAAACTGATAAGGCGGTGATGGAGGTTGAGTCGCCCGGCGACGGCTTCCTTGCGGGAATCAAAGTGCAGCCTGGCGTGGAAGTCCCTGTGGGCCGCACGATCGCCTGGATCGTGCAACCAGGAGAAACTCCGCCGGTGAGCGATGTCCCAGGGGGCTCGGGACGAAAGATCACGGCCCCGGCCATACCGTCCGAGGTGGCCCGTGCCACGGCAACGGAAGCTGCGCCGCGCCCACCCAAGATCTCTCCGAAAGCAAGGCGGCTTGCCGTCGAACGTGGCATCGACGTGAGCCGCTTACGAGGTTCGGGACCAGATGGAGAGATTCTAGC
>JBPYEW010000110.1:0-15467 GCA_051984555.1 Terriglobales bacterium | reverse complement strand
CGCAATAAGAGCTTCGCCGCAGGAACAAGCATGTTCTTTGTCCTCTGGACCGGCGTGCTTGTGCTCATCTTCCGTTTACATGCTCCGTTCATATTTCCGATAGCGTTCGGGGTCGCTGATCTTCTTATCTTCTATATAACGATGCAGCTGTGGTTCGGCACTTCGGATGTAATTGTGACGCGCAGTTCTGTCCGCGTCCGGAGCGGCCTTCTTGGCAGCGGAAGCTTCCACGAGATTCCCGCGGCAGAAGTAGCGGACATCGAAACCGCAATTCGATCACAACAAGGCGGCTCGACGGGCACTCCGTATTACGACATTTTCCTCGTGAGGACTGACGGACAGAAAACCACGCTCGGCCAAACTCTCCGTGACAAGAATGAAGCTGAGTGGCTGGTCCTGCAAATGCGCCAGGTCATCGGGCTGCAGAAGATGGCTAAAGGCGCCAGCGCAAGCTGATCTCTGATCTTTCGCTTTTCCCAGGTATTCGCACGCCACCCCTAGGGTTCTCACTAGGTGCTGGTGCAGGTCCCCGCACTTACTCCCACATAAAAACTAGGATTCGACCTAGTAGCTGGTCATTGTCCGTGACCCTACACTACAAACACTGAAGTGGGACTAAGCATTCTCAAGAGGAATTATAAGGATGGCAACCATGCTGAATACGATCGCAGCCGCACCGAGCTCAGAAGCCAGCTTCCTACCTTCTTATACAGAACGGACGAACGCTCCATATGGACTGCCCGTGGTTGATAATTGCGTTACCTGCCGGCTTCGCAACAGCAACTTCTCTTGCGCTCTCTCGAAAGGTTCACTCGAGGGACTTGATCGAGTGAAGCACGCCACGGCTTATCCGCAAGGCGCGCTGGTTTTCGTAGAAGGCCAGGCACCCCGCGGAGTGTTTGTCCTGTGCCAGGGACGAGCCAAGCTGATGGCGACCAATCGAGAGGGCAAGACTTTCATTCTCAAGATCGCCCAGCCCGGTGAGATTCTCGGCCTGCATGCAGCCGTAAGCGGCAAGCCTTACGAACTGACAGTGGAAACACTGCAGCCCTCCCAACTCGCTTACATCGGCCGGGAAGACTTTCTCCGCTTCCTCAAGGAGCACGGAGACGCATGCTTGCACGCTGCGCAGCAGTTGAGCAACGATTGCCAGTCGGCCTATGACGTCATTCGCTCAATCGGCCTTTCGCACTCTGTTTCGGAGAAGTTGGCCCGCCTCCTACTGCAGTGGGCGCCCGACGGACGAGTGGTCGATGGGACTATCCGGTTGAAGCTTGCCCTCACTCACGAGGAAATGGCCCAGCTGATCGGCACCTCGAGAGAAACGGTCACTAGAATCCTGAGCCAGCTCAAAAAGAAGGGCGTACTTGATCTGACCGGTTCGACACTGATTATTAAGAACAAGGCGGCATTGGAAAGAATGTTGGAGTCATAACTTCATTGCGCAGTGGCCCTATGCACCATGGCGTTCACGGTAGGGCTCAATCTTCATATCCCTGGGGGTGCTCGCGGTGCCACTCCCAGGCACTCTCCACGATCGACTCCAGTTCCGGATATTTCGGCAGCCACCCAAGCTCAGCCTGAATTCGCTGAGAGCTCGCTACCAGCACAGCGGGATCACCGGGGCGCCGCTCGCTTTCCTCTGCCGGTATAGGATGCCCCGTCACCTTTCTCGCCACCTCGATCACTTCTCGCACGCTGAAGCCGCGTCCATTTCCCAGGTTGTAAATCAACTGCCCGCGCTCACCCAGCGCGTCCAAAGCTCTGACATGAGCATCCGCCAAATCGAGCACATGTATGTAATCGCGTACGCAAGTCCCGTCTGGCGTTGGATAATCTCCGCCAAAAATCGAAATGTTCTCTCTTTGTCCTAACGCTACTTTCATTACGAGAGGGATCAGGTGCGATTCCGGCCGATGATCTTCGCCGCGCTCCGGCATCGCTCCGGCTGCGTTGAAGTATCGCAGGCTGGCGTAGTGAAGCCCGTGAATCCGGTGAAACCAGTCGAGCATTCGCTCTACCAGCAACTTGGATTCCCCATACGCATTGGTCGGCTGAAGCGGCTCGGTTTCCTCAATCGGTGTTCTCTCGGGATTCCCGTAGAGCGCCGCCGTAGACGAGAAAACAAAACGTTTCACCCCCTGCTCCAGCATCGTTTCCAGCAGCGTCAGCGTCGTCGCCGTATTATTGCGGAAGTAGCGCTCTGGGACTTTCATCGACTCGCCGGCTTCAATCAGAGCGGCGAAGTGCAGAACTGCTTCGGGAACCCGTGTGCGAAATGCATTGCTCAGAGCGTTTCGGTCCGCAACATCCCCCACGATGAGATCCGCTCCTTGGGGTATGGCTTTGCGCTTGCCGTGGCTCAAATTGTCATACACCGTGACTCGGTGGCCTGCCCGCAGCAGCTCCGACGTAACCACGCTTCCTACGTATCCTGCACCGCCGGTGACCAGTACGTTCAATGAGGTCTCACTTTCTGAGTACCACCTTCGCTCCCGATCTCACTCGCCCGCTTCGGCCGCGGCCGCGCGCCTGCGACCGTCCACCTCCACCCGGTTCCGGCCGCCTTCCTTAGCCCGGTAAAGAGCTTTGTCGGCGGCGTGAATCACCTGATCGACATCCCGATTGCGCGTACTTGATTCCGCTACACCGATACTCACCGTAACGGAGACCTGTTCTGTGTCGGAGCTATCCCGTGTGCTGCTTACCTTTTTGCCGGGAGGTTTCTGGCGCCGATCGGCGCCACGCGGCTTGCTTCGGCGATCAAGAGTGCTGCGCACGGTAAACGTAGCTTCCTCAATCGTCTGCCGAATCAACTCGAGTGGCTCGAGTGCCTCTTTGGCCGACTTGCCCGGAAACACAATCGAGAACTCTTCCCCTCCACAGCGGAATGCCTTGCCACCTCCGGTCACGCCAGCCAGGTGCCGCGCCACCATGCGAAGCACATCGTCCCCTGTTTCATGCCCGTATGTGTCATTGAAACGCTTGAAATGGTCGACGTCGACGATCGCAATCGCATATTGCGTCTCCAAACCGGCGATCACTTCGTTGAAGGCCCGGCGGGCCGGCAGCGTTGTCAACTCGTCGTGGTAAGCCATCAGGTAAGACGTCTCGACGACCGAAACCAGGAGGATAAGACCTGCCCCGGCCAGGTACGCGCTCGAGATTCGGCTCACCCCTCCGTCGTGCAGCACAAACGAAATCGCCATCAAAGACCAGAACGATCCCGCTTCCACCGGCTTGTTGGACCGGGCAAATCGCACTACGAAGATCACCGCCGCGGCAGCCAGCAGGGCCAGTCCAGGCAAAGGAATGGTCAAGGTTGTCAGCCAATGCCGGCCTACCCATGCGGGAGCCAGCAGGCGGAGCACTGTCGTCTGCCCCGGGCGGCTGACGATCACCACGAAAATCGACTCTAGAAGAATAAGGAGGAGCCGCGAAGCTACCGCAGGAGGAGTAAACCCGCGCTCCTGCGCCAGTGAGAACACAAGGAAGTTGAAAGGAATCAGTAGTGCAATGGCAGCATAAGCGTTATGCCCCGCAACAGTGGAAAACGGGTTTGGCCCTGAAAAGAAGGCTATGGCCTGCTCTCCGAGCAGAAGGCTGAGCAGTACAAAAAAAACGCGGGTGGAGTGAAACCGCCAGGCCAGCAACAGTCCCGTAGCAAATCCGGCAACGTAAGCGAAGTGTACTACCGACGGCGTGAGCGGCAGGATACTCGTGTTCAGCAACACGAATGTGCCCAGCAATATAACTCCTCCGGGCACCAGAAAGGGCTTAGCCGCTGAACGCCATTGGCTCACAAAATCATCCCTGAACTGCAATTGGAATTATCTCTGGCAGAGGTCCCTGGATTAGTAACGGGCCGGGTTCGCAGAGCGTTTAATACCAGATACACCTCCGGCCGCCAAGCCTACAAGTTACGAAGAGACGTACCCCGGTCCAATCTGGTCTGAAGGTCCTGAATTGCAAACCCATACCTTCGTGTCGCCGTGCTTTCCTTGCTTGGTGAGCGCCTCCCTCTTAGATTCGAAACTGTCCGTATTAGAGAACGCTCATGCACATGCTCATCATCGAACCGGATAAGCCTCTCGCATCCTTCTTACAGCAATCCTTCCAGTCGCAACACTACGAAGTGGATTTATGTACCGCGAATTCCGAGGCAGTACAGACGTCGCTGGCAGCTTCTTACGATGCCATTCTCCTGGACCTGCTGCTACCGGGATCCGCCGATCTCGGGCTTTTGAAAGAAGTGCGCTTAGCGAAGCCGGATGCGGCGATCATGGTCTTGTCCGCGTCGGATCGCGTCGAAGATCGAGTAAGCGCCCTGGACTTAGGTGCCGATGAGTACCTGGCCAAGCCCTTCTCTTTCCTCGAACTCTCCACGCGCCTGCGAGGTCTGCTACGGCGGCAGTCCGGGCTTGCCGCGTCCACATTACAGGTGGGCGATCTCAAACTGGATCGCGTTCAGCACACTGTCAGCCGTGCGGGGCGCCGGATCGAGTTGACCCGCCGCGAATTCGCCCTGCTGGAATACCTGATGCGCAACGCCGGATGCCGCGTCAGCCGGGAACTGATCCTGCAACATGTCTGGGGAGTTGCCGGCGGCATCACCACCAACCTGATCGATGTTTACGTCGCCTACCTACGCCAGAAACTTCACGGTGCTGGATTGCCGGAATTGATTCATACGGTTCGGGGTGTCGGCTACGAGATCAGCAGTCAGCCGGCTACCGCTAACAACAGCTCACATTCATTTTGCCAGTCAGCGTGACCTGCCGCTATTGAGGTATTGCCGTGAACTACGTTCGTGAGATTGCTGTTCCTCCGGGTGATGTATTGGTAGCAAGTCCCAGCCCAGCAGCCTGGCAGTTCTTTGCTGATTCACGAGTGCCGGTTTCGATGGCGCAGGCTGCCGGAGGTGCGGACGCATTGGCCAAGCTTGCAACCGGCGCATGGCGGTGGCTGGTGCTGGACCGCCATCTTCCTGACCTGAACTCCGAGGAGGTGGCTCGGATCGTGCGCACGAAATTCCCCCAAGTCAGCGTGCTCATGCTGCATTCGTCTTTACAGCCCAAGAGCCAGCCTCTCGCGACGTGTACCCAGGTTCGCGGGCAAGCGCCCGATCCCGATATCAATGTTCGTCGCCGTCCAGCGCCATCATCTTTAGCGTCTAAACCGCTCCCCGGAATGATTGGGCAATCCGAGTCCATGTTGCACGTCTACCGCATGGCCCGACTGGTTGCCGGCCGGAATACCACAGTTCTGATCACCGGCGAAACCGGGACTGGCAAGGAATTGGTGGCCCAGGGTATTCATCAGCTCAGCCCGCGATCGCATCGCCCTCTCGTCGTGGTGAACTGCGCCGCAATTCCCGAGTCGCTCTTGGAGTCGGAATTATTCGGACACACGCGGGGAGCGTTTACCGGCGCGGTGCAATCGCAAACCGGGCGATTTCAGGCAGCCCACGGGGGCACGCTCTTTCTCGACGAAATCGGGGAATTGCCCCTTGCACTACAACCTAAGCTGCTGCGCTTTCTTGAGACCAAGGAAGTTCAGCGTCTCGGCAGTGCGGAGCCTGTGAAGCTGGATGTCCGTGTCATTGCCGCCACCAATGTCGATTTGGAGCGCCGGGTGGAAGAGCGCGCGTTCCGTGAGGACCTGTTCTATCGGCTCTCCGCGTTCTGCATAGAATTACCGGCTCTGCGGCATCGTCGCGAAGACATCGTAAGTCTCGCCAGAACGTTCGTGGCCCACGTGAGTTCCGAGACTCATGGCCTGCCGCCTCAGCTCAACGCCGAGGTCGTGAGGCTGCTCGAAAACCATTCTTGGAAAGGTAACGTGCGGGAATTGCAACTAGTCCTCGAACAGGCATGCATTCTGGCCGACGGGGCCGCGCAGATCGAGCCGGAACATTTGCGATTTAGCGCACGCCGTAGTTCGCACCGTCTGCCACGCCTCGGCTCGCCGGATTAACGAAATCTCATGTGAAGAGTTTGCCTGCTGGAACCTGCCTTGCTAGGTCGATTATGCCTATGCTGTCTTCCGTTCCAGCCGGCCGGACAACGCAGCTCTCCCCCGAACAGAGCTCGCTAGCGAAAGCGTTCGCCTCCTTCACCGAGGCGGCCGGCTCGCTGGAACGGTCGTACGAGCAGCTCCATCAGGAAGTCGTTCGGCTCCGGCGTGAATTACAAGCGGCCAACACGGAATTGGCCGAACAGCGCGAAACCGCGCGGCGTCTCGAAGTCCTCGCCGAAGTCTCGACTGTCTTAGCGCATGAAATCCGGAACCCGCTGGGCACCCTGGAACTATTTGCAGGATTACTGGCGGAAAGCGGCCTGGACGAACAGCAGGCTGGTTGGGTTCGCCACATGCAAGGTGGGCTACGCACGGTCGCGGCCACCGTCAACAATGTGCTGCAACTGCATCACCGCGCTGCTCCCACTTTCACGCTGCTGGACGTGGCCACCCTTCTCGAAGAATGTGTCGATTTCCTGAGGCCTCTCGCCGACCAGGCGAATATCGAACTCGTCCTGCAAGCTTCCTCCAGTTCTCAACTCATCCCGGCGGACAGGCATTGCCTGATGCAACTCTTCCTGAACCTAGCGCTGAATGCTTTTCGCGCGATGCCCGAGGGCGGACGCTTTCGGATTTCCGTGCAACCGCCCTCCATTCCGGGGATGCTCGAGATCAAGGTGAGCGATACCGGTTGCGGGATCAGTGACGAGCATCTCGCTCGTATCTTTGAAGCCGGGTTCACGACGCGCCCGGGAGGGGTTGGCCTGGGTCTCGCCGTTTGCCGCAAGATCGTTGCACAACATGGTGGACGCATGGCGGTCGAAAGTACGGCTGGAGCAGGAACCACCTTTTCGGTTTGTTTGCCAAGAACAGGAGGCGTTTGATGAACCGGGTCCTGGTCGTCGATGACGAACCTGGCATGCGGGTCGCATTGCAGGCACAGTTTGTGCGGCGAGGCTGGCAGGTCGAAACCGCTGCCGGGGCCAAAGAGGCGTGCAGCAAATTCCACCGCTTTCTCCCTCCCCTGGTCATCACCGACGTGCGCATGCCCGACGGAGATGGGCTCGAAGTGATGCGCCATGTCCGCGCGCGGGAGCCGCATACTGGAGTAATCCTGCTCACGGCTTATGGCAGCGTTCCCGATGCAGTGAATGCCATTCGCGACGGCGCTTGCGACTACCTGGTGAAGCCGGTCAGCTTCGAGCAAGTGGAAAGCGCGGCGCATCGTGTGCTGGCCCAGGCTCAGCATGCGGATACCGGCGAACTCATCGGAGGCTCACCGCTCTTCGAGCGCGTGTTGCAGCGGGCGAGACAAGCGGCGGCCAGTGACGCCGACATCCTCATCGAGGCCGAGAGTGGCACCGGGAAGGAACTGCTTGCCCGCTACATCCACCGGCACAGCTCACGCAGTGAAGGCCCCTTCGTCGCGATCAACTGCGCGGCCTTCCCGGACACGCTGCTGGACAGCGAGCTTTTCGGTCACACCCGCGGCGCCTTCACCGGGGCCTTGATGGCTAAGGCGGGCAAGTTTGAACTCGCCAACCATGGCACCCTGCTCCTCGATGAGGTTGGGGAGATGCCCCTCAGCTTGCAGCCGAAGTTGCTGCGCGTCTTGCAGGAGCGCACCTTCGACCGGCTGGGAGACACGCGGAGCGTGAGTGTGGATATACGCGTGATCGCCACGACCAATCGCTGCCTCCGCACAGCCATTCAGGAAGGCAAGTTTCGCGAAGACCTCTTTTATCGGCTGAATGTTATCCCGCTCTCGCTGCCCGCTCTGCGCGAACGGCGGGAAGACATCCCGACCCTGGTCGAGCACTTCGCGAGAGTCAGTGGGGTCGAGCCGGCCCTGTTTTCTCCAGACTTCCTGGCGCGCCTCGAGCAGTACTCTTGGCCCGGCAATATCCGCGAACTGAGCAATTTTGTCCGTCGCGTCGCCGCTCTGGGCACAAGCTTCGAGATTCCATCCGACCCCCTGTCGCCCCCTGCGGCTGAGCCAACGCACGAACCCGAAGTCGTCGTCGGCACGACGTTGCGTGATCTGGAAAAGCGGTTGATCGAACGCACGCTGGCGCAAACCGGCGGCAACCGCTCGCGCACTGCGGAACTGCTGGGTATCAGCCTGCGCACGGTACGAAACAAGGTGCGAGAGTATGGCTTACCCCCGAGAGGCGCCTATGCCAATGATTGACATACCAGAACTCGCCGAACTGGCTCGCTATCTTGATCTCAACGCTTTCCGTCACAGCCTGGTCACGTCCAACCTGGCGAACATCGACACGCCTGGGTTCCGCACCCGAGATATCAATTTTGGGGCGGAGTTGCGGCGGGTCCAGGCACAGGCGTCTTATGCGGAGTTCACGCCGTCCGCACGGTCTGTCGAAGGCCTCATGGAGCGACCGGATGGAAACAACGTCAGCCTGGAGCGTGAAACCCTGCTGCTCGCAGAGACCCAGCTTCGATACCGGATCGGCGTCGAATTGATTCGCGCTGAATTTCGCCGGCTGTCGACGGCAATTCACGAAGGGAAGGCACAATGAATTTATTCGGCATGCTTGAGTTGAGTGGATCCGCGCTGGTCGCGGAACGCCAGCGGGCAGAGATCGTCGCCAGCAACATGGCCAATGTGGAGAGCACGCGCACGCCCGAAGGCGGGCCTTATCGCCGCCAGTTGCTCGTCTTCCGCGCGCATCGCATGCGGCAATTTCCCATGATGCTGGCCAGCTTGCGCGACTCGGGCCAGGGAGTTCGCGTGGAACAGGTTGTCTCGGACACGACTCCCGCGGTGCGCCGGTATGAACCGGGCCATCCGGACGCGGATGCGCAGGGCTACGTGGCATACCCGGCAATCAACCCGGTCGATGAAATGACAGACCTGCTGGGCGCGGTCCGATCGTACGAATTGAACGCTTCGGCGGTCCAAGCCTCGAAGAGCATGATCCAGCAGGCGATCGCGATCCTCAGTTGAGGAGTGGCTCATGATCAATCCAACCGTCTCCGCCTTGCGGATCCTGCCAGTCGAACCCGAAATCCAACCGGCGCGCATCCCGGGAGAAAGTTCCAGTTTCGAGGAAAACCTGCGCTCGGCGATGGATGCGGTCGACCAGGTCAGCACTCGCGCCCACACGCAGGTCAGCGAGTTCCTGCAGGGCAACGGTACTGACGTGCACAGCGCGATGATTGCCGTCGAACAGGCACAGCTGTCGTTCGAACTCATGATGCAGGTACGCAACAAGATTGTCGAAGCGTACCAGGAAGTCGCACGCATGCAGTTTTAGCCATGGCGGAGATGATGGCGGAATCCAATCTCTGACGACGAGGTCCCTTGGCGGAAGACAAACCAGTGGCGTTGAAGCAAGTCGAGCAATTCATGCGCGGGCTGACCATCCGCCAGCGCATGCTTCTCGTTGGGGGTGCCGCCCTGGTGGGGGGAGCTCTGTGGTTGTTCGTGTGGCTTCTTGGGAAACCTAAGTACACCACGCTTTATTCCGGGCTGCGGCCGGGAGACGCGCAGTCGCTGGCTACGCGGCTCGGAGCGCGCGGCATTCCTTATGAACTCTCGCCGGACGGAAGCAGCATCCTGGTGCCGGCCGAACAGGTCGATGCCAGCCGGCTCGAGACTGCGGCACAGGGTTTGCCGCGCAATGCCCGCATGGGATTCGAACTCTTCGACAATCCCAACTGGACAGGCAGTGATTTCAGCGAAAAAGTGAACTACCAGCGTGCCCTGGAAGGCGAATTGGAGCGAACGCTACAAACGCTTGGTGAGATCCAGGCGGTACGCGTGCACCTGGCCTTACCGCGGGAGTCGCTGTTTACGGAGCAGGAGCGCGACGCCAAGGCTGCCATCATCGTGAAGACAAACTCAGGGAGCCTTTCCGAACGGGCGCAAAGGGCGATCCCGCAGCTGGTCGCCAGCGCGGTCGACAAGCTTCGTCCGGAACACGTGACCGTAGTCGATGCCGATACCAGCACCTCCCTGCTGCACTCGGGAAGCGCGGGCCCGGCATCCACGGGCGAACTCGACGAACAGCTTTCCAGGACGCTGGTGCGCACCCTGGAGCCGGTGGTTGGTGCTGACCATGTGCGCGCCAGCGTTCATGTGGAATACGACCTCAGCACGAGCGATAACACCGACGAGACCTACGATCCCAAGTTGGCTGCCACCACCAGCACGCAACATGCGGAGGAAAACATGGGCGGGGGAGCTCCGGCGGGTATCCCTGGCACCGCGAGCAATGTTCCGGGATCCGCGTCCGTCCCGGCGGCCTCCGCCAACCAGCGCGACACTCAGTCCTCCCGTTCGGAGAGTTCGACATTCGCCGTGAGCCGGAGCATTCACCACACGCTGCAACCTGCCGGGCGGCTGAAGCGGGTCGCCGCCGCCGTACTGGTCGATGATGTCATCGAACCACAGGTTTTAGACGGCAAGCAGGTGACGGCGCGGCGCAAGCGAACCGCGGAAGAGATGAAGCAACTGGAGCAGTTGGCGCAAGCCGCGATTGGTCTCGACTCCGGCCGGGGCGACATTCTGGCGATCGAGAACCTGTCTTTCCAGGAGATGGCCGTACAAAAGCCGGATCCTCCGGGAGCACTCGAGCGCCCGCGCCAGTTGCTCCAGCAATGGTCGTGGCTGGTACGTTATGGCGCCATTGGATTGCTGTTTGCCATCGTTTATTTCCTGCTCTTGCGTCCCGTGAAGCGGGAGCTCATCGCGGCTTTCCGGAGTCTGCCCGGAAGAATCGCGCGGAGTGTGGCTGGCCCTGAGCCCCTGGCGGTGGCGGCCGGCTCGGGCACGGCGACGTTAGAAGCCATCAACCTGCCTCCGGGAACCGAACAGGCACGCCGCGCCAGTACCCTCAAGCATCAACTGACCGAGAAAGTCAGATCTGAGCCGGCCACTGCCAGCCGTCTGGTACAAGGCTGGATTCGCGAGGACAAGACCAAGTGAGCACGGCTTCGACGAGTCCGTCCGACGGCCTGGAAAAGGCCGCCATCCTGATGGTGCTGCTGGGAGAAGAACCTGCAGGCGCGATCTATCGGAATTTGCCCGAAGAGGATCTGCGTCTGATCACGGAACGTATCGGCAAGCTGAAGTATGTCTCTCCGGAGTCCGCCCTCGGGGTGCTCGAGGAATTCCAGCGTCTGACACTCACGCAGGATTACGTCGCGCAGGGTGGCAGCGAATTCGCCTACAAATTGCTGGTTTCGGCATTCGGCGAGGAAGGCGCCCAGAAACTTCTCGAACATGTGACCGCATCGCAAGAGGCGGCTACCGCGCGTCTTGATTCGCTCGGCAAAGTCGATGCGCAGCAACTCGCCAAGTTTCTGGAGGACGAGCATCCCCGGACCATCGCGCTGGTGCTCGCACATCTCGATCCGAAACCCGCCTCCGAGCTGCTGATGAAACTGCCCGAAGGAGGCCGGTCGGAGATCGTGAAGCGGTTAGCGCAGTTGCGGCAGTTCTCCCCGGATGTCGCCCGCAAGATTGCCCTTGCCCTGCATGCCCGCCTGCAGAACGTGGGCGAGCAGTCCCGCCGAGCCTGCGCCGGGGTAAAAGCGGTGGCTGATCTTCTCAATCGTCTCGATCCCGGCATCGTCAAATCGATCCTCGAGGCGGTGGAACATGAAGATGCCCAACTCGCTTTGAGCGTCCGTAACCTGATGTTCACGTTTGAAGATCTCCTCGGTGTTCCCGAGCAGAGCATGCGCGAGTTACTTGGCCAGCTGGACAAGAAGTCGCTCGCCCTCGCGCTGCGCGGCAGCTCGGAGGATCTGAAGAATTTCTTTTTCAAGTCGATGTCCTCGCGCGCCGTCGAAATGCTGAAAGAAGACATGGAGGTACTTGGCCCAGTACGGTCTCGCGATGTCGTGAAGGCACAGCAGGAGATCGTGGCTGCGGCTCGCAACCTGGAAGCGGAAGGCAAGATCAGCCTGGGCGTGGAGGGACAAGATGAATACATCGTCTGACGGTCCCTGTTCGACCGAGATGCAGAGCTTTCATTACAGCGACATCGGTGCGAGCGGTGCGGTCGAGTGCGATCGGTCGGGCGAGGATCAGCAACGTGCGGTGACACTCGCCCGCGCCGAAGGCGAAGCGCAGGCCAAAGCGCGATTCGACCAGCAGGTACAAGGACAGCGCGATCTGTTGCGGAGTGCGATTGCGCAGTTTTCGCGCGAGCGGCAGATCTATTTCCGCAAGGTGGAAGGAGAAGTACTGCAACTCGCGCTGGCCATCGCCCGCAAGGTTCTGCAGCGCGAGGCGCAGATCGATCCTTTGCTGCTGGCGGGGCTGGTACGGCTCGCGGTCGACGACCTGCAGGCCGCCACGCTCGTCTCACTGCGGGTACATCCGTCGCAGGCAGCATCATGGCGTGAGTACTTCGCGCATGGCCTCGATCCGCAGGAAGCTCCCAAGGTGATTGAAGACCCCGCACTGCAACAAGGAGACTGCGTGCTCGAAACCAGCGGTGGCTCCACTCATTTGGGCATCGAGCCGCAACTGAAAGAGATCGAACAGGGGATGCTGGACCTGTTGGCGCAGCGCCCTACGACACCAACGGCGCATATCCAACCCTAGTCGAGCGTTATGTCCGAACTTCTAGCACCGTACTTCGATTGCCTGGCAACGCTATCCAGTTTGCGCTGGGAAGGATGTGTCACCCAGGTGGTCGGACAACTTGTCGAAAGTGATGGCCCGATCTGCTCTATCGGCGAGGTGTGTCAAATCGTGGATGCGGATGGATGCGCCTTTCCTGGAGAGATTGTCGGTTTCCGCGGCAGTACCGTGCTCTCGATGCCCTTCGAGAAACCCACCGGAATCCGCTTTGGGGATCGGGTGATCGGCTGGGGCACTCGCCCCAAGTTGCGCGTTGGCGAACAGATGCTGGGACGAGTCTTGGATGGATCCGGGGAACCCCTGGATGCCCTCGGCCCCTATTCCGGATGCGACTACCGGGCCCTCGATGCACCGGCGCCGCCGCCGCTCGAGCGTGTTCCCATTCGCGAGCCGATAAGTTGCGGAATCCGCGCTATCGACGCTTTTCTTACCTGCGGACGCGGTCAGCGCATCGGCATTTTCGGCGGCAGCGGTGTCGGCAAGAGCACTCTGATTTCGATGATGACCTGCGGCACCAGCGCCGACCTGACAGTGCTTGCTCTCATCGGGGAACGTGGACGCGAGGTTGGCCAATTCCTCGAGGCGCTTGGCGAGGAAGGCCGTCGGAAATCGGTAGTCATCGTCTCCACGTCGGATCAATCTCCCCTGCTGCGTATCCGCGCCGCGCTGGCCGCGACAGCGGTCGCCGAATTTTTCTGTTCACGAGGAAAGAATGTCCTGCTGGTAGTCGACTCGCTCACCCGTCTTGCCATGGCGCAGCGAGAGATCGGGTTAGCTGCGGGAGAACCGCCTACGGCCAAGGGATATACCCCTTCGGTATTCACCCTTCTCGCCCGGCTGCTTGAGCGCGCCGGCAATTTCCGGGCCGGAAGCATCACCGCGTTCTATACCGTGCTCATGGAATCGGACGATCAACAGGATCCGCTCGTAGACGGCGCGCGCGCGCTACTCGACGGCCACATCATGCTCGACCGCAGCCTGTCCGCTCGCGATCATTACCCTCCCATCTCCGTGCTCGACAGTATCAGCCGCCTCATGCCTTCGGTCTGCTCTCCTGAGCACATGCAGCAGGTACATCGTTTGCGTCTTTTTCTAGCCGCCTACACCGCCTCCGAAGACCTGATTCGTATAGGCGCTTATCAGAAAGGGGCGGATCCCGGCCTCGACAAAGCGATTCAGATCATGCCCGAACTCGAAATGTTCTTGCAGCAGCGCCCCGGTGAACACGCACCGCTGGCGGAGACAATCGGCGCCTTGTTGCAGATCAAGACGTAAATCATGAGCTTCCGTTTCGCCCTGGAATCGTACCTGCGCTTGAAGCAAAGCGCCGAACACCAGCAAGAGCTGTTGTTAGCTACCGCATGTCAGAAAGTCTCGATTCTCGAGCAGCAACTTGCGGTCTTAGAAGACGCGCGATCCTGGCTGAGAAGACAGCAGGCAGAACTGCTGCTCCAAAGTGCAAATGTATCCGAACTGAATTTCTACCAAAACCGCCTTGGTGTTCTCGACAGGGCAGGTCAATCCCTGCTTCTGGAACTTACCGCTGCGCGAGAAGACAGGAACCTCCGGCACCGGGCCCTGGCTGACGCTCGCCGGCAGCGAGAGGTTCCAGAGGCTCTTCGTCGCCGGCAACTGCGGTCCTACAAGGAACGCGAGGCGCGTCGACAGCAACGACAGCTCGACGATCTGTACCTGATGCTCCTGATTTCCGGTCGGCGGAAGACGCCAACGCACGGGTGAAACGCCGCCGCGGATATTCGCCTGGGACCACCACAACTTGCCCATCCCGATAGGCACAACCTGCCGTGTCCGGCAACCGGCGCGTAAGACAGCACTGCGACTCGACCCAAGCCGCCACCCGGATGTCTTCCCTCACGCGTGACTTACGAGCAATTCGTGCCACGCGACCGGACTGGCTTCCAAGATGCTTGATGACCTGTGTCCGATGGCCAGAGCGGACAAGAACCGTGAATGAAGTTCTTCCATCTTTCGCGACATCTTCACCAACGCCGAATGAGACTAAATCCAGTCGGCCCAGCCCGGCAGACAGTCCCTTCGGATTCATTCTCGAGATGTTCGCCAATGCCGCCAAGCAGGCCGTCTCCAATGAATGTTCCGTGATCACCGATTCACCGTCTCGTGGGGCTGCGGCCACCAAAAACACGAAAGACCCGGAGGAGCCATCCACTCCGCAAGACGTGAACCCGCTCTTGATCATCCCGATACCGACGGTAATCCCAAATTGTGCGGAGGCGCCCCAACCGTCGAAACGGGTGGACTCCGGCATTTCCACAGTCCCGGTCGCGACCGAACAGCGCCCTGGCCCCAAGCCTCCGAACATCGATGCCTTCTTATCTGCGACTCCGGTAAACCCAACAGACTCAAGTTCTCCGGCGGCGTTCGCCGCACTGGAACCAACACCGGTCAGTACAACGACACCAGAACCATTGCCAACGCCGGTTCAGGCGACATTTTCAGAACCAGACGCTGCGCCGGAGACCAACGAATCGATCGAACCGCCGCAGCCCACTTACGAGAAAGCTGTCGCCGCAACGCAAGCGGTCATCGCCAAGCTCCCTGACTACGTCTCTTCATCCGCCAACGCTGCGTCTTCGGAACCACCGGGCTTCTCTGCAGAAGTCGACCGTGTCGGTGTTGAGACCGGAGAGCGTGTGGCAGAAAGTGTGCCCGGCAAAAAGATTGTTTCCGGCCACGTCAACCTTCCAAACGAACCCAACCTTCGCAACACAGAGACGCGGCGTGCACCCGACAGCGCCCAACGCGTACCCCCCAAACCATCTCAATTGTCTCCGCCGCAGATTGAGGCCGA
>JBPYEW010000109.1:0-2585 GCA_051984555.1 Terriglobales bacterium | reverse complement strand
GCGGCGTCGAGTTCGATGACCTCGGCATATTGCGCGTCGGGATCGCTGGCCAAACCGGCGATAGTCGCTTGGGCAACGGCACGGTTCATGCCGCGGCGCTCTATTAGGAAGTCCACCACCTTCTCGTCGGGAGCAACAATGCCAGTGAAGCCGCCGATCTCAGCTGCCATATTGGTCATCGTGGCGCGTTCGTCGACGCTGAGTTCCTCGACCGCTTCGCCAGCATACTCCATGACTTTCGCGAGAGCCTTGCCGCTGCGAACGTAGTCGAGGCTGAGAATCTTCAAGATGAAGTCTTTTGCCGTGACGTTAGGGTGCTTTTTGCCGCGAATGACGATCTTTACCGACTCCGGCACTTTGACGCGCACGTCCTTGGTGATCCAGCTATTAAATACGTCCGTGGTGCCGATACCGAACGCAACGCAACCCACAGCACCGACGTGGGGCGTATGGGAGTCGGAGCCGACATTGACCTGGCCGGGTAGCGCATACGACTCGAGCATCACCGAGTGGCAAATGCCTTCGGAGCCCTTGCGATCGGTGAGTTCGCCGTGGAGCTTGATCCCCTGCTTCTTCGCGAAATCCTGTTGCTTGAATTTCAGCTGTGTCGCGAGATCGAGCAGGCCGATCTTCTTCTTCTCTTCCGACATGACTTCGTCGAGGAAAGTGAGGTGGTCACGAAAGAACCGAATCGTGCTCGCGTCATTTACTGGTACATCTTTACCGACATAATGTTCAAAGAAGATTGCCGCCATCGGCGTGACATATTCATGGCTGAAGCGCAGATCGACGCGCGTAAAACCAGTATCGCCGGGTTTCACGGCGGGAACTCCGACCTCGCCATCGGGACGGACCATGTGCCGGGAAAAGATCTTCTCCGTGATGGTCATGGAGCGTTTTGAAGTGGTGATCGGCGGCAAAAACACTTTTTTCTGCATGCGCGCTACGTTGAACGGGAACAACCCGCCATACTCGATCACCTGGCGTGTGATTTCGTCTTCCCCGGTGGTGAACTCGGCAAGCGCGATATCTTCTCCCGCGCGTATTTTGTCGATGAGGGAGAAGTTCGTTGAGGTCAGCAGCCCCAGGTTCTGGCAGTTCTGCTTGTAGATTCGCTCGATGTTCTCGGCAATGACAACCTGAATGCCGGCACTCATCTCGGCGTAGGGGGATTGTTCGCGGCTGGAACCCTTGCCTCGACGCTTACCGCTTACTGAACAGACGAAACCGCCTTTCTTCACCTCGGCTCGGCCAATGGGGAGAATGCCGCCGCATTTAAGCCCGAGGTACGGAATCTCGCCGAGGGTCTGATCGAAGTAAAAGCAGTAGTGGGCCGGAGTGATCTCGTCCGTAGAAATGTCGTCGCGCAGCTTGGGATTGTTAGCTGGGTCCTGCGTGTCCCACGGCAGGTCCTCGCCGGTCAGCTGCCGTTTAATCAAGTCAGGGTCTTCCGTCAGAAACAGGATTCGTCCCTTCAGCCGCACGCGATCCGGTCGTTTTTCAATCTTGCGTTCCAGAAGTGATTCGATCACGAGGTCCCCTTGATGGAAATATCGGGAAGCGATCTAACTGTGAAACCCCACGTCTTTATTGTATCGCCATTGAAGCGAGCCAGCGCTGAGGCTAACGATTTGGACGTTCGCTGGTGTACTCGACAGGACTGGGCAAAGGCTCGAGGCCGCGCCCTTTGAAGATCGCGTCGAACTCCCGCAGCAACTCGTCATGGATGCGTCCGTTCGAGGCCAGGGTTTCCCGGCTGTCTATCTGGAAGGGGCTGCCGTCGAACATGGTGACGCGACCGCCGGCTTCTTCGACGAGCAGCACGCCCGCCGCGGTATCCCATGGATTCAGGTTGAACTCCCAGAATCCGTCGAAGCGCCCCGCAGCCACGCAACAGAGGTCAAGGGCCGCCGAACCGGCGCGACGTACGCCGTGAGAGCGCAAGGTGATCTGGTGATACAAGTGGATGTTCGGGTTCTTGTGTCGTTTATGGCTAGGGAAACCGGTGGCGACTAACGATTCAGCCAGAGTGTTCACGTCCGAGATCTTGATGCGGCTCTCGTTCAGGTAAGCGCCCTGTCCCTTCTCCGCCGAATACAGCTCGTCGCGGCTGGGGTCGTAGATAACGGCGGCAACCCGTGTGCTTTTGTGCTCCAGCGCCATGGAGATGCAAAACACAGGAAATCCATGTGCAAAATTCGTCGTGCCGTCCAAGGGATCGATGTACCAGCGATAATCGCTGCCGGAATCGGCGCGGCCGCTCTCTTCCGCAGTGATGTCGTGATCAGGCCAGCGGGTGCGAATGCGGTGCAGGATGAGCTCTTCCGATTTACGGTCGGCCTCGGTGACCAGATCAACGTCACCCTTGTACTCGACCTTGACGCGGCGCTCGAAGTACTCCATAAGCAGGATGCCCGCTTCGCGGGCAATGTCGCTCATCGCTGGAATGAAATCGGAAATCATAGACGTAGCTTCGCGCTAGAGATGTCGGCGGGTTAGCGGCGCCGCATCGGCTCCTCGCTGATGTACATGATGTCGTGCTTGAAGATGAAGAGATTGGGCGCGTCCTCGCGCGTGAGGCGAAG
>JBPYEW010000108.1:0-4694 GCA_051984555.1 Terriglobales bacterium | reverse complement strand
CTTTCATCGTTCCCGTATCCGCCCTGGGGATGCGTGCCAAAAGGACGCACCCGCAATCAATTTACCTCGAAAAGCGATTTCATCGTCCGCAACCCCGATGTCCGCTTCGGGTCAAAAGCAGACATTCCGAGCCGCAGCAATTGCGTTGTTATTCGATCGCCTCATCTGCAGTCGCACGGAGGATGGCAGGGACAGTGATGCCGAGCGCGTTCGCGGTCTTGAGATTGATCGCTAGCTCGAACTTGACCGGGGCCTGGACGGGAAGCTCGCTCGGCTTCGCGCCTTTGAGGATGCGATCGGCGTAGGTCGCTGCTTGTCGATACGAATAGAGCTGGTCAATTCCGTAAGACAACAGGCCGCCGACTTCAGTGAAGATTCGGCGCGGATAAACGGCAGGGAGGCCAAAGCGAGCTGCCAGCGATGTGATATCTGCACGATGAACGTCCGTGAAGGTATCCGGTATCACGATAAGGCCACCATTCGGTTCGCGTGCCTGTGCGGCAACGACAGATTCGAGCTCTGACAAGTCGCGAACCGGGGCTGCGATCGCTTCCACTGCGAAGGATAAAGCGGCAGCTTTGATGGGGTTCAGGAAAGCCTCGGCATATGGCGCAACTCCTGGGTTGAACAGCATCGCGACTCTGGTAACGCGCGGCGCAATCTCCTTGAGCAGCTCCAACCACTTGCCAGCCAGCGAACCAACCATGGCCTGGAAACCGGTGACGTTGCCACCCGGCCGCGCGAGGCTCGCGACGAAGCCGCTGCCGATCGGATCGGAAACTGTCGCGAATACGATCGGAATGGTGTGCGTTTGTTCCAGCAGCGCGGCCGTTGTGGGTGTGACAGACGAAAGAATGAGGTCGGGTTGTAGTGCAACGAGTTCCTTCGCGAACCGCCGTCTCGTCTCCGCGTCTTCGGGCGCCACCCAGCGAGTGTCGAACCGAATATTGCGGTCCTCCACCCACCCGAGCTTCTCAAGTCTTTCCCGGAATGCGGCGAAGAACGCGGGTCCTTCCAAGTCGTTCTCGGGATAGCCCATCAGCACGCCGATCCGCCGCATGCGCTCGGGTTGTTGCGCTCGTGCCGCGAGCGGCCATGCTGCGGCGGAGCTGCAGACAAATGCGATGAATTCCCGTCGCATCATGGCTTCGCTCGCGCCGAGGACCACATCGGGTATCAAAAGAATATCACATATTTGGATCGAGAATTGTCGTTCGCTAATACTCAAATGGGCCGCCGCTAATGTCCGCTTCGGGTCAAAAGCGGACGTTCATCCATCTTCGGCCGATGTCCGCTTTGCCCCCAAAAGCGGACATTGGTTGAGCCTATTGGGATGTCCGCTTTGTGCCAAAAGCGGACCAAGTGCGTCGCAGCAAAAACGCGACTGTTCCGGCCGGAGATCCCAGGACACTTTCTGATAATTGGTGGAAGTTGCTGGGGCGCAGGCGATATTTGCCGGTGTCAGCCAGGTATCGGCAATTTTCATTAGTCTCTGACGAAACCTCCATTTTGTGATGCTGATCACTTCACGCTTTTGACGCCAATCGTAGCCTACAGCCTGGGCTCCCGATGACACTCACGGGTGTGTGTTATTCCGGGTTCGACTACGATCATTCTCTTTGTAGTGGGTGAGAGCGATTCTCTCGAAGCACTTGCACGTTTCATGGCTGGCCCCGGTGTCCAGTCGTAAGAAACGGATCGAAACTAGGTTGTTGCTGATTTATGGGGCGTTGCCGCTCGCCTATGTGATCAGTGGGCGGCTTGGCCTACTGCTGGCAGTACAACCCGGTTACGCTACGGCGGTTTTCCTTCCCGCCGGTATCGCCATGGCCGCCATGTTCATGGTCGGCTGGGCGACGCTGCCAGGGACATTTCTCGGCTCATTTGTGCTCAATGTTTGGATTGGCTATGTGCTGGCAGGTCATTTCTATTTGACTGCCCTCGTAGCGGCGCTCGGTATCGCATTTGCCTCCCTGATGCAGGCCGCGGTCGGCGGGGTTGTTCTACGCAAGGTGATCGGTTATCCGGCTCAGTTCGACAACTTGCGCGAACTTTCGCTGTTTCTTCTGCTTTCACCCATCTTCTGTCTCTTGAGCGCTACAATATCCAACGTTGTCCTGTGGGCACTAGGGGTAGTGCAGCCTGCCAATTTAATAACGAATTGGACGACGTGGTGGGCGGGGGACGCACTCGGCGTGCTAGTGGCCCTACCGCTCATGCTAATCCTGGCAGGAGAGCCCCGCGCGCAGTGGCGATCACGCACCGGCTACGTTGCCATCCCAATGGTCCTCTCCTTTGCCCTGTTTGTGGCGGTTTTTGTGCGCGTCAGTAAATGGGAGAATGAGCAATCGCTACTGCAGTTTAGAATGCTATCACAATTAGTCGCTGACAAAATAAAAGCAACGCTTGAAGAACACGCCCTCTTTTTGAAACAGCTTTCCAATACCATGACTTCGCTGAATCACGCAGTCACTAGTAAGAACTTCCATCGACTTGCGCAAACTCTGTTGGAAAGATCTCCCAGCATTCAGGCCGTAGAATGGGCACCAAGAATTCCATCTTCTGAGCGGAGACTATTCGAAGACACGCAACGGTTGGAGATACCGGGCTTTCTCATTCGCGAGCGCGATGCCTCGGGACAATTGCGGGCCGCACGAACCCGAAGTCAATTCTATCCGGTTAGCTATCTTGAACCTCCCCATGGTAATGAGGAGGCTGTCGGTTTTGACCTTGCCTCCGAAGGCGTTCGTGCCGCCGCAGTCGAAACCGCCGTCGCTACGGGAAGCGTAATTGCGACCGCGCCAATCGTGCAGGAGCACGCGCAGCAAGCCGGTATTCTCGTGACTTATGCCGTTCCTGACGGCCCAACCGGCCCCGGTATTGTGCTTGTCGTGATAAGAATGGGAACATTCACCGCCGCGCTGGCGGAATCAGAACTGCCAAGCCTCAACCTGCGATTTACCGATACCGCCAGCCCGATTTCACTGTTCGATTCGTTTCCGCCAACGGCGAGCACATTGTATGAGACCAGTTTTAATTTTGGCACGCGCAAATATGTCGTCCAAACGACCCCGACTGCCGCTTATATTGCGCTGCATCGCGGATGGCAAAGTTGGGGCGTGCTCGCTGCGGGTGCACTGAGCACGGGCTTGCTTGGGGGTCTGCTGCTCCTAGGGACTGGCCATGCCTATCGGCTACAACGATTAGCGGATCAATTGCGTGAAAGTGAGGCACGTTGGCGGTCGATTTTTGAGACGTCAACTTTAGCGATTACGACATTTGATCATGACCTGCACTACATAGCGACGAATCCCGCCTTTCGCGCCATGCTCGGCTACACGGACGACGAACTGCGGCAACTCACGCCGCTGGACATCACTGTTGAGGAGGAGCGAGACACGACGCAAAAACGTCTCGCTGATTTTCGAGAGGGGAAGATCGATCATTACACGGTCGAAAAGCAATACCGAAGAAAGGACGGCAAAATAATATGGGCCCAAGCCTCTATGGCGCGGGTTTCGCAATCTGAACCGGAAATGTTCATCGGAACGATCATTGATGTTACCGAGACTAAACAAGCACAGGAAAATTTGCGAGCGATGCAGTCAGAACTCGCGCGCGTCGCACAATTGACGACCATAGGACAGATGACGGCGTCGATTGCTCATGAAATCAGGCAACCTTTGGCGTCGATCATAGCAAGCTGCAACGCCAGTCTGCGCTGGCTTGCAATGAAGCCGCCGAATCTCGAAAGAGTCCGAGCGTGCATAGATTTAATTGCCGCCGGCGGCCATCGGGCGGGCCAAGTGATCGATAGCGTCCGAGCCATGTTTGAGAAGGGCAAGCAAGAGAAGGAGTTGCTGAACGTAAATCAGCTCATTCGAGAGGTGCTAGAACTTGTGCGTGGAGAGGCGCAGAGAAAGCGGGTAATCGTCCGGAGCAACTTGACCGATGAAATCCCGCCGGTACTCGCTAATCGTATCCAGTTGCAACAAGTTATGCTCAACCTATTTACCAATGCGATTGAAGCAATGGAGTCCGTCACTGATGGCCAGCGGTTGCTCCAAGTGACCTCGACATTGCACCCGACCGATGGCGTGGTGATTGCCGTGGAGGACTCCGGGTCGGGAATGGATCCGAGAAATGTCGACCGCATCTTCGATCCCTTTTTCACGACGAAACCGCATGGCATGGGTATGGGCTTGTCGATTTGTCGGTCGATTGTCGAAGCTCACAATGGGCGTCTCTTCGCACGTTCCACTGCTGATCGAGGATCGGTCTTTGAGATTGTATTGCCGGTCGGAGACACGAGGCCGGTGGTCACGCGGCAACCCGAGCCGCAATGCGAAACTTCGTAAATCGCGATGTAAATCGTGAGTCAGTGATATCGGCGTTGGGTTTGCGGCTAGTGCCGCGCCTGACCGATATTCTCGCGCGACTGATTAGCTTCTGGCACTCTGAGCGGCTTGGCTACGCGCTACACGATCTGCCACCACCAATGCTAGGCACCCTTCTTGTTCGGGCGCTCACTTACCTGACACCGAGTTGGAATGCTCTTCCAACCATTGCGCAAGTCTTTCGGCGTACTCTTTACCGCGTTTCCTGACACACTCCGTGCTTTCCGGTTGTTGCGAGTCTGGCAGCGCCGCGCATTGCTCCGGTGTGCCAGTGATCAGGTTTGCTGGAAGAGCAAG
>JBPYEW010000107.1:0-11374 GCA_051984555.1 Terriglobales bacterium | reverse complement strand
TAGAGACGAGCTTCGAGGTCCAGCGCGCGGGCAGATCGAGTTTGATCGAGGTTGCCTTTGTTGCTGGATCGTCGGTTGCGTACCGGGCCGTTACTTCAAAGTTCTGGCCGGGTACTGCCATGAATGCTTCATCGGGAGTGGAGCCGGTTGGAACATCGGCCGCAACTTTGAATTCAACGCTCCCCGCCAGAGCAATTGCCTCGGAGAACTGCTGTAGTTTCAAAGTCACAGAAGGAAGCACCGTGTCCTTAGCCGCATCCGGGAGCCGAGCGGCTTCGATCGTTTTTTGCAGCTCAACCGTGCGACGTCTACCTGTTTCGAGAGCGGATATTGCCAATGCCGGATCCTTTTCGGCGGCCGCAGCGGCCTGCTCCACCGATTGCTGAATAGTCTCGAGAGATGCTTTGAGACCGGGCACCTTGGACTGTTCGTCGCCGAGGCGAGCAGCAAGGCCGGTTAACGAAGTATCGATACCGTCGAAGAAATCGGTTTCGTGCCCATCCTTGTCAGTGGTTGGTGGCAAAACGGAATCGATCAGGCGATAAAACTCAAAGTGGTCGCCGGGAGTGAGGTTCCATGAGCCTGCTCCCTGCGAAAGTTGGTGCTTCAGTCCTTGCTGTGCGAACGCGATATAAGACACGCCAAGCAAAGGGTCTTTTTGGCCCACGTTCACTTTGATCGTCCAGTCCTTCTCCGGACAGGTTTCAGCTCGAAAGCCGCAGACGTTGTCGATATAGAGCTTTTTTGCTTGCCAAGGCCGCAAACCTTCCTTGATCTGCTCGGGGAAGCGTTTCGGATCGGCCGCAGCGCGGAATGCTTCTTTGGTTACGATTCCGGATGCCTGGTGATTGCCGTGTCCGTCACGATCAGTTCCCCCAAAGCGGGAGATAATGACGTCCGGACGAAAAGTCCGTATCACACGCACCATGTCGGCGAGGGGGACATCGTGCCCTCCCCACTTCTGGAAGGTTTCGTCTGCCGTCTTCGAAAAGCCAAAGTCAGCTACGCGCGTGAACCGTTGTTCGACGCCGTAGTAGCGATCCGAAGCAGTCAATTCCAGAGTGCGAAGTACCCCGAGCACATCAAATAGACTGCTGCCGAGCTTGTTCTGTCCGCCTTCGCCACGATTCAGGGTCTGGAGAACCGCTGTCACACCGTGACCGCGTGATTCGAGGGTCAGCATGCCGCCATCTTCATCGTCGGGATGTGCCACTGTGTGGAGCATGCGCGCGGTGGTGTGGAGTCGAACGAACATTTCCTTCAGCCCAGCGGTACCGGAGTCCTGTGGAAGCGGTTCGACAGGATTCGATTGTGCTGGCGCTCGGCCGAAGGCGGGCAGAAGGAACATCAGCGCAAGAACGAGCACGGGGCGCAGCCAAATGCGCAGGTTCGGTTTCCGCATGGGGAGTCGATAGTTTTTACGGAGTACTTGACGCAATATTTTTCCGGGATGGTGCGGATTTACTGGACATTGTTATATGGATTGACTTAGTAGAAAGCAAACGGTGAGCACGGCCACGTACTTACGGGGCATGAACTTGTTGTGCAATGCCGCCCTAGTGTTTTCGCGGAATCTTGTCCTGGCAATTCTTTGCTGTGGATATTAGCTGCTCGAATTGTCCGGGTCCCCGAATCCGGCTCAGCAGGGGATCAGAATGCAATGCGGAGTAAGCGCAGTAATTGTGTTCAATTGCGATACGAAGGAACTTCATGGCGCGCTCGGATTGGCCGCAGTAAGCAAAGATCGATCCCTGGATGTACTTCAGTTCCGAGTCGCGTTCACTCAACAACTTGGGCTCCAATGCCGCAGCGAGTTTCTGAATCTCTTGCGAGGAGCCTCCGTTCAAGCATGGGCTCAATACATCGCGCAAGAACAGGGGATTATCGGTCATGTTCTGCACGGCCTGGCGAGCCTGCGTCAGGTTGCCCATTCGCACGTAGATCAAGGGCAGATAGTCTTTGGAGAATTCTGATCCAGAATCCAACCGCAGATATTCGAGCGCTCGATCTTGTTTCCCGTCGATCGAGAATGCAATGGCGCAGGACCGGAAATTGTAATTTCCGGGATCTATAGAGTAGGCCCGATCACATTCTCCCTGCGATTCTTCCAGCATCCCGGCATAGCGCAAGACGTATGCGAGAGAGTAGTGCGTCATCGCGTTTTCTGGACGCTGTCTTACCAACTCCCTGGCTTCGTTGTAGGCCTTCTCGAGTTCGCCTCGTTCTACTCGGTTTTGGACTAAGCCTTCGGCGGCAGACATACGACTGGGTTCGAGGTCGAGGGCGCGCTGGAACGCATCATCGGACTTCTCGTAGCTGGCGTCTCCTCCTTGCGCGTAGACGGCTTCGAAGTAGTACCGCCGACCCAAGGCGTCCCACGCGGGAGCGTATGTGGGATCGAGTTTGACGGCTTTATCCAGCATAGCAATGGCATCACGATTGGGTTGCGAGTCGTGAGCTATGGCGATGCTGCGCCAGTAGAGATCGAAGGCCTCCGGGCTCTGGGGATATGTGCTCGTATCCATGACCCCGCCAGCGAATCCCATGGCGGGCAGCAGGTTTTTCTGTACCTGCGTGTCCAGTTCGGCCTGCAACGAAATCAGGTCCTGTACCTTGACTGGAGCCAGTGTGCGTTGCCACAGGACGCGGTTGCTGGAGACATCAATGGCTTCGAGGGTAACGATGACGTTTTCCAACTGGCGGATGAAATGTCCGGTAACCACGGTGGCGACACGCAGTTCGCGACCGGCCTTCTGGGGGTCCACATTCGGCGAGTCGAACTTGCGCGTCATGGAAGAAGGACGGATCGCCAAGGAACGGGTGTAGGTCAGATCATTGCCGATTTCATCGGAAAGCGCGAAGCGGAGGAAGTCGATCGTCGCATCATTATTCACGTTCTGCAGCGGCAGGACGGCAATCGTGTTTTTCGCGTTGGACGAGCCCCCGACGATGCCGCGATGGCGTAGCCACCAGATTCCAGCCGTGACGACTATCGTAAGCAGAATCGCGCAAGTGACGGTCAGCAGATAAAGCTGCCACCGATTGGATGTCTGGAAGGTTTTGCTGGCAATGCGAAGCGGTGCACTCTTCAGGGCGGCGCGAGTCAGTCCAGTTTCGGTTTCTTTCTTGAGGCGCTGCAGATCGGTCCGCATCTCGACTGCAGTTTGATAGCGCTTCTTGCGATCCTTTTCCATGGCCTTGCCGAGAATCGCTTCAAATTCTTTGGGGAGCGAGGGATTCAGGGTCAAGGGAGACGCTGGTTTGCGGTTCATGACGGCATCGAGGGTTGCGACTATGTTTGTGCCGGAAAAAGGTTTTTTCCCCGTAGCCATTTCATAAAGCACGATGCCAAAAGAGAATATGTCGCTGCGGGGGTCCAAGTCTTCGCCGCGGGCCTGCTCGGGCGACATGTAAACAGCGGTGCCGGGGAGAACGCCCATCTGCGTGAGCGATTGGTCATCCGCCATTTGGGCGCTGTCGCTGGTGATGTTTTCATCTCGAAAAAGCTTGGCAAGACCAAAGTCGAGGATCTTGGCCTGACCATTGGTGGTTAGAAAAATATTCGCGGGCTTGATGTCTCGGTGGATGATGCCCTTGGCATGCGAGGCGACGAGTGCATCCGCAATCTGAGCGGCGACTTCGAGCAGTTCGTCGAGGGCGAGGCGGCTCTTGTGAATCCGTTGCTTGAGACTCTCGCCTTCGAGTTTCTCCATGACAATGAACGGGTGCCCATGGTTGTCGTCGATGTCATGGATGATGCAGATGTTCGGGTGGTTGAGTTGGGAGGCGGCGCGAGCCTCACGCTCGAAGCGTTCGAGGGACTTGCGGTCATTCGCCAACTGATCGGGAATGAACTTAAGGGCTACATGGCGGCCGAGGCGAGTGTCTTCCGCTTCATAAACCACGCCCATACCACCGCCACCGAGTTTCCCCACGATGCGATAGTGGGAGATCGTTTCGCCGATCACCGGTTGCCCCCGTGGCTGTCCGGCGTAATGTTAGGACGGAGGAGCAGGTAGGTCAACAATGTTAGCAGCCGGGGTGGTCGAAAGGCCGTTTCTGGCTGAAATTTGTGCCGAGGGTTGCGAATGATCTGGTGGCGTAAAAAGACGCAGCACGCCATGTCTCTATATCGCCGGAGCGCGATATCCTTAGCGGGCTTATGAGAGCCATTGGCGAGGACGAGGTCAGGGCGAAGCTGGATGCAAACAGGCTGATTGCTGCCCTCGAAGATGCGTTTCGAGACCGATATCCCGACACACTGATTCCCATCCGAACCCAAATGAAACTGGCAGATGGTGTCTTCCTGATCATGCCGTGTTATGACAAGGAGGGGCGCGGCCTGGGCGTGAAGTTCATCATGGTTTTGAACAGTCCGCCAACCCCCGATCGGAAGATCTGCGCTACTTACCTCGTGCTGGATCCCTCGACTGGAACTCCACAAATCAGCATGCCGGCCGAATATCTTACCGAAGTCCGAACGGCTGCGGCCTCGGCCGTGGCGACAAAGTACCTGGCTCGCGAGGATGTGCGAGTGCTCGGGATTTTCGGTACGGGGCGTCAGGCGAGGTCGCACCTTAGGGTGCTCCGTTGTGTCAGGAAGTTTGATCATTTTCTCGTTTCTGGAGTTGATCCGGGGTACAGCCGCGAATTTGCCCAGGAGATGTCGCGCGAAGTGGGAGCCACGGTGGAGTCGGTGTACTCGCGCGCGTGTGCTGCTGAATCCGATGTTTTATGTACTTGCACGACGTCGTCGACCCCGCTGTTTGATGGACAGATGCTGCGCCCGGGGACCCATCTCAATCTTGTTGGATCTTTTCAGCCCCACACGCGTGAGGTCGATGATGTGACGATCAAACGCGCTCGGGTAGTTGTTGACACGTACGACGGAGCGTTGGCCGAAGCGGGAGACCTTCTCATTCCATTGAAGAGCGGTGTCATTCGACGAGATCATATCCTGGCCGACCTGCATCAGCTCGTCAGTGCAAAGAAAGTGCGCACCAGTCCTACGGACATTACTGTCTTCAAGAGCGTCGGATCAGCCCTAGAGGACCTTGTGGCGGCCGAACTAATCGCGCGCACAACCGATTAGTTGCGGAGTCGAGTTCCTGTGTCGCGACTATCGCGACAATTTACGTTAGCATTGTGGAGAAACTATATCGTTCTCCGACCTGATGGAAGTCTCTGCCACTCTACCTAAACGGACAATTCGAGGAGAGGCGCTGGTCATCGCTGTTTTGTCCGCGATAGCGGTCGTAGCCTTGCTGGTCGTCTTTGGTCTTGTCAGCCGATTCCGCTCCTGGCAGTCCACGTTAGCCCAGCGGACCTTTCGCCATGGCTTGAATGAGTTGGCATACGGAAATCCGTCTGACGCGATTGAGTACTTCCGCTCGGCGCTCTTTTTTCAGCCGGAGAACTTCGATTACCAGCTCAGTCTTGCCCAGGCGCTCGAAAACGCGGGGCAGTTCGACCAAGCCGAAGCCTATTTAGAAAATCTTTGGGAGCGGCAGCCGCAAAGCGGAGCCGTCAATTTACAGTTAGGCCAGCTCGCCGCCCATCGTCATCAAACGACCGATGTTTTGCGTTATTACCACAACGCGATCTACGGCCTTTGGAAAAGCGATCCGGATCAGAATCGCAGGATGGCTCGGGTTCAGTTAGTAGATTTCTTAATCGACATACATGACGTGACGCAAGCGCAGGCTGAATTGATTGCAATGCAAGCCGGATTACCCTCAGATCCACAGTTACATATGGAACTCGCGAAGCTCTTTATGCGCCTGCCGGATTACCAGCATGCGCTCGCGGAGTTTCGGGAGGTCGTTCAACTCGATCGTCGCAACGTCGAGGCGGCTGCGGGAGCGGGAACGGCCGCCTTTCATCTCGGTCAGTTCCGCACAGCCATTCATTTTTTGGATATTGCAGTTAAGTCGGGGAGTCATGATCCAGATGTGCATGACATGCTTGAGACAGCATCCCTGGTTGCGAGTCGTAATCCGGGAGCGCGAGGATTGTCAGTCGCCGAGCGGACTTCGCGGGTGAAACATGATTTCGAGACAGCTACGCACCGATTGCAGGGCTGTTTTGACGCGCAGCGAGATAACGGCCAACCAGCTTCCAGTCCGCTTCAGCAACTCAGTACAAACGTGGCTGAATTAGCGGTGAAAATGAAGCGTCGTGCAGCGCTCAACGATCCTGACTTCCGGAGCGAAATCATGGACACGGTATTCGATGTGGAAGAGAAGACCGCAGAGGAGTGCGGAAGTCCTTCCGGTGCCGATCTGGCGCTCCTTCTTCTTGGTCGGAGCCGGGAGGCAGCGGAACAGTGAACGGTTCGACAGTTCAAGTGCCACCTTCCGAAACAGCGGTCGCGCCGCGAAGATACTGGTTTCTGCGTTGGCCAACGCAGGTGGAGTTCCGCGAAGAGCGCTTTTTTCTTGTGCTGTCGGTGTTCATTGGAATTTTTTCGGCGCTTGCCGTCGTCTGTTTCAGACTTGCCATAGATGTCAACCGTTTGTGGTTGTTGGGGCCAACTCTGCAGCCGCATGGGCTGAGGGTAATTCTGGCTCCGACGCTCGCGGGTCTCCTCGTCGCCGTATTGGTCGTTCACGTGTTTTCGGCTGTTCGCGGCAGCGGGGTGAATCAAACGAAAGCGGCTCTCTACATCTACAACGGGTATATCCCGTTCAGCACGGCAATCGGAAAATTCGTTACCGCGTCGATTGCCATTGGAGCAGGACACTCGCTTGGACCTGAGGATCCCTCGCTTCAGATCGGCGCCAGCCTAGCCTCAGCGCTGGGCAGGCGACTGCGGTTGTCGCGCGAGAGGCTGCGTTTAATTGCTCCCGTTGGCGCGGCCGCCGGACTGGCGGCGGCATTCAATGCGCCGATCTCGGCTGTCCTCTTTGTAATAGAAGAGGTAATAGGACGCTGGAGCGCTGGAATTCTCGGATCGGTTGTCCTATCGGCCGTCTCGAGCGTGGTTGTGATGCGATTGTTCCTCGGATCGGAACCAATGTTTCGCATCCCGCCAGTGGCACTCATTCGCCCGCAAGAACTGTTGGCTTATGCGGTCTTGGGACTGGTCGGAGGCGTGGCTGCCATTGTTTTCGCGAGGGGCATCGGATTCTTACGGCCGCGGCTCAAGGCGATGCCCAGATGGACACAGTACGTTCAGCCAGCAATGGCAGGACTTTTGATCGGTGTGGTTGCCTATTTCGGAGCGCCACAAGTTATGGGCGCAGGATATGAATTCATCGATCAAGCCATGCACAACCAGTTCACGTGGAAGATGCTCGGGATACTGGCCGGCCTGAAGATCCTGTCGACAACGCTCTCGTTCGTGAGCGGCACCCCCGGCGGTATGTTTGCGCCGACGCTATTCATCGGTGCGATGCTGGGCGGTGCCGTGGGAGGAGTAGAGCGCATTCTGTTTCCCCATCTCGCCGGATCGATCGCAACCTACTGCCTGGTGGGGATGGGCGTATTGTTCGCGGCTTTTCTTCGGGCACCGATGACATCCGTATTCATGGTGCTGGAAGTGAGCGGGAACTATTCCATCATCATCCCCGTCATCGTGGCGAACACGATTGCTTACGTGATCTCCCGCGCCCTGCAGCCAGTTCCCATTTTCGATTTGCTGACGCGACAGGACGGCATCGAACTGCCCTCGCTTGAAGAACAACGCGAGGAAGCAGTTCTCCGGGTCGAAGACGCCATGCATCAACCCCTCGGCCCGGTTTTGAAGTACCAGGAAACCGTCGAACAGGCGTACGAGCGGACCAAGGACTCCGCCGCGGGTACGTTTCTGGTCCAAATGGATCCCGCGGGATGGAGTTGCATCACGCGTGAAAGCGTGCTGAAACTCCGAGGTGAAGGGAAGGGCGAGTTCACGCTCGGCTCGGTCCTGCCGACAAGGCGTATTGCCCACCTTCACCCCGATTTGCCTCTCGATGCCGCTCTCCGGCACCTTCATGAATGTCCACTGCTGCCCGTGCTCAATCGAGCCGATTTCCGAAAACTTGAGGGTGTGATTTCTCAGCAGGACGTGCTCGATCGCTATAAGTTGGTCGAGCGAGACGAAGGATAAATTGGCGCCGCGCCCGGGCTTTTCCTCCGAGGAAAGTTGCAGATCTCGCGTGCCGAAACAGATGTGCCGTTCCACGAACTAAAATGTCAGCTGTCACTATGCGCGCAATGGTGCTCGAGAAGCCGCGTCCGGCAGAGGAATCGCCGCTGACGCTGAGAGAAGTGGCGAGTCCTGGTCCTAAGCAGGGCGAGATACGTGTTCGGGTGCGTTGTTGCGGGTTGTGTCATACGGATCTGCACACGGTAGAGGGAGATCTAACTCTTCCCAAGCTCCCGATTATTCCTGGACATCAGATTGTTGGTGTTGTGGACGCGCTCGGCCCAGGAGTGCGTGCCTTTAAAGAAGGCGATCGAGTCGGCATACCGTGGTTGTTTTCGACCGATGGCGTTTGTGACTATTGCCGGCGTGACCTGGAGAACCTGTGCGACAAGGGGCGGTTCACCGGATATCACGTGGATGGAGGTTACGCCGAAGCCACCATTGTGCATGAAGGCTTTGCACATGGTCTCCCGGGTCCTTTCACGGACGAAAGTGCCGCGCCCTTACTTTGTGCCGGAATCATCGGGTATCGCTCATATCGCATAAGTGGTGTTCGGCGCGGCGAACGGTTAGGGCTTTTCGGTTTTGGGGCATCGGCTCACCTTGTGTTGCAGCTGGCGCGGTATCAAGGATGCGAGGTTTATGTGTTCACACGCGCCAAGGTTCACCAGGACCTGGCTGTGCGACTCGGCGCAGCGTGGGTGGGGGGTGCCGACGATACTCCAGATGCAAAACTGGATGCGGCCATAATCTTCGCACCGGCCGGAGCGTTGGTGCCAATCGCACTAAAGCATCTGCGGAAAGCAGGGACGCTTACGTTGGCCGGCATTACCATGAGTACGATTCCGCCGATGGATTATCCGTTGTTGTACCAGGAACGGACTATTCGCAGCGTTGCCAATAGCACTCGGCGAGATTGCGCAGAGTTCCTCGATCTAGCAGCAGCGGCGCAGATTGAGACCGAAGTCGAGATTTTTGAACTCGAGCAAGCGAATGAGGCGCTTACGGATCTGAAGCACAGCCGGATTCGCGGAGCCGGAGTCTTAAGGGTCAATCCGGACTAGGGACTGGCTGCGGGATTCTGGGACGTTTCGGTTTTTAGCCGCTGCTTACGTGTCGGTTGATCAAATTGCGTTCGCATTACCCGCCGCCTATTCTTTTCAATAACTTACGTCCAAATAATGCAAAATCGTGCCACTAAACCCCGATTTCCTGCCCTTTATTGCCTTTTGGCTGCGAAGCTGTCGTGTCTTCAATAGGATAACGGTGAGAGAAACCACCTTCAGCACCCAATGTAGTATCTGGCAGTAAGAAGGTGCGTTTTTGTTGTCTTTCGGGTTCAGCGTTAACCCAGGGATCGGGCAAATCTGCAGGCCCGCCAGTTCCCAGTGCAGTGGAAAGAGAGAGGACATGCATAAGCCGATCAAGTATGTGGAAAAAGCATTTACGGTAGCCGCCACCGGCGCGTGGGCAGTTTTCGAGAGGCTGAACGGCATCAAGCCGAACCCGTCTCCGACGCCGAAGTGGTCCGAGAAGCCACTGCTCAAGTCTTATGAAAAGTCCAAGCCACCTCTCGGTTGGCCGCGCAGCACGGACTCGTTGTGTCCAAAGTGCGTGCCGGAAATCCGGCAGCAGATTCTCGACGGCAAACTGCCCTACGAAGTTCTTTTGAACGAGAAAGTGGGCGAGATCAAGGCGCAGATCGTGGAGCGCGACGGCAAGATCCTGATGGTGAAGGATTGCCCGAAGCACGGTCATTTTGAAGACGTAATGTCGATCGACCCCGATTTTTCGAAGCACCTGGAAGATGTATTCCCGGGCCGTGACATTCGCGCACATAACGACGAGAAGCTGCACAATCATGGTTCGAGCACAGTCAAGTATGGCCGCGGCGCGGTGTTGACGATCGATCTCACCAATCGCTGCAACATGATGTGTGATCCCTGCTTCATGGACGCGAACCAGGTTGGGTTCGTACATGAGTTGAGCTGGGAAGATATCCGGACGATGCTCGATAACGCCATCACCATTAAGCCGAAACGGCAGATGTCAGTACAGTTCTCGGGTGGTGAGCCCACGTTGTCTCCGTACTTCCTGGATGCGGTCCGATATGCACGCAAGGTCGGTTACAACAGCGTGCAGGCGGCGACAAACGGCATCGAGTTCGCAAAGAGTTTCGAGTTCGCTCAGCAGGCGGCGGAAGCCGGCATGCGATATGCCTACCTGCAATTCGACGGTATCGGCAACGCTGCCAATGCTCACCGCAAGGTCGGCAACCTATTCGATGTGAAGCTTAAGGCGATCGACAACCTGCACCGCGCCGGGGTCGAGATCGTTCCGGTCATTACGATCGTGAACGGAATCAATAATGAGCAGGTCGGCCGGATCATCAAGTTCGCGCTCGATAATCCCAAGAAAATCGGGTTCCTCTCGTTCCAGCCGGTATCGTTCACTGGCCGTGACGAAGAGATTACCGATGAAAGACGGCAAGCGCAGCGCTACACGCTTTCGCACCTTGCGCACGACGTAAAGAACCAGACCGGGCTTGGCGAGCCGTCGCGCGATTGGTTCCCGATCTCGTTCATGAGTACCTTCTCGGATTGGGCCGATGTTATGCATTCGGCCGACGGAACCGATTGGGGTCAGTTGAGCTGCGGCTGTCACCCGAACTGCGGAACCGGTATGGCCGTGATGATAGACAAGGAAACGAAGGAAGCCGTTCCGGTTACTGCCTTCCTGCATGGCGATCAGCTCGCGAAGGACGTTGCCAAGGTCAACGACGCGGCGCGCGGCAAGTTTCTAACAGTGTTCGGAATGGCGCTGGCGTTGATGAGGAATTACGATCCTTTCCAATCGCCGACGCACTTCAGGCTCATGGACCTGCTGAAGAAGTTCGACAAGAACTTCAATGCAACCGGCCGCAACTACGGCAAGGTGGGTCCGGACCGAACCATCGAAGATGTTATGAAACGGCGTCAGGACCGCTGGAATTTCCTGTTCATCGCAGGCATGTGGTTCCAGGACCTGTTCAACTACGATTTCCGGCGCACCGAGCAGTGCATCATTCCGTATGCCACGCAGGAAGGGGAGATTTCCTTCTGTGCGTACAACACGGGCGTGGGCTGGAGGAACATTATCGAGAAGATGCACATGACCGCTACGCTCACCAAGTGGTACGAGGAGCATGGGCGTCATGAGATCTTCGCGGGCGGCAAGAAAGTCAACCTCGAGGACAAGAGCCACACG
>JBPYEW010000106.1:0-11303 GCA_051984555.1 Terriglobales bacterium | reverse complement strand
CTACTCGCACGATCATCAGCACATCCTGGTACCGGAAGGCACAGTCGTGCTCGGAGAAGCGCGCAAGATCGGCGCAACTGGCTTTGGCCAACAACGGCGTATGGCCGTTGTCTTCCACCGCATGATTCTGCCCGACGGCTACTCGGTTGACCTTGACCAATTTCAGGGCCTCAACCAGATAGGCGAGACAGGACTCAAGGACAAGGTCAACAACCACTATCTCTCGATATTCGGGACTTCCATCGCGCTCGGAATCATCGGCGGAGCCGCAGAAATGTCCAGCAACGGCGGCGCACTCACCGGCAATGGTGTTGACGCCTACAAATATGGCGTCGCAGCGAGCCTCTCGGAGAACGCCACTACCGTATTGGATCGTTTCATCAACATCCCACCAACGATCACGATTCGCGAAGGTTATCGGGTGAAGGTCTACATCAGCCAGGACATGCTGTTGCCGGCGGTCGAGAACCACACAATCTCGCAGACGTATTAGAGAGGAGACCATCGTGAAGAAGACCTACTGCCGCAACCCGCACCTACCCTCAACTCTCTTGCTACTCGCTTTGGGCGTTCCGCTGTTTGGATGTCATGGCAGCCAGTCTGCCCAACCGGCTCCGACTCCTGCCGAACAACAGAAGCTAAAGGACGAGCAGGCGAAGACCCAAAAGGAGATGAATACGCTCACGAGCGGAATGGGCCAAAGCCTCAGTAAGACGCCTGCCCCTTCCGTGACAGATCCCGCAGCAGAGTGGAAGAAGACTCACCCGCAAAAGCAGCTACCAGCGACCAAACCACAAGCCCAACCACAATCGCCAGCGCCTCCATCGTCTACGGACAAATCGAAGCAGTGAGGAGATGAGTCATGAAGAGACTGACGCTTGCCGCAGGTCTGAATATCGTTGTTTTCGCAGTCCACGCCTTTGCTCAGTTTGGGTCCGGCATAGTGTATGACCCAACCCAAGGAGCCCATGCAATTCAGCAGATTCAGCAATTCAATCAACAGATCTACAAGGCTGAGCAACAGATTCAGAAAGCCGAGCAAATCTATACGACTGCGTTGCAGACCAGGAACACCGTCATTTCGGCCTACAACTTGTCGCGCCAACTGTCGACGGCGCCACACCTGCTTTACCAGCGTTTCGTCACGCCTTGGACGAACTGGAACACAGTTGTGGCAGTCAATACTTACGGGAACACTCCGGCATTACTCCAGGCCATCAACAGCGGGATTGGAGCGATTCAAGGGCTTGAGGCGGTCACTTTGGGCCAACCGCCACGGTATCCCCTTTACGGTAGTTTGAGTTCACAAAGCCAACAGTTCGTCTCCGCCCAAGGAGCCACTAGTGACCTGAACTGGGGCGTCATGCAAACGAACCTTCAGACGCTGGGCACAATGCGCGCGGATTCACAGCGCCGGGCCGCTGACATCCAGACACTTGAATCTGAGACTTATTCCGGTGACCCCACTCAGCAGACTTATATGGCGACCATGCAGCGGATCAACTCTGCGGCTCTGATGCAACTACACGCGCAACAGGATGCAAATCAGATCGCCCAGGCGGCTGTATTGCAGCAGATGATCGTGCAGAAGCAGCAACAGGATGCACTGACGGCTGCATTCCAAGACGCAGCAAGCTATCAGCAGCAATACAACTCGAACACAGCTCCGTTGCTCTCGGGGTTCGGTTCGAGCCTGAACCAGAGCCATTGAAAGGGACCTTGAAGCACACAGGTGAGAGCCATGAATTTGCTCGATTGGATCAACCAGGGGATTGACGCCCTGACCAATACTGCGAGCCCGAGCATCGACGCTCTGGGCTTCCACATCTTCATTGCGTTGCTGACAGCGATGATGGTTTGGTTTGGAGTTCAAGAGGCTCTCGCCTCCGCCCAAGGCGCTACTGGATTCAATATGGCGAAGTTTGTTCACTTCGTCGTCATGGGATCTTTCACGTACACGTTAATCGAGTTTTACCACTCTGCAATTCCCGGCGTGGGCTACTCGTTTCACGACTTCATCACGGTTGGGGCGACAAGCGTCGCAAACATGATCGGCCAGGACAGCATCAACCAGATGCTCAAGACCATCAACGATCTTCAAGGACAAGCCGGAAGCGACATTCTCAAGGCGATCATGAATACCTACTACGCGATCGTGGTTGTCATGATCCAAGTCCTTCTTGCGATCTTTTCGGCTGTTATAGCGGCGATTGTTGCGTACGGCGTCCTAGCGGCTGCCGTCGCTGGGCTGCTAGGCCCACTGTTCATCCCTTTCCTCTTGGTCGATAAACTCAATTTTCTATTTTGGGGGTGGCTTCGAGCCTTCATTGGGTTCAGTTTTTACAAGATTGTAGCGGCAGCGGTAATGGCCATTCTTGGCCATCTCTACATGCTCTTTTACACGGGGCTTATGCCGCTCGATCCGGCGACGCTCATCGCAAAAATGCCGCTCTTGATCTTGCTGATCGTGGTGAATATCTACCTACTCTTCAAGATCCCTGCAATCACTAGTTCAATCTTCTCTGGTCACACAGGCCATGGTGGAGGACTGGGGATTATCGCCCTGGCGGGTCGTTTCATTTGACAGTCTGAGGAGGCTCTAAACCATGTCGAATAACTCACCGGCAGGGACTTTTTGCGCCGAGAATCCCCCGTCGAAGGCGATCACCAGAGCGGCAGAACGCTACCTGGAGCAGTACGGCGATCCGCTGGTGATGAACACCTACTTGAAGATCACGATCCTCGTTCTTGCCGCAATCACTCTCATGCTAGGAGCGCTCGTCTTCCGCAGCCAAAAGGCACTGGCAAGCATTCACCCACTGGTAGTCCGCATCGACGACGTTGGGCACGCCGAAGCCGTAGATTATCGCGACTTCAGCTACCGTCCGAAAGAAGCAGAAAACAAGTATTACCTCTCACGCTGGACAGAACTCTACTTCAGTCGAAATCGGTATACCATCCAGCGCGATTTCACGAACTCTCTCTATTTCCTCAACGCGGACGTGCAGAGGGCGGTTGTTGAGGACTATCGCAAGAATAAGACGATCGAGACTTTCATTCGGGACATGACGATCCCTTACCTCGATGTAGAGGTGAAAAACGTCATACTCGACGACCTGCGCCAGTCGCCTTATTCAGCCCGCATCGAATTTCTGAAGATCTACACAAATCCGTCTGACCATTCCGAAATCAAGCGTGAACGATGGACCGCCAGTGTGACCTATGTGTTTCGTGATGCCGTTCACAACGGTGAAATTCAGGTCAACCCACTCGGGCTGACTATCGTCAAGTTTCGGTCTGATCAGGCTTTCGATTGAGGAGCGACATCGATATCGCCAGCCGCTTCTATGCCCACTGTCATCTCCAACTCGGCTGAGTCGCTATCTGTTGAGGCACTAGCCTGGGTCAGCGCGGCCAGTCGCACTCCCAGTTCCGGTCGCATCGCCAGTGCTTTAAACCTAGCCTTTTCCGGACTGTTGAGCTCGCGAACCGCTGAAGAGTCGAGAGTCTTGCACGCTTTATCGTGCCGCCCATCTTTCGATGACTTGTTCTATTCATATGCGTCTCCCCGTTTCGATTCCCGCCTTTACTCGGGCACCGGTTCGGGGCATATCCGTCGCCCTGCGGCACTCGGTCCTCTGCTTCGCTGCGCGCCCTATGGGTTTCGGTTCCTCCCAAAACAAATTCGCTCCAAGAACGGCATAGAACGCCGAGCGAATTTCTCTCGGTTCCCTCCGAAAAAGCAGACCTTCGGCACTTGGGAGCCGGGCCCACTCCCGCGGCTTCGCCATGCATGCCCCGAGTCAATTCGGGAGTTCAAAACGGAGAAACAGACATGTATCTAAACAGAATCACACTCATCGGTTTCCTGGGAAGCAACGCTGAAGGCCGCACAGTCAACAACTCGACATTCACGCTGCTATCGCTCGCCACAAAGAGTTCATACAAGGACAAGAAGACCGGCGAATACGTCTCCCACACCGAATGGCATCGTGCAATCGCCTGGGGAAAGTTGGCTGACTACGCGCAGACGCTGACCAAGGGCTCTCACGTCCAAGTCGAAGGCGAGCTTCGCAGCCGAGAATACGAAGACAAAAAGAACGGCAATGCGAAGCGCCGGGTCTGGGAAATCCGAGTCGATTCCATTCTCAAACTCGACCGTGCCGAGAAGGCCTCCGCCGAGGACGCATCCGCAGTTCCGGCGCCCGAGGAAGTGCCCTTCTAGGGCACTTCCTCTTCATGATTCGACAAGGCGAGACAGATATGAGCTTTGACCTAATACTCCCGTTCCTTCGACCTATTGAGCCGCTATTGCTCAACGACGAGATCAGCGAAATTATGGGCAATCCTGACTCGACGTGGTGGTTCGAGCGCGACGGAACTCTCGAACAAGCCGACGTTTGCTTCGCGGCAGAGGGATTGAGGACAGGGCTCGAAGTAGTCGCGAATAAACTCGGGAAAAGGCTAAATGAAGATAGTCCGTTGCTCCATGCTCAGCTTCCCGACGGCAGCCGGCTGGCAGCTGTCATCCCGCCGGTTGTCCGTCCAGCGCCGGCAGTCATAATCCGCAAGTTTTCCAGCCGCAAATTCACAGTCGAAGACCTCATCAATCGCGGCACGTTAACCCGCGACATGGCGGAGTACTTGTCGGAGCAAGTGGAAGTCGGAAAGACCATCCTCATTAGCGGCGGGACGGGAACTGGAAAGACGACGCTATTGAACATACTTGCCCACTCGATTCCCAACCATCAACGGATCGTAACCATCGAAGACACCGCCGAGCTCAATATCCAAAAGCCGAACGTTGTAGCCACCGAATGCCAAACCGATACCCACAAAGCTCACGTGTCCTTCGACGACTTGCTGAAGGGTTGCCTTCGATGGAGGCCTGACCGAATCATCTTGGGCGAAGTACGCGGAGAGGAAGCTCGAACTCTGCTCGATTCCTTCAACACCGGACACTCGGGGTCGCTGGCCACAATCCACGCGAATTCGGCGACGAAAGCCTTGCGTCGCTTCGCGAATCTCGTAATGCGAAGCCACCAGCAATCCAGGATCGAAGACATTGAAGCCGAGATCAGCGAGGCAGTTGACTTAGTCATTCATATCGAGCGCCAAACAGGTCGTCGTGCTCTACGCGAAGTCGTGCGGCTTACCGGCTACGATCGCCGACTTCAACAGTTTGTGTGCGAGCAGGTTTTCCCGGCCCGAATTGGAGTCGTCGCATGATCCGAATTGATACGGTCGCAGAGACCCTTAGATCTATTGTCGAACTGATGGTAAAAGCGCCGAAGCGTGTACGAGTCACGACAGAAACATCGAGGGACACTGTCGGTCGTACCGTGACCTCCTTCGATATCGATGTTGACGAAACAGATCGGGGGAGACTTATCGGGAGATGCGGCGCGAATATGCGCGCTTTGCGGGTGCTTTTGAATTCCGCTGCCTACGTCTCCGGCACCCGTTACCGAGTTAGCTGTAACAGTGAAGCGACTGCCGGACACCACAAAGCAAGAATCTCGGCAAACAACGCGAATTCATGATATGGCGCATAGAAGGATGCTTCTTAAACAACGGTAATGAACGCAAGGAGAACAACAGTATGGCTCTGCTAGAGATTGCGCAAACCCGCCAGATTACTGCGACGATCCGACTGGACGACAAGATTGCCGCCCAGGTGGATCAGTACGCAGCGTTCATCCATGCTCCAGCGGATGAAGTGATCAACCACGCCCTAGATTATGTGTTCAGCAAGGATCGGGACTTTCAGGACTTTCTGAAGTCGTCTGATGCCGGCGCGGCAGCCCCCAGCCTGCGAATACGGCGCGTTCCGCAGGCCGCAGAGCGCCAAGGGAAGGCGGCGCGTGCTAGGAGGGCCAGTGCTTAAGGTTGACGTCAATGCCTCTTGTGTTCCTCTTGAAGTGATATCAGGGTTCCAGGTTCGTTCGGTGCTTCGCACCGGGAGAATTTTTGACACTCCACCCCTAGGAAGGGCGCTGCAGAGCGCTTTCAGCGCTATGGGTCTACTTATTGAATTCAAACCACTTCCCAAACCGAGAGCGCTCTGCGGCGCTCTGGGTCTACCTGAACAGGAGATGTTGTGCTAGCAAATCCAACGAACTCTCTCGGCGAAGGCGAAAAAACGGAAATGCGCGTCAGGACGGCGAGCACAAAGGTTACGGAGACTGAATTCGCTGAGTTGGATGCCTTTGCGTCCCAGCGTGGGCAAAGCGTCAGTGAATGGATTCGCCAGACCGTACTCGCCGAAGCTCGGAACCAGCGCAACACCGCGACGACTGCCCATCTCTTTACTGAACTTGTTGGGATTCAGTTGCTCTTAATCAATACCCTGGGTCCTTTGATTCGCGGCGAACGAATGACGGCGGACCATCTCAACGCAGTCCTTCGGCAAGTGCAATCCACAAAGGGGCGAAAAGCCCAAGAACTGCTTGCCAAAAGATTGAATGCGGCGGAGCGGATCGGATGACCACGGTCCAACAGTGGGGCCGGAAAGAATCCATCATCTGGCCGCCACGAGGCTTCTACTACACCTATGGCGCGATCTTCTTGGCGGCTGTAATGGCTGGTTTCTTGATGTATGTGCACTTCCGCTTCAGCTTTTCGCCTTTGGAAAAATATTACGTCCCTTATTACATCCGAACCGGTTTGGCAGGCTTGTTTCGCCCCACTGGAATGTACCAGCTCGTCTATGTCACCGATGGGAAATCCCACTCTCGGTTGGCCATGGACGCCGACGTGTCCGCAGGCGAAACGCAACAACTGTCAGGCAGGGCGCTGCCGCTTACTCTCTCCGATAGCGCATTGAAAACCGGCGATCGATACATCTTCCGCGAGCCCCAACACCCTTACAGAAACAACGAACTCCACACATGGTTGGGCCACTGGATATATGCCGACACATCGCTCAGCGCACTGTTCAGCGTGCCCCTCTATTGGGGCGTAGTCGCACTCGTCTTGCAGCTCCCTTTCTCTTTGCGCACAGATATTAAAAGGCGAAAGGAACTGCGGTACGGTCGACGCCTCAAAGGGCCGGTCCTCGTCACGGCGAAGCAGTTCACGAAAGCGGTCGTCGGCGATGGAATCGGAATTACTACTAATGACGACAAACGCCCGCTGCGAATCCCGCGCAACGCCGAGAACAAACACTTTCTGCTCGTGGGAGACACTGGTTCGGGCAAGTCCAGCATCATTCGCCAGATGCTCTATCAAGTGGCGGCGCGAGGGGAGAGCGCCATCGTTTACGACCCCGCTTGTGAGTTCGTGAAGCAGTTTTATAACAACAAGCGCGGCGACATGGTGCTCAATCCCCTCGATGCACGGATGCCCTATTGGAACCCATCAGAAGAACTTCGGCGCAAGGCGGAAGCAAAGGCGCTAGCTGTTTCCCTCTATCAGCCCGAAGGGGTGACCAACAAATTCTTCGTTGAGGCGCCGCAGAAGATCTTCGCGCATTTGATGACCTATCTACCGACACCCGCTCAGCTCGTGGCGTGGATGTCTGACCCCGCAGAAATCGACCGACGCGTCAAAGGAACCGAGTACTGGATGCTGATCGACCCGCGAGCTCCGCACCAGCGTACAGGCGTTCTCGGCTCGCTCAATATGACCGCCGACAGCTTCCGCTTGCTCCCAAACAAGGATGACGTGATCGCAACCTGGACCGCCACGAAATGGGCCGAAACCCGTCAAGGCTGGATCTTCATCACCTCGCAACCGACTATGCGTGAAGCTCTGCGTCCACTTATCAGTCTGTGGATTGATCTACTGGTGTTGCGGCTACTGAATGAGCCGATGCCCCAGCAGAAGCCTGTCTGGTTTGTGATTGATGAACTCGCCAGCCTTCAGCGCCTGCCACAATTGCATACGGCAATCACTGAAAACCGGAAGTCTCAAAATCCGGTCATTCTTGGCTTTCAGGGCCGGAGTCAAATGGAAGCACGCTATGGCGATGATGCTGAGGCCATGCTCTCCCAGCCGGCCACGAAGATTTTCCTCCGGACCACCGAGCCACGAGCGGCAAAGTGGGTAAGCGAGGCCATCGGCGAAGTGGAAATCGAGCGGCTTCGCGAGACACATTATGAGGGCACACGGGCCGGTAAGAACTTTGCCTTGGACCGGCAAACCGAGCCACTCGTGATGCCGTCGGAAATCTCTGGTTTGGACGATCTTCGAGGTTTTCTGAAATATGGGAATCACGTGGCGCGTTTTGCATTCCCCTTCATCGCATTGGAGGAGAGGCACCCTGGCTTCGCCGAACGCCCGATGGACGATCTGATTGTTTCAAGAAAGCAACTGCCACCAGAACCAGCACCTGAACCAGCGCATGCTCTCGTTCCCGACCGCATCGCGGAAGATACGGGTCTGGGATTCGATGAGAGCGTGGACTAAGTGTCATGCTAACTATTTCAAAGCCGCTTTCGGCCGGACAGGCTCAGAGCTATCACAAGAAGGAATTCACTTCCGAACAACAGAGCTATTGGTCGCGGGGCAGCGCAGTTCAAGGTGAATGGCAAGGGCGGCTCGCCGCTCGGTACGGACTGAACGGTTTGGTCAGCGAAGAGGCATTCGCTAGGCTCAGCCAGGGCCAGCATCCACAGAATGGAGAACAGCTTGTTCGGCACCGGCTGGGGCACAAGTACAAAGATGAGAACGAAAAGACTGTTACAACGATGGAGCACCGGGCCGGTTGGGATGCGACATTTTCAGCACCAAAATCTGTTTCGTTGACCGCGCTGGTAGGGGGCGACCTTCGAATCCGGGAAGCCCACGGTGCAAGTGTCCGTATCGCACTGGACGAGCTGGAACGATATACTCAGGCGCGCATCGGCGGCAATCACCCAGCAGAGACCACAGGAAAGTTTGTCGTCGCGAAGTTTGAGCACGACACCGCGCGTCCTGTTAACGGTTACGCCGCCCCACAACTTCACACTCATGCGGTTATTTTCAACATCACTGAACGTGAAAATGGAGAGCTGCGGGCTCTGCAACCGCGCAGCCTCTTTCAGTCTCAGCAATTTGCTACAGCCATTTATCAGTCCGAATTGACTTATCGTTTGCGGCAGCTCGGCTACGAGATTGTGCGCGGACGCAGTGGGGCGCCGGAGATCAAAGGTTACACCCAAGAATATCTGGATGCCTCTAGCCCACGCAGCCAACAGATTCGCGAGTACCTAGAGAAAATCGGTCACAAGAGCAAGGAAGCTGCCGAGATCGCGGCTCACTCCACGCGCGACCGGAAGGAAATCCTCAGTCCGCGTGACGTACTAGATGCTCACCGCCGACTCGCTGCAGAATTCGGAAATCAGCCCGAGACGGTGATTCGCACTGCATACGAACGTGCCCGACAGGTTCAAGTTTCAATAGATCCCGCCAAACGAGCTCAAGAGGCTGTTACGTTTGCCCGTGATAAAAACTTCGAACGGGAAGCCGTGGTAGACGAGCGCCTAGTCGTAAGAGATGCGCTTCGCCGGGGAATGGGCGAATTGCGGTATCCAGAGGTCCGCCGCAACATCGAAGCGCGCCATAAGGCGTGCGAATTCGTAACCGTCGAACGAAGCCCACACCAAACTGGGCGCCTCTTCACAACAGCCAAAACGGTTGCTGCCGAGCATGAAATCGTCCGACGAATGCGGGAAGGCCAAAACCAGCTCGAACCAGTATTGTCTCGACACAATGCGGTCACCCTGGCCGACGCCCAGCCTCATCTGAATCTTGGGCAAAAAACTGTGATCGAAGATGTGCTCAGTTCACGCGACCGTATCCACGGGATTCAAGGTGTGGCAGGGGGAGGAAAAACCACTGCCCTGACAGCCATTCGAGCAGCCGCCGAAGCGCAAAGTTACCAAGTCGAGGGCCTCGCCCCAACCTCCCGCGCAGCGAAGCAATTGGAGCAGGCAGGCGTTCATTCAGATACGCTGCAATCGTTTCTGGTGCAATCGCCTGACTCTGATCCGCAACGGCGGAGGTTTTTCTTTATGGATGAATCCAGCCTCGCAAGCACAAATCAGGTGCGCGACTTCTTGAGAAAGCTTGGACCTGAAGACCGGGTATTGCTCATTGGCGACACCCGCCAGCATCAGGGTGTCGAAGCTGGCCGTCCCTTCCAGCAACTTCAGGAAGCGGGGATGCAAACCGCGAAACTGGACCAGATTGTGCGCCAACGTGATCCCATTCTGAAATCCGAGGTTGAGATGCTAGCGAAGAGGCAAACAGGTCCAGCGATTGAATCGCTAAAGAGTCGTGGCAACGTGCACGAGATTTCGAACCGCCAGGAACGTGTTTACGCCATCGCGCGGAACTATGTAGCTAATCCGCACGGGACTCTGATCATCTCCCCAGATAACAAATCGCGTCACGAACTCAATGCAGCCGTTCGCCAGGAACTGAGAGCGAAAGGACTGGTGGGCATTGACGACCACAAGTGCCGCGTTCTCGTTCCGCGCCAGGACATGACCGGTGCGGAGCGGACATGGGCTAAGCGCTACGAAGTGGGAGATGTCGTGAGATTTTCACGAGGTAGCCAAAAAATCGGCATCCCGGCAGGAAGCTACGGCAATGTCGTAGCTGTCAATGCCGCAGAAAATTTGCTGACAATTCGGAAGGTCGACGGGAATCAAGTCACCCACGATCCCAAGAGGCTATCAGGAGTGACCGTGTATGAGTCGGTAGAACGGGAGTTTTCAACCGGCGATCGCGTTCAATTCACTGCGCCCCAGAAGCAGATTGGGGTTGCTAATCGTGACTTGGGGACCATCGAGAAGATCGCTCCCGACGGCAGCATCTCGTTGAGCCTTGAGGATGGGAGAAAGATCGTAATCAATGCAAAGGTGCATCCGCACTTTGATCACGGGTACGCGGTGACCAGCCACAGTGCCCAGGGGCTTACGGCAGAGCGTGTCCTAATAAACGCGGACACCACGGTTCATCCTGAACTTCTGAGCTCACGATTCGCCTACGTGAGTGTGTCGCGGGCTCGACTCGATGCCGAAATATACACAAATAATGTTGAAGAGCTGACACCGAGGCTTGGCGCCGACGTCGGTAAAAGCTCCGCGGTCGAGTTCTCTCAATCGGTTGACAATATCACCACAAGAGATTTCGGAATTGACCAGACCATTTGAACGACTATCGGCCGATCATTCGTTCTTCAATTGATTGCTTGACAGATTCCCGCTCTACGGAGTGCCAGTGTCCGACAAGTGTGCCATTCTTGCATGTTCAAAGAACACGACAGAGTTTGTGGTCGACGATGACCAGATGATTTTCCGCAAGCACCGATTGCC
>JBPYEW010000105.1:0-6806 GCA_051984555.1 Terriglobales bacterium | reverse complement strand
ATCGGATCGTCCGTCTTGAGTTCCCAGATTGGCAGAAAGGCGGTACTGCAAAAGACCACGCACAGTACCGTGTTCACGAAGAACGGTCCCATGCTCACGAACCAGGCTGCGGTAAAGTTGCTGGTCTTTTCGTGTATCACGTCGTGTATCACGTACCCCGCCGGATTGCCGAATCGAAAGTAGCAGACGTCGAATACTCCGAGCCGGAACAACTTGCAGAAAAATAAGTGTGCCGTCTCGTGAAGAATAATTCCGGGGAACGTCAAAGCGGCAATTACCGGTCCGGGAATAAAGAACACGTTAGCACCACCTCATTGCTTCTCGGACTTATTGTTTCGAAAGCGGCGGTTGTATTCCGGCGTGTCTATAATCAAGCGCGATGTTAGCCGGTAATGGATCCGCTCTGAGTATTCGTTGAATGCTTTCTGCTCTTCTGCCGATGACTGCGAAAGCCTCCCGGCAGCCTCTAACATCTGCTCCGCGCGATCACGGAACGACTTATCTCCTGTGACAGCGTACTTGCACGCAAGGGCGCTTGCTACCATCGCCACAGATCGCCCAGAGTTCGGACTGTTCTTCTCAATCTCTTGGGAGATACTCAGAAAACGGTCGTAATCCTTGCTCTCGAACGCAGCGGCCGCCTCGTACTCCGGAACTGCGAGCGCTATGTCTGGACTCTCCGGGTAGATCTGCGCCGCTTCGCGCATCTTTTGTGCTGCTTCTTCTGCATGCTCGTTCTTCTGTGCAAGATCCGAAGCCTCTTTCACCTTCGTAAATGCCCGGTCGGCCCTCTCGGCGAGCTGATTTGTCTCCACAAACAACGGATCGTTGGCATTCTCAAAACGCCCGTCATTGTGTTTGTCCAGGGCGCGCATGGCATCGGCGGGTTTACCGGCCCGCAAGCATGCAATCGCGAACAGTAGAACCCCTTTATCCGACTGCGGAGCCGTATCAACCGTCGTTTTCAGATAAGGTATGGCTTGCTCGTACTTATGTTGCTCGACGAGTTTCTCGCCCACGTACAACGACTTTCCCGCTACGAAGTATTTCCTTCCATGGATAAGCGAGATCACCAAAAGGATAAGTAGGAATGCCAAGCTGAGTTTCAGCCACTGTGGGTAGGGCCAGGAGTAGGCGACCGTCCGGCATTCCTGGCACAGTGGTGTTTTGCCTTCTGTGACTACGTCAACCGGCCTTCCACAGCGGGCGCAGCTGCTCTCATAGCCAATTGAAACGTATTGGGAGGGTGCGCCGCGACTCGCAGCTTCTCGAGAGGCCTTCCATACGCAGGGTTCGCAGTAAGTCTTTCCGTTCAGCGAATAAAACGACTGTGTCGGTCCCGTCAAGCCACAATCCGAGCACTTGGCGTCGTTCATGGCCGCAGATTATCCACCAATTTAGGGCGTTTGGGAATAACTCACGATACGACTTAGGAGAAGAACTGCATTACTTGCTTGATATCGGTAGTTTTCTTGTATTTCGGCAAGCTATCCAGAAAGATACGCCCGTACTGCTTCTTGAGTATTCGATTGTCCAGCAGGCACAGCAGCCCTCGGTCGTGCAGCGACCGGATTAGCCTGCCGAACCCTTGTTTCAGAGTGATAACCGCCGACGGTACCTGGTACTGGAAAAATGCATTACCGCCCGCCTGGTCAAGTGCCCGGACGCGTGCGGCAACAACCGGATCGCTGGGCACTGCAAAAGGCAGCCGATCGATAATGACGCAGCTCAACTGCTCGCCCTGCACATCCACGCCTTGCCAGAATGAGGACGTCCCAAACAATACCGCATTCGGCGTGACCCGGAATTCCTCCAGCAGCACGCTTTTTGGTGCGTCGCCCTGCAGCAGCATGGGAAACTCCAGCTCTCCCAGAAGCCGTTGATGGACTTCATTCATTTGCGCGTAACTGGTGAACAGGCAGAACGCACGTCCACGCGTGATCTCCAGCAGTTGCCGGATCCGGTCCGCGGCCCTCACCGTGAACTGCGGCGTACGCGGATCAGGCAAGTCGGGCGGCACATAGAGGACGGCCTGGTTTTCGTAGTCATAATGCGACGCTAGCACCAGCTCGCGCCCGTGTTCGAGCCCAAGCCGCTGTCGCATGTACTCAAAACCACCAGAAACTGCCAGCGTGGCCGACGTGAGTACCGCGCACTCCAGTTGATCAAAGAGGCATGATTTCAAAATTGGCGCGACATCGATGGGCGTGGCCTGCAGGAAAACATTCTTCTTCTCGCGATGCATGCCTCGCCCACCGCGCCGCTCAATCCAGAAGACAGTGTTCCGGTCCTCTGACTCCATCAGGAAGCGCAGCTGAACGCCCAGCTCCTCGCACCGCCGGATGAAAGCAAACACCTCTTCCGGCTTCTCCGGCATGTTGTGCAGTTCAGATCCAAGGCCCGTAATCGCCTGCATGAGCGCGAGGAACTCGTCCCCATTTTCTTCCAGAAATTCGCGCCGGTTCTCGAATGCGAAGCGCCCATCCCCGGCCGGCAGCACCGAGAAGAAAAACTGTGAGCGCTCGCGCAGCCTCCGTGTCGCCGTAGACAACGAAGCCGAGAGCGCACGGTTGCGCTGCAAGGACGCCTCTACATCCCGGATCAGATCCTCAATCCGGAGATTGCTGACCGAAACTCCGAAGTAGCTCCCCGCCACGTCCTCGAGCTCATGTGCCTCATCGAAGATGACGGCTCCCACCTCCGGCAGAATCCCCGCATCCGGCGCATGTTCCGCTGCTTGCTTGATCGCGAGATCCGCGAAAAATAAGTGATGGTTAACGATGATGATGTCGCTCTCCATCGCCTTGCGATGCATTTCGGTTATGAAACACCTCTCCCACTGGCTGCACTTTTGACCCAGACAAGTCTCGTTACGCGCGTCCAGTTTCGGCCAAAGCGCACTCGCTTCCGGCAGCGATGCCAACTCCGCTCGGTCTCCCGTCTGCGTCGTTTTCTCCCACGACGCGATTGCTCGGTACTGTTCAATTTCTTCCAGCCCGGAGAGAATCGGCTGGTCCGTCAAGTCATACAGCTTCTTGCGGCAGAGATAATTCGCGCGTCCCTTCATGTAGCAGACGTGCAGTTTGCCTTCCCCATTGGGATAAAGCGCCTGCTCCAGGAACGGAATATCTTTGTAGAAGAGCTGCTCCTGCAAGTTCTTCGTGCCTGTCGAAATCAGCACGCGCTTGCCCGACCGGATCACGGGCATCAGGTACGCGAGAGTTTTCCCCGTCCCCGTTCCCGCCTCGACAATCAGGTGCCGCTTCTCCTGGATCGCCTCTTCCACCGCTTGTGCCATCTGCAATTGTCCGCGCCGGAATTCATACGCCGGGTGTGTACGCGACAACACCCCGCCCGGAGCGAAAAACTGGTACAGCGTGTATTCGTGCTTTGCGGGAGTTACGGGCTGGGAGGCAGACGCCACGGAGTCTCTATAATAACCGTATTACCATAGCGGATCTGTGTTTCCGCCCTCGAGTCGCAACCAGCTTGGCCGAGCTTGCCTCCAATTCGCCCGCAGCAACCACGGCAACCCACCCGCCGACTGTCGCCATCGTCGGCCGCCCAAATGTTGGGAAGTCGACGCTCTTCAACCGCCTCGTCGGCTCCCGGCGCGCCATCGTCGGCGATGAACCCGGCATCACCCGCGATCGCCTCTATGGCAACGCACATTGGCGCGGGCGAGACCTGCGCGTCGTCGATACCGGTGGCATCATCCCCGACGAAAAAGACTTGATCCCGTCAGAAATCTTCCGCCAGGCACGCGTCGCCCTCGGAGAGTCCGATGCCATCGTCCTGGTCGTCGATGCGCGCAGCGAACTCGCCGCCCCCGACATCGACCTCGCACGCCTCCTCCTGCGCAGCGGGAAGCCTGTCTTCCTCGCCGTCAACAAAGTCGATACCGACAAGCAGGAAACTCTGACTGAAGACTTCCGCCGTTTAGGCATCCGTAACCTCTTCGGTATCTCGGCCGAGCATGGGCGCGGCATCGACGATCTGCTCGATGCAGTTCTCGCCGTCCTCCCCGCTCCCGTCGTCTCACCCGAGCCGCCTGAGCCCACTGTCGAAGATTCGGATCAAGCGCCCGCGGAAACCAGGATCGCCATCATTGGTCATCCCAACGTCGGCAAATCAACTCTCCTCAATGCGCTGACCGGTTCCGGACGAGCCATCGTTTCCCCAATCCCAGGCACCACGCGAGACGCCGTCGATGAAGTCGTCGAGCGGGATGGGAAACACTTTCGCTTTATCGACACGGCCGGCATCCGCCGCAAGGGAAAAACCCACCTTATGGCGGAGAAACTGTCTGTCGTGATGGCGCGCAAGCACCTCGAAGAAGCCGATATCGCGCTGTTAGTGATTGACGCCACCGAGGGGGTGAGCGCCCTGGATGCCGCCATTGCCGGCTACGCTCACGAGAGCGGCCGCTCCGTCATCATCATCGTCAACAAGTGGGATCTGGTCGCTTCCCGGCAGAAGAAAGCAGTGGCGCAATCCAAGGCTGCTCGCATTCAGGAGAGCAAGAGTTCCAGTGACCGTAATCTGTACGAGCAGCGTTTGCGTTACGCATTGAAGTTTCTCTCCTACGCGCCGCTCCTCTTCGTATCCGCATCCACGGGCAAGGGAGTCGACAAGATATTTCCAAAGATCGAAGAGGTCGCGGCCGAACGCCGCAAGCGCATTCCAACCGGCGAGATGAATCGCTTCTTGAAGACCATCGACTTCGATCGCGCGTCGGTTCCCGTCAGCAAGCGCGTCAAGATTTACTACATGACGCAAGCCGCCGTCGCCCCGCCCACGTTTATCTTGTTCACCGACCGCCCCGTGAAATTACATTTTTCGTACGAGCGCTTTGTCGAAAACCAGATTCGCGACGCCTTCGGCTTCGTCGGCACCCCAATCTGGATCAAGAACCGCGCCCGCGACTAGTCCCCACCCCGTGCTCAGTGCACTCGCGCTTCTTGCTTCGGCTCGGACGTGATCAGCCCCACGTGATCGATGCCCGCGGCGTGCGCTATGTCGAGCACTTCCGCTACTTCTTGGAAGCTGAGATCCTTGTCTCCTTTTACGAATGCAACTTTTTCCATGCGGCCCACAAAGATTTGTTGCAATCGCGACTGCAACTGCCTCCATGCCACGCTCTCGTCGTTGATTTTCACGAGCGGCGGGTCATTCGGACTTTCCTGCTCGACCTGGATCACGATGGTCCGCTCCGGTGGTGGGACGCTGCTGTCAGTCGCGGGTTGTGGGATCTCCGCCGTCTCACCCTGCTTCTTGTCCATCGACACCACCACCATGAAAACAATGATGAGCACCAGCAACACATCAATCATTGGCGTTACATTGATTTCCGGTCTACCCGGCTCTCCGCCTGAGAATGCCATCTGCTTCTCCTCTCAGGCACGCGCGTGTCTATCTCTTCAGACACCCGCCAGTGGACACATGTTCCCGCGGAGAATCAGACGGCAGGTTCTGGCCCGAGTGGCATAGGCGGGCCCGTAGGCGCAGTTGGCGGCGTGACCGGCATCGGATACAGCCGCGCACTCAGGGGTGCATAGCGCGGCGCGAAGAAGTAAATGGAGTACGCAGGGAAGAACACAGCCGCAGGAACCGAGATCATGGACATCACAAACATCGCTGCCGCGAACACCACAACTCCGGCCACCACCGCGAGAGTGATCGTGTACACGTTCCAGGTCATGTGTCCCGCGATCCCGACCGCAAACGCCACCCCGATGACGGGTAGCAGAATCGCGAGCATGCAGATGAATGTCACAATTCCCAGCAGGATGCCGGCCGCGATCGCGAGTACAACTTTCATGCCGACATAACCGGCATACCCGCCCTTCTCCGCCTTCAGCATCGCCAGCACTCGCTTCCATGCTTCGTCCCAGTCGAGACCCTCCAGTGCCATCATCGGCACGACAAAATCTTTTGCGATGACCTGCACCAGCAGGGCACCAAAGACAAGGATCATTAGGACAAAGAACAGGACAATCCCGCCAAGAATCAGGGGAAGTAGATGCTGTTTCGGCGACGTCAGCCAACCCGCCGCATACGCAATCCCGAGAGGGATTCCCGCCAGGATCACGAAACACATCATCATCACGATCTGAAACAGAATCTGCCAGGTGAAGAATCGACGGCCCGCCGGACGCCACTGGGTCCAACTTCCCCGGAAGATCACCTTCTTCTTGAGAATCGAGTCGAACAGAATGAAGCGGCAGATGCTGTTCAGGTACAAAAAAGCTACGCCGATCACGAGAAACAGCAGCAGGGCTCCCGCAACAATCGCCACAAGTTCCGGCAATGGGAGGTGTGGAAGATGGGGCCATGCTGGAATCAACTGGTCTGCGCTGGATGGGTGTTTGCCTGCTCCAGACGGAATATTGAAATTGCTGTTGCACCCGCCGCCGGAACTCAATTCCCCGGTAGCCAGTCCGAGCAGTGCCAGCCGTATCCATTGGCCGAACCTGAATGGGCGAACCAGCTGTTCCTTGGTGTGCTGAAAAGCCAAGCTGATCGTATCTACGGCAGAGATCGGCAAGAAAACTCCTCGATGAGAGCAAGGTACTGCTGGCAGTAAGCCGGGTCAACCGTATTGAGCGCCAACAACCTTACCAATGAGTTTCTCCGGGTGCCGCCACGTCACCTTAGACGGGATGTCTGTCAGCTTCGGTTACCATCGCAATCCGGTGAAGCGTGGCTTAGTCATCGAGCCTGACCAGTGACCCTGGAGTAGTTTTCGCAGCTACTATTATGGAGAGCGTGGGGCGGTGAGGATCAATGAGTGGGGCGACACGAAA
>JBPYEW010000104.1:0-7126 GCA_051984555.1 Terriglobales bacterium | reverse complement strand
ATAGAGGCGGTCAAAGCGCGGAAATATGCGCGGTTCCTGGCGGCCTTCTGTCGCTCGCCAAAGGTATCTCTGTTTCTAATGGAACGCTTATTTGAAGAGCTGGTCCAAAGATTGCGGAAAGCTATCGCAGGTCGGCGAGCATTTTAGCGCGGTGATCCTCGGACGCATCTTCTCAGAGAGCACCGCAGATCATGTAGCGGATCGAGCGCAAGAGAAGGCGGTCGGCGATTCTGTGCAGTTAGCGACCCTCAAAATGGGCCATCGATTGAGAATATCAGTGGTTTCGGCCCTGAGAGACTGGAATCATAACCCCAGTTTTTCCGCTTCGCATTCGTCGTTGCCATATAGTTTGCACTGATGCGACAGTCTCCACATCGCCATCTATGTCTTGTGCACCAACCCCCTCATGTCCGATCGTGACCTAGACGTTAGCGCTAATAGAAATGCTATCAAGGGAAGCAGCCACGCGACGCGAACCGCGTATCGGCTGTGCGGCCCCGACAGCACGCCGCACACCGCTGCGTTCACCAGTATCCCGACAATAACCCAGGCGCAAACGGACCTGGCTTCGGCCGTAAGGCTCTGCCGGAGGCGAGGCGACAGCAACATATAGGTCGAAAAAGCGCCGCCGAATATAAACGTCACCAAAATCACGCTGGAAAAGAATCCCAATGGCAACGCATGGCGGTAAGCCGCGCTCCGACGCAGCGTGTCGAGGTACTCGACCGGTATCTTGATCGCAAAGACGCGTTTCTCCTCCTCGTCGTATTCAAAATCTCGAAGCCTCAAGGCGCTTAGCTGCAAACCGATGTTTCGAAGCGAAGCGGACATCTGCCCGATCGGATCGTACTCAATTACGGCGAGTAAAAACCCAACCTGCTCGGCTGAAAGCGCCCGCCGAACCTCCGGAGACGACTGGGCAAATACACCCCTATTCATTTCGGAACCCCATAGAAACTCGCTTGAAGACATCGGTAACCGATCGACGTAATCGCAAACTTGGAAGCCGCTGCCCGGACACGTGTCGCGCAGAAATCTATAACCAGGGCCATCTTCTATGACGCGAGCCATCAGGAACGGCAGGCGAAGAGGGCTAGCGCCGACCACACGCTGTACCGTGAAATCAAAAACGAGCTGAGCGCAGGCGGCGAGCAACAAAGCGAATCCGATGAACCCCAATCCACGCCAGTTGCTCCATCGACGCGTTAGCAGATTCCACGTAAACCCAAGCAGCAGCAATGTCGCCGCGATCAGCGTGTGCGAGTCGTGAAACATCAGCGACGCTGCCAGCAATAACAGCCAAATTGAGTAGTCAACGGTGCTCAGGCGGCGAGGAAGGCCGATCAATACCGAACACCCGAGTATCGTCAGAGCCGCAAAAACATCCGGCATGAGAAAGCTAGCAAAGAACGAAGCGCTGGTCGTGGTTGCGATCACGATCCCGATCCACAGCAGGTGGGGCCACGTGGGCAGCTCCAGTGCGCGCAGCGCCCGCGCTAGAGCGACCAGGAGAGCCAGCGCCTGCAAGGTGATCGATATCCAAAAGCCGCCAGTAACTTCGCCAAGATAAAGCAAGACACCGTAATACGGCGAGCGCCCTGAGAAGACCGTCTTGTCCTTGACCGAATTGACCCTCTTGGTGCCAGAATCATCGGAGGAATCTTGCCCGCCGCCGCCCTTATCTTCGGCAGACACCGACCAAGGCGTAGTGTGGTGAGTCAGGCTTTGGACGCCAAGATCGGCGGCACGAATGTATGCCGTCGTGTCGGGGAAGAAAAAAGGCTGTTCGTTATAGAACGCCGGCCAAATCATCATTCCCAATAGCAGTGCAAACACGAGGCTTTTGAGCGCTAGCATCGCAGGGTCCGATGCCGCTCACGGTCAAGCGCGGATGCAGTCGCGATGACACGCGACGCGCGGCTGGAGTCATTCACACGGCAGCCCACTTGATCAAGGGGATGCCTCTCGGCCACCAAATACATAGGTGCGTGCCACAAGATCATTGACGGACATGCCTGGGAGTGAGCCCTCGGCGAAATGCGCATTTTCGGCTCGTTCGTCCCTAGGCGTAGTGTACGTCGGCAGTGTGGAGGCACGATTTACTCTGAGCGTGGGTCGTCGCCGTGGCCTTCTACATCAGTGCAGCCTGCATTCTGCGCTCCAGCTACAATCAGCAAACCAAATGCCTGCCGCAAAAGAAAGAGAATATTACAGTAAAAATGACTGTCAACGACCGTCTCCGGCCTCACTGAACGCGCATATCTCCTATGCGGCTGCTACCGGTGAACGATCGGCAATTGCGCGCCTAAAGGTCCAGAGTGATAACGCGCCTAAAGGTCCAGACTGATAAAACGTAACTTGTTGGTCCGACTCGTTCCTTTCTTTCCTTTCGAAGATCCGGGGAGCCAAAAATGAGGGGCCCAACAACTTCTCTGATTTATGAGTATTAGCCCTAATATGGGGCCGCTACCATGATCCGGTGGTTAACACCTCGCAGTCAGATTCTATCGCCTCTCGTTCTCGATTACTTGCGGTCAATCAGCAGGAGCGTGTTTCTGGAACTACGGGGCGCGGGCCTTTGGGCCGGACCCAAAACGCTCTCCTCGTAAATTCTATCCAGAAGGGGAGAGGTCTTTCGGCTGTCAAAGAACTTTTCGGCAGTCGCCCGCGCATTCTGCCGCATCGTCGCAAGAAGGCCTGAGGTTTCGCAACATAGAGCTACCGCCTCGATCAGGTTGTGCGCCATGCGCTCGATCTCGTTGCGGTACAGTGCCTCGAATACCCTGCTATCCTTGTCGGACCGGCCGGCGTGGATCCATTCACCGTAGGCATTGACCTCAAGCGGCACGGTCAATCCATTGTAACCGTGTACGATAAACTCCGGCAATGCTCCTTGGGGTGTAGCGATGACCGGTGTACCGACAGCGAGAGACTCGATGGCGCCGAACCCGAACGTATCGCTCAGCGTCGTCAGGATCGAAAAGTCTGCACCACGTAAAGCCTCAATAACCATTTCGTTCGGCAAGGACTTATCGAACGTGACGTTATCATTCTGCAATAGTTTGAAATACTGATCAAAAAAAGTCCTATCACGTGGGTCGCTCCAAATGTTACCGCCTGCCTGGAGAGAGGAAATGATGTGGAAATGTAAGGGCATCCGGCGCAGACGTGCCAGTTCGGCGGCCCGCACCGCCACCGCGCCTCCTTTTCGTCCGAAATGCGAGCCAACAAAAACGAGCTTTATGGGGGTTTGCCGGATTCGGGGTTCATTTTCGTACTCCGGCAAGATGATGTTCGGATAAATGACCTGGAGTTTTCCTGCCAGCGCATCGAATTCTTCAGTGCCTGTGTGCGTCGCAAGGAAGATTTTCTTGGCGCATTCTGACCAAGCAATAATCCTGCGGCACGAAGGTGCCGCCAATAGCCCCCGCATATACTTAAAGAACCTGGTCTTTTCGCCCCAAAAATACCTAGGTAAATGAGACTCGAATGATATAACAAATTTTTTTTTGGTTAGAATTGGAATTCTATTGATGGTGTGGATCAAGTCGCAGCGAGTTGGCCACAAAACGGTGATCCCCTCAATGTGAGGAGACACTCTGTGGCTAGGAACAAAAATAGTCGGGCGGATGGTATGCCGCGACGGCTTTGGGACGTTGAATTTTGTCGAATAACGGTCCCGTGTAACCGCAACGATCAGCCCGCCTTTCATTGCTGCCCCGTTAGCGCAAGCCGATTACAGTTTGTCCGCTTGACGTCTGTCGCCCCCGCGAAGTCAATCCTTGTTGCCATTCCCACTACCTATCAGCGACTGCAGCAGCGGTTCGCGCCACGCCAACGCAATTGGATCATACGCTCCAAAAGTAGCGCAAAATTCCCAGTACGCCCAGCTGAACCTGTGCTTTTGCGCCTCGTTAACGGCGGCGCGCGTCCATCGCACCCGCGACGCCATGTCTGCCTCCTCATAGCTGCCGAACTCCCCAACGTACAACGGCCGCCCGTTTTTTGCGGCCCACGCCGCCGCATCGTCAAAGTCTCGCGCCATTACGTCGCGCTCCTGCGCTGAACCTGTCCAGGTTGTGCCCTTCCACGCATCGCTACCGGGGACCCAACCAGCTCCTTGGTGGGTGAACTGGGGTGGAGAATAGTAATGGAAGGTGGCGATCAGATGCCGGTCCTCTTGCGGTAGGTACAGCCTGTCGAGATGACGGAGGTCGTTCCCGTTAGCCGGGCCGACGATAACCATCCGCGCCGGATTCGTTTCGCGCACGGCGTGGAGGAGTTCCGGGAAGACGCCCTGCCATCGATCATCCGTCAATTGGCCGATCGGCTCGTTCAGCAGTTCGAAGTAAAGGCGATCCGGGTAGCCGCGATAGTGCTGCGCAATCTGCTTCCACATGCCGACGAGGCGCGGCAGATGTGCGACGGGGTCTCTGTTCATTTCAGCATAATGGTGCACATTGATGACGACCACGAGGCCACGCGATAGGGCTTGATTGACCGCCCAATCCACCCGACCGAAGAACATGGGTTCGATTGCATACGGGGGCTCGGTCCCGGCATGTGTGGACCAGCTGATCGGAATCCGCACCGAGTTGAAACCGGCATTCTTGATGTCCCGGAAATACCGAGACTTCAATGTGATACCCCAGGCCCCCTCTTGCGGCGCTTCGAGAGCGCTACCCAGATTGATGCCTCGCCCGAGCAGGCGGTTATAGTGCCCGGCCTCATCTTCGGCACTGAAGACGGGAGTGTTGATCGCCGGAAGAAAGGCAACCATTACAATAGCCGTCGTTGCCCCAGTAGCCCACGGATGGAAAGGGGAACGGCGAATCGCGGTAGTGAGCCGTTTACAGAAATGAATGAAGTGCGCGTGAACATTGGCCCCAGATAGACCGCTCGGGAAGATACCGGACATCGCGTAATCCTTAGCACGGAGCGGACAAATTAGGCGAATTGGACGAGCGCAAGCCTAGCGCCACACCGACTGCGAATCCAGCAGGTCGCAAGACGACGAAAGCGAAGTCGGCCGCGCCTCCGGTCTCGGTTGCTCGTCGCCGAAATTGGCATTTTGAGTTGGTACGGCTTTATGCGTGACTATGCCGGAGGTGACGGTGCTTGAGGTGATTGAGAGCCAGCGGCCACGAGCCCCTCGGTCGGGATATCATTCGTGGCGCTTAGCGGCGACTGCCTGAACGCTGCACCTCGGAGGCCCGACGCTCGGCCTCGTTCTCGCCCGGTGCCGCGTCTCGGACGCGGGAGCGGAGGTGAAGTCACAGGATTGTTCCTAGGGATATTCCCATGACAGGGGGCGATTGAGGTGATCACGTCACTGCAATGTCGCCGTCGCTGGTCCGAGAATGGAGAAGGAACGGATTTGTTGCAGCGGCGCTGAAGCATGCGACCGTCGCGTCTGCGGCTGCGCGCTCCGCCCCCACGGCAAGTCCCAGCCCGCTCGCCGGCATGCGATCACGTGCGCCTTCCGGGTGGATGCGCTAGTCACGGAAAATTGACATTTTTTGCCGCTGAGCCGCAACTCAAAGCAACCGAGTCGGCGCCTTGGGCGGCGGAGGGACAATGGGTGCGCGAACGTGAGCGGGCAAGACTCTGTGAGCGTCCGGGATATGGACCAAAAATGACCGTTCGATGCAATCAGCGGAGAGCCTCGTGTGGACATAAGTAGTGCCGCAATATATGCTGACCTTGATCCATTCGGTCATTCTAGCGCCCCGCACCGGACGCGCGTTCTGCCCCGGGGATCTCAGCAACTTGGAGGGTTCGCGCGAATGCATTGGATCGATACCTGGAACGAGGCGGGGCCTTGACCGTTCGAATTAGAGTGGCCGGAGCCGCGCCGTCAAGTCCGCGGGCAGCGGCGTTTTTTGCAAGGACAGACCGTTCAGACTGGGCCCTGTGCTTCTTTTCATTTACAATGCTGCTGTCTGGCCATTGGACAGCAACGCAAATAGGCACAACGGCTGTAGTTTTGCTATTCCTTCTTCCGTGGGTCTGGATAGCAGCGCGGAACCCTAATGCAACAATTGGAAGGTTGCTTTCGAACTGGCCTGTGTTGGCGCTGCCCCTATTTGCATTGTTGTCTACGGCGTGGTCGGGTGTTCCGGGATGGACGCTGAGAGCCGGCACACAATATCTGCTGACAGCTATCATTGGAGTATTGGCAGGGTCGTGCGTCAAGCCGCGAACGATGCTAGGGGCCCTGTTTTCAGCATTGGCATTTGTTGCAGCCCTCGGTTTACTAGTGGGCCAGAATGAGGTTTGGGGTGGTGAGGTCACACTGGTCGGGTTATTCGGTAGCAAGAATTATTTTGGTTATTCCGTCGGGCTGCTGCTGCTGACGGCGACGATCGTCGCGTTCGACAGGTCGCGGCCAGGCATAGTTCGATTAATCGCATTCGCAGCGGCTGCAGTGTCTCCTGTACTCCTGGTCCTATCGAGATCGACAGGCGCATTGGTCTTTTCGATGGCCGCAATAGCAGTCACTTGCCCGCTTGCTTTCGTCGCTCGTTTTGTGCCCGCGTTCCGTTTTGCAGCCCTTCTTCTCATGGCTTTCTTGGTCGTTTTGTTTCTGATCGTTTGGCTATATGTCGGAGACTTCACCACACTCCTCAATTCTCTCGGAAAAGACGTGACATTGACAGGCCGAACGTGGATGTGGAAATGGGCCGATATGGCGATCGAGCAACATTCTATGCTCGGGGTCGGTTACCAGGCCTATTGGCAACCTGGAAACTGGGGAGCCGAAGAGATATGGTCCCATGATCTAAAAGTTGACAAGACGGGATACCACTTCCACAACACGTTTTTACAAGTCACTGTGGATCTTGGCTACGTCGGACTACTTGTACTCTTAGCGACCTTGGCCACTATATCCGCCCGGATTGGATCATGTTTGCTATTTTCACGGCCTGATGCGGAGCAGATTTTTGCCATTGCTATGTTTCTCTTCCACCTGTTCCGCTTGCCCCTAGAGGTTGATCTGTTCTGGCAATTCCAGATTCCTACGGTACTTCTGTCTATGATCTGGGTCTATCTCGGGCTGCCAGGGCGACGCCGCTCTGGTGAGCCTCGCGCGAGCGTTTATTTGAGGCGCTCGCCCTTACGCCTT
>JBPYEW010000103.1:0-2611 GCA_051984555.1 Terriglobales bacterium | reverse complement strand
ATTGGAGAGCAGTTTCTGCCACCGAAGTAGCTAGGCCCATATAACGCAACGCTTTAGGCACTTCAGTATGGATCAGTTCCAACACGCCTGGGCTCAAACTATATTCAAGGTAGACGATTTCACCGTTTCGTTCGATTTCGAAGCGCCCAGTTGTTACCATCTCTTCTTAAGGCTTACGTCTCACGAAGTTCCACCTGACTCCTGCTGCCCTTCGAGTTTGAGGTCGGCTGCCGCCCCTATTTCAACTCACTTCCTATGCAGTTGCTGCTTGACTGCCAGCGCCACTTGGTCGGGTTCGAACCCGAACTTCCTCTGCAATTCCTTAAGCGGCGCCGATGCTCCGAAGGTGTGCATGCCGATAACAGAACCGGAGTTGCCAACATATCGTTGCCACCCAGAGGTCGAAGCTTGCTCCACGGCGACCCGCGCTTTCACGTTCGGTGGCAAAACACTGTCCCGGTAGGCTTGCGGCTGGCGGTCGAAAATCTCCCATGACGGCATCGACACCACGCGCGAACGAATGCCTTCGGCGAGCAGAGTCTCGTGCACCTGGACCACAAGGCTAACCTCGCTGCCTGAGGCGATGATGATCACTTCGGGGTTGCCGTCAGGGGGGTCTGCGAGCACGTAGGCTCCCTGTGCGACCCCGGATGCGGAAGCGTACTTGGTGCGATCGAGCGTGGGCAAGGGTTGCCGCGATAGCGCCAGCACCGCGGGCTGGTGGCGTAGTTGCATGATGTAGCGGTATGCCTCCACCACCTCATTGGCATCGCCCGGACGCAAGGTGATCAATCCCGGGATCAAACGCAGAGACGCAAGGTGCTCGACGGGTTGGTGGGTAGGCCCGTCTTCGCCATCGCCCATGGCGTCGTGTGTAAAGACGAAGAGAGCAGGCAACTCCATGAGCGACGCCAGCCGAATGGCGGGTCTGGCGTAGTCGCTGAATATGAAGAATGTGGCGCCAAACGGCCGCAGCTTCGATAGAGCGAGTCCGTTGACAATGGTTGCCATCGCGTGCTCGCGAATACCAAAATGCAGGTTCTTCCCTCCACGGTCATCGGACTGAAAATCCCCTGCGCCGCTGTACGTGAGCGTGGTCTTGTTCGATGGACCAAGGTCTGCTGAGCCGCCGAGGAACCAGGGAATGTTTTGTGCGAGCACGTTCAGCACTTTGCCCGAGGCGTCTCTCCCCGCGATGCCCTTTGAGTCGGCTGGAAATATGGGCAGGTTGCGATCCCATCCCGGGGGGAGCTCGCGCCGCTCCAGCAATTCAATTTCACCGGCGAGGTCGGGATACTTTGCCCGGTAGGCCTCAAAAAGCTGCGTCCACTTGCGCCGGGCGTCGGCACCGCGTGCGCCTATGCCCGCTGCAAAATGCTCGTACACCCCTTCGGGAACAAGGAACTTTGCCTGCTCGGGCCACCCGTAGCTGCGCTTGACCAGCCGGATCTCTTCATCGCCCAGCGGTTCCCCATGAGCGGCAGCTGTGTCCTGTTTATGCGGTGACCCGTAGCCGATGTGGCTATCGAGGACAATGAATGTGGGACGGTCCTTCGTCTTGTGGAAGATTTCCAAAGCATTTTCGATGCGATCGAGATCGTTCGCATCGCCGACCCGCAAGACGTTCCAACCGTACGCTAAGAATCGTGTCTCGACGTCCTCCGTAAAGGCGAGGCGCGTGCTGCCTTCGATGGTTATGTGATTGTTATCGTAGACCCAGCAGAGATTGTCGAGGCCCAGGTGGCCGGCGAGTGATGCCGCTTCCGATGCAACGCCTTCCATCAGGCAGCCGTCACCGCACACGGCGTAGATGTTGTAGTCGAAGATCTCAAACCCCGGCCGGTTGTAGTGATGGGCGAGCCACTTTTCGCCGATCGCCATGCCAACGCTTGTGGCTACGCCCTGGCCAAGCGGACCGGTCGTGGTCTCCACTCCTGATACCCAATGGTATTCAGGGTGGCCGGGGGCTTTGCTGTCCAGCTGGCGGAAACGACGGATATCGTCGAGCGAAACCGAAGGCTTTCCCACGGTTTCATAGTCGGCATTGACGGCCTGGGTGCACGTGAGATGGAGCGCGGACCAGAGCAACATTGAAGCGTGGCCGTTCGACAGCACAAAACGATCACGATTTGGCCAGATCGGGTCTTGTGGGTCGAAACGGAGAACGCGATTCCAGATGGTATAGACAAGCGGTGCCAGTGCCATGGGCGTACCTGGGTGTCCTGAGTTGGCTTGCTGGACAGCGTCTATCGACAGCGTACGAATGGTATTGACGCATAGCTGATCCAGTTGCGCGGGGGTCAGGTCGTCGACGAGAAGTCGCGCGGTACTCATGACTGCCTCCTTAACATGTATTCACGGATGTTCATCTTCTTCTGCGTCAAAGCGCTCCTTCTTGAGCGGCACTTTTCAATCAGCACACAATCGCTAGGCGGCGGCCTCTCCTCCGACCGGGGTCGTGATTCTCGTTTCGAGTGCAGCGACTTTGCCCAAGCGTCGCGGATGACGCTCCGCCTGACTGAACTCGGCAGCCAGGAAGGCCTCGACAAGGTCCCAAGCGAGCATCGGGCCGGTGATTCGGCCACCCAGACAGACGATGTTCATGTGATCA
>JBPYEW010000102.1:0-4469 GCA_051984555.1 Terriglobales bacterium | reverse complement strand
TCCCGCAGCCGCCGCGCCGCACTATCTGCTTGCTCAGGTTTACCGTGACCTCCACGACTCTGACGCAAGCGCGCGCGAACTGAGCGAGTTCGAACACCTTTCGAAATCGCCCGCTGACAAGACTCAGAACTCGGCTGGCGCCACTGCCCCCGAGTCGAAGTAGGTCGCTTGCTCGGCCGATTCCCTTCCTCCGGCGCCCCGACTCACTCGGGTTCATTTTTGCTAGCGCTGTTGTTTCTCACCACCTCGATCGTTCTGTCTTACGGTGCAGACTCTCCTCCAGCCCAGCCTAGGTTCGCCGATGTGACTTCCGCACTCGGCATACATTTTCAGCATGTCGCCTCCCACACTTCGCGCAAATACTTGATCGAAACCATGGGTGCTGGAGTGGCTCTGTTTGATTATGACAACGATGGGCGGCTCGATATATTTGCCGTCAATGGCGCCCCGTTGGCCGATCCCACGCCGAAAGGCACTATCCCGCAAAAGACAGGCCCGGAGCATTGGAACCGCCTCTTTCATCAGAAGCCGGATGGCACGTTCGAGGATGTAACCGACAAATCCGGCCTCCAGGGCGCGGGATATGGCATGGGCGTCGCCGTCGGCGATTATGACAATGATGGATTCGAAGACTTATACGTAACCGGCTACGGTGGCAACAAGCTTTACCACAACAATGGGAACGGCACGTTTACCGACGTCACTCCACAAGCGGGAGTTGCCGGTGCCGGGTGGTCGACGGGCGCTGCCTGGGTTGACCTCGACAACGATGGACTTTTGGACTTGGTCGTCCTCCGCTATATGCAGTGGGACTTCGACGACGTCTGGTGCGGCGAGCACAAGGAAGGAGGCCGGGTTTACTGCACGCCGGATGCATTTCGCCCTATCACCGCCCTGGTCTATCGCAACGATGGCAACGGCCACTTTACGGAAGCCTCTCAGAAATTCGGGCTCTCGAAGGAAGGCAAGGGCTTGGGCATCGCGCTGGCCGACTACGATCGCGATGGACACATCGATCTTTTCATTGCCAACGACTCGATGCCGGAGTTCTTGTACCACAATACTGGTCATGGCGCCTTTGAAGAGGTTGGACTGCCGGCGGGTGTGGCGGTGGATGGAGAAGGCCGCTCCTACGCCGGAATGGGAGTTGAATTCACCGATTACAACAACGACGGGCTTCCAGATTTACTTATTACCGATCTCGCCAATCAGATGTATGCGCTGTACCGCAACAATGGCGACAGCACCTTTATCTATGACACGTATCCATCCGGTCTCGGACGCATGACCGCCGCCCATTCGGGCTGGGGTGTGCGTTTTCTCGACTATGACAACGACGGTTGGAAAGATCTCATCGTCGCGCAAGGTCACGATCTCGATAACATCGAGCTGACATTTCCCAATCTTCACTATCGCGAGCCTATGCTCCTCGCCCGGAACACAGGTAAGAACTTCGTCGATGTCTCAGCGGAAGCGGGGACCGTGTTTCAGCAGACTTGGGTTGGTCGCGGTTTGGCGGTCGGTGACATCGATAACGATGGGAGACTAGATGCAGTCGTTACCACCAATGACGGCCCCATGCATGTGCTCCACAACGAGACCACGACCTCGAATCATTGGTTGACTCTGAAACTTGTCGGGCACAAAAGTAATCGAGACGCGATCGGAGCGGTCGTAAAAGTCACGAGCACGCAAAGCACCCAGTTTGCGACAGTCAGTACGGCCGGTAGTTACCTCTCCTCCAGTGACAAACGTCTTCATTTCGGCTTAGGACAGGACTCGGCCGCGAAGTCGATCGAGATTCAGTGGCCAAGTGGTATGCGCCAGACACTTCAGAACGTCCGCAGCGATCAGATCGTCCAGATCGACGAACCCTCCAAATGAAACGCCAAAGACCGAACACGATCAGTCAGCTGTCGGGCAGATCTCTCTGCATGCGTTTCGCACGGCCTTTTTCCTAAATGTAAATCGCATTCATGTACCAAATCATTGTTGCCGCGTAGATTCCTGGGGACTGTGCCATTCCGGCAAAAGGAAGTCTCCTAACAGGTCGTGCTGCGGGGCGGCATCTTCTTCCGCCGCTTCCTGTGAATAGCGCGAAGCGGCCTCCGTATTCCCTGCTCTGCGATAGGCTTGGCCAAGCAAGCGTTGCGCCTGCACGTTCCCAGGGCTGAGTTTGAGACTCGTCTCAAGTTCGACAATTGCGTCATTGGTGCGACCGACCTGCAATTCGGTTTTTCCCAACCCCAGGTGAGCTTCGGCACTGTTCGGGCTCAGTCGCACCGCATCTTGAAACGCCGATAAGGCTTCTTTCGGACGCGCCGCCCGGTTCAAGGCCAGTCCTTGAAAATAGCTGATCAGGAAATTCGGCCCCAGCTTCTTTCCCGCGGCGGCAAGTTCCGACACCGCCTCTTCCGCTCGGCCAGTTCGCAGAAGTACCTGCGCCAGCCCAATGTAACTGGTCGCAAGCGGGTCGCCCGCCATTACCAACTGACGAAATGTGCTCTCCGCATCTGGATAACGATCGCTGGACAAGTACGCCGCCCCGAGTCGCAAATGCAGCGCGTAAGATTTTGGATTCGATCTCAGCCCGTCCTGCGCCGCCGTGATTGCCTCCGCGTACCGGTTTAACTCCATGAGTTCACGAGTCAGGTTAAGCCAATACTCTTCTCTCCCCGGATCAAGCTTTGACGCTTGGCGGAACGCGTCAACCGCGGCACCCGACTGCCCCAGACGCGCTTTCGCAATCCCCAGCACGCACCACAATGAAGCCGCTTCCCCCGCTGTTGCTTCCCTGATCTGTGGCGCTTCAAGCAAGCCTTGGCTCCGCTTCGCGGCTTTCTCGTAATCACCCGCCGTAAGATACGCCAACGCCAGATCCAGATGCGCCCACCCGGGGCTGGCGGGATTCTGACGTTCGCTCAATCGACGCAACAGATCGATCGCCGCAGCGCTATTTCCTTCCGCGAGCAATAACCGCGCAACAACATCGACTTCATTGTCGCTAAGCTGCATGGTGGAGAGGCGTCCCAGGACCTCGCGGGCTTTTTCCTGCCGCCGCAATGCAAGATAACCATTAGCGGCCTCGATAAGAAATTGAGGATCCTCTGGCCACTCTACTCCGGAACGATCCAGTTCCTGGAACGCCTTTTCGTACCGGCTTGCATCTAGCTCTACCCGCCCCAGGTAGTAGTGCGCGAAAGAATCATCGGGAGCAAGCTCCAATGCTCGTTGTAAATCTGTGCGAGCGTTTTCAAGGCTGTGTTGGTTCCATTCAAGAAAGCCCAGGTTCTTGTAACCGTCCGCCATGCCTGGATCGAGGCGAATTGCCTCCCGGTACTCACTCGCGGCTTCGCCCTCTCGTCCCAGTCGCACGAGCACGATGCCTCGAAAGTTGCGTATACGTGCATCCGACGGTAGCTGACGTTCGGCGACACTGAGCTCCCTCAGCGCCTCCTGAAGCCGATTTTCCTGAAGTGCTTTGAGCCCATTCTGCAAAGCGTCGTTCTCTCCGACACGGCTTGAACTATACGTTTCTCCTTGGCTGGCAGAACAGGTACGAGGCGCGAGAAGAAAGACGTGCGCAGCGAGACCGAGCGACAGCAGGAAATTCAAGGTCAACGTTTGTGGGCCGTGTCGCATTGCCTTCCGGTATCGTCTTCCAATCCCGCGTCTGACACTCTGGCGGAACTAATGGAACTTTTATCGACGCGTCGAGGATACGCCTTCGATTTGGTTCACCCGTTCGGTTTGCTTCTCGAGTTTCGCGTGCGACTCCCTGTTCAGCGAAGTGGAGAGTTCGAACTCCCGTGCCGCATTCTCCTTCTCGCCTTGCGCTTGGTAGACCCTGGCCAACTGGTAATGCACCGAGCCATCGTGATCGCCGGCGACGGCAAGCCTGAATTCTGCTTCTGCTTTGGCGTAATCGTGCAGGTGTGCATACGCAGTCCCCAAATCACGATGGATGTCGGGATCGTCTGGATATGCTTCCAGAGCGCGCTTCAGATAAGCCAGTGCCTTGTCCGGTTGATGTTCGAGCAAATACGTATTGCCGAGATCGTGAAGCGCTCCAGGATTTCGCGGATTCAGTTTCAACTCCGCGTCGAATTCCTTGCGGGCTTCCTCCGTTTTGAGGTTTTTCCATAGCAGATGGCCCAGACCGTAATGCAGGTTTGGCAACGAGGGCTTTATCGCAATCGCCGCTCGGTACTCTTTCATCGCTTTCGCATCATTCTCGTTGGCCGCCTCAAGATCGCCCAGCAACTGATGTACGCGATAAGAATCTGGGTCTGCTTGATAGAGCTGAACGTATGCTTGGGTCGCCAGTTTCTCGAAGCAGCGAGCCCGCCAATAGAATGCCGGGGGATACTGTTGGTTCGATAGTCCACTCAGCGCCTTGAGCGCACTCTCATACTCTCCAAGTTCGAACAGCGCTTGCGTAGTCTGGATGCGAAAGTCCGGCGCTGAAT
>JBPYEW010000101.1:0-20434 GCA_051984555.1 Terriglobales bacterium | reverse complement strand
ACTGTGGGTGCGGGCAACGATGCCTTATACGATTTCGTTCGAGGAAGCGTCCAAAATTGCGCCCCAGCTTCGCGCCATCCTGATGTCATATCCGCAGGTGACGGTGGTGGGATCGGAGCTTGGCCGTCCGGACGATGGTACCGATCCTACGGGCTTCTTTAACTGCGAGTTCTACGTTGGACTGAAATCCTATAACGACAAAGCGTGGGCGAGCGGAGACATCCACGATAAATCGGAATTGATCGAATCGATCAACAAGAAGCTGACGGCCTACCCGGGCATCATCTTCAACTACACGCAACCCGCAGAGGATGCGGTTGATGAAGCCCTGACGGGGTTGAAGAGTTCGCTGGCGGTGAAGGTATTCGGTCCTGATCTGACGGTCCTCCAGGACAAGGCGCTGCAAATCAAGAAGGTGCTGGAAAGGGTACCGGGATTTGACGAATTGACCGTGGTGCGCGAACTGGGACAGCCCAGCTTGCTGATTGAGGTAAACCGGGAAAACATCGCGCGCTATGGGATAAATGTTTCCGATGTCGAGGCCGTGGTCCAAGCCGCAATTGGCGGACAAGCGGCAACGCAGGTCATACAAGGCGAGAAATTGTTTGACTTGGTCGTGAGGATGCAACCGCAGTTCCGCAGCAGTCCCGACCAGATCGGAAATCTGCTGGTAGGCACGCCGGACGGACAACAGATTCCGGTCAAGGAATTGGCGGACATCAAGGAAGGAAATGGCGCGTCATTTATTTATCGGGAGGACAATTCCCGGTATATCGGCGTGCAGTACAGCATCAAGGGCCGAGACCTGGAGCGGGCTGTATCGGATGCGCAGGCGGCGGTCAATAAGAGCGTGCAACTGCCAGAGGGCTATTGGATCGTTTGGGGGGGAGAGTACAGCCTGCTGCTTGCGGCAAAACAGCAACTGTATGTCATCGGGCCGCTTGCGATATTGCTCATCTTCCTGATCCTTTTCGCGCTCTACGGCAACTTCAAGTTCCCGGTCAGCATTGCCATCGGCGTGCTGATGACCGAGCCCGTAGGAGCGCTGATTGCCCTGAAATTGACGGGAATCCCGTTCAGTGTTTCGTCGATCCTGGGGTTGCTGGCTTTACTGGGAGTTTCGGTGGAGACGGCCGTGATCCTGGTCTCGTACATCAACAAATTGCGACTGGAGGGAATGGATGTACGACGGGCCACCCGGGAAGCGTCGCTCCTGCGGTTACGCCCCATTATGATGACCGCATTGGTGGCCTGCCTGGGCCTTTTGCCGGCCGCGATGTCGCACGGCATTGGTTCGGACACGCAACGTCCTTTCGCTGTCGTTATCGTCGCCGGCCTAATTTCCCGGTTGTTCCTGGGTTTCTTCGTCAATCCTGTCCTATATGAGATGGTGGCGCGCGACGGTGACCTACTACAGGTCTGAGAGGCCGCCATTTCTGGACCACTTTGTGTCTAAAACGCCATACAGGAAATACCTTATTCCGGACAGCTCTGACGCTGGGGCATCCTAATCAGTCGGCAGAATGTCTGCCGCGATCCGCAATAGGTTGACGGTCCGTTCTCGATTCCTGATTTCATGACGCAATCCATCCAGCCGTCCGACAAGCGCCTGACTTCGACCATTCTCATTGTCGACGATCACGCCGCCGTACGTGCCGGACTGAAGAACTTGATTGGTTCGAAGGAGGGATGGACGATCGCGGGAGAGGCTGAGAACGGCAAGCAAGCGGTCTCTCTCGCTCTACAACTGAAACCCGCTGTCGTGATCATGGACATCAGCATGCCGGAAATAGATGGGCTGGAGGCCACCCGCCGCATCCTGAAAGAACTGCCAAATACAGCGGTTGTCATCGTCAGCCAGCATGATTCTGACCGGGTGGTGATGGAGGCAGAGCGAGCGGGAGCCCGCGGTTTTGTGGTGAAGTCCCATTTATCGGCCGACTTGATCCGGGCCGTTGATACCGCTCTTGAGAACAACCGCTACGTATCGGCTCCCGTCGCTAAGGCTTGGCAGAGTGCCAGTTCGGACAGTAAGCCACGATCGGAAAGCATCAGCGATCCGGGCCCACATGATGATCTTGATCTGATGTCAGGTGGCGGCGAGATGGGCGCGATGATGCGCGCGCATGACTGGTCAAAGACTCCCTTTGGGCCGCTCAGCAGTTGGCCGCAAAGCCTCCGTACAGCGCTGCGAATTTGTCTAGACTCGCGATTTCCCATTCTGATCTGGTGGGGACCGGAATTCCGGGTGTTATACAACGACGCGTACATCCCCGCACTCGGAACCACCAAACATCCTAAAGCGCTGGGAGAACCCGGTAAGCAAGTTTGGGGAGACATCTGGGAAACAATTGGTCCCGGGCTCGAAAACGTCATACGAACAGGACAAGCGACATGGGAGAACGACCAACGCTTGTTGTTCGACCGCTCCGGTTATGTCGAGGAAAGCTACTGGACCTATTCCTATAGCGCGATTCGATTGGCATCGGGAGAGGTGGGCGGCGTTTTTTCGGCTATTCACGAGGTCACACAGCAGGTATTGAGCGCGCGCCGGATGAAGACGTTGCGCGAGGTTGCAGACCAGGTTATTCGGGCGAAGGACGAAACTGAGGCGTGCAGCCTGGCGATGCAATCGATTGTTCGGAACCCGGACGACTGTCCGTGGGCGATGATCTTCTTTTGTGATGGAGCAAAAGTCAGACGAGTGGCTTCAAGTTTCGAATCCACGACCCAACTTCCAGCAAACCTGGACGTGTCGCAGGCAGACAGATGGGGCATCCATAAGGCACTCAGCAGCCGTGAGGCCCAGGTGTTTGCTGTCGAAGAGCAGGATTCGATGCCGTCAGCGCCCTCTGGAGAAAAGTGCCGGCAAGCGATTTCAATACCTATTCTTGGACCGACGCGCGAACCGATTGGCGTGATCACGCTCGGCGTGAGCCCGCATCGTGCCCTGGATGATTCTTATCGTGAGTTCTTCGACTCTCTATCGAGGAATCTGGCAGCCAACATCAATAACGCGAGAGCCTACGAAGGGGAGCGTAAACGGGCGGAAGCGCTGGCAGAACTCGACCGCGCGAAGACATTGTTTTTCTCGAATATAAGCCACGAGTTCAGGACCCCTCTGACGTTGATGCTCGGCCCCCTAGAGGATTCGTTGGGCGCACGCGACGGGCTCGGCACAGAGCATCGCGAGCGACTCGAGGTAGCACATCGTAATTCGTTGCGCCTGCTCCGGCTGGTCAATACATTGCTGGATTTCTCGCGGATCGAGGCGGGCCGAATCCAGGCATCGTACGAGCCGACTGACCTTTGCAAGCTGACCTCTGACCTGGTTTCCGTGTTTCACTCCGCCACGGACCGAGCCGGATTGAAACTGCAAATTGAGTGCAGACCGATCAGCGAACCGGTTTACCTCGACCGGGAGATGTGGGAAAAGATTGTATTCAACCTGCTTTCCAACGCATTCAAGTTTACGTTCGAAGGAGTGATATCGGTTTCAGTAAAGGAAGTGAATGGGCGTGCAGAGCTTTCGGTGCGGGACACTGGGACCGGCATTCCGGAAAGCGAATTGCCGCACTTGTTCGAACGCTTCTATCGCATCAAGGGGGCGCAGGGGAGAACGTTCGAAGGCAGCGGGATTGGACTTTCGCTAGTACAAGAACTCGCAAGACTGCATGGGGGTTCCGTGCATGTCGAAAGCCAGGTGAAGCGCGGAAGTACGTTCACTGTTTCGATTCCGCTAGGAAAGGATCATCTTCCGGCTGACCGGATTGAGAGTCCGCGCACGATTGAATCGACAGGATTGCGCGGTGAAGCATATGTGCAAGAAGCATTACGGTGGCTCCCGGGAAGCGAAGAACCCGAAGAACTTGCCGTGACAGGTCTGCTCCCGCCGGGCAACGCTCTTCCGGCGAAGAAGCTCGCGGACGGGACTCGGTCGCGAATACTCCTCGCCGATGATAATCCCGACATGCGGGACTATGTGGCGCGCATCCTGCGTGAGAACTACGATGTCCGGACCACAGCCGATGGAGTAGAGACATTAAAAGCAGCACGAGATTGGCATCCGGATCTGATTCTCTCCGATGTGATGATGCCCCGCATGGATGGCTTCGGGCTGCTAGAGGCAGTGCGCGCCGACGATGACCTAAAGAGCGTTCCGGTAATTCTTTTATCGGCGCGCGCAGGGGAGGAATCACGCATCGAGGGCCTAGAGTCCGGTGCCGACGATTATCTGGTCAAGCCGTTTACAGCGCGCGAATTGCTGGCTCGAGTGGGATCGCACCTGAGCATGGCACAGATGCGACGGGAAACGGGAGAACTAGAACGGAAACTGCGGCTTGATGCAGAACTGCTGGCTGCTATCGTGGCTTCGTCCGACGATGCAATCGTCAGCAAGAGTCTCGACGGCGTTATCACCAGTTGGAACCGCGGAGCGGAGCGGATATTCGGATACAGCGCCGAAGAGGCGGTTGGGCAGCACATTACCCTCATCATTCCTGACGAGCGCCGAGGAGAAGAAACCGAAATCTTGTCCCAGTTACGACAAGGGCGGCGGATAGAACATTTCCAGACGGTGCGCAGGAAGAAGAATGGCGAGACGGTTGATGTAGCCGTCACCATTTCACCTGTCAGAGATTCGTCGGGAAAAGTTATTGGAGCGTCAAAGGTCGGACGCGACATCACCGAAGAGAAGCGTGCAGCGCATGCACTACAAGAGAGCGAAGAGCGACTACGCGCACTGGTACAAGCAAGTTCTTACGTGATGTATCGCATGAGCCCGGACTGGAGTGAGATGCGGCAACTCGACGGGCGGGGATTCATCGTCGACACGGCAACGCCGAGCAAAACGTGGCTGCAGGAATATATTCATCCCGACGACCAACCGCTGGTGCAGCAAGCCATACAGAAGGCGATCGACACAAAGAGCGTTTTCGAACTAGAACACCGCGTTCGCCGAATAGATGGCAGCATAGGTTGGACACTTTCCCGAGCGGTTCCCCTGATCAATGAAGAAGGAGAGATCACGGAATGGTTCGGGGCAGCCAGCGACATCACCGACATGAAGCGCGCGGAAGAGAAATACCGCAAGCTTTCCGAATCGCTTGATGGGCAGGTGAGGCTCCGAACCAGGGAACTGCAAGAACGCAATGCCGAAGTCTTGCGTCAGGCCGATCAGCTTCGAGAACTCTCCTGGCGCCTACTGCGTACCCAGGACGATGAGCGCAGGCATATCGCACGTGAACTACACGATAGCGCTGGGCAAACGCTAACGATTCTGGGAATCAATCTGGCACAGTTGGTGCAAAAAGCCGGTCGCAGCGCACCGGATCTGGTCAAGGAAGCCGAAGCAATTCAGGATGCTGTTCATCAATTACACCGTGACATCCGAACGACCTCTTACTTGCTGCATCCTCCCCTGCTCGATGAGAATGGCCTATCGTCCGCGCTGGACTGGTATGTAGAGGGACTGGTGGACCGCAGCGGACTGGACGTTGATCTCCAAATTTCTGATGATTTCGGCAGACTGCCGGCAGACATAGAATTGGTTATTTTCAGACTGGTTCAGGAGTGCTTGACTAACATCCACCGTCATTCCGGAAGCAAGACTGCATCGATCCGGGTGATTCGAGAAGTCGATGAGGTCGTGGTGGAGATCAAAGATCAAGGTACGGGTATGTCGGCCGAGAGGCTGGCCGAGGTGCAGACACAAGGGTCGGGTGTGGGCATTCGTGGCATACGCGAAAGGTTACGGCAGTTCGGGGGTAGCCTCGACATTGAATCCGGCAGCTCCGGCACGCGGGTGGTGGTGAAGATCCCAGTGTCGAGAATGGGTGGGGCACTACGCCAGGGTGGAGTTGAGCCAATGCAAGCGGCCGTTTAGCGTCTTCGTGGAACCTGCATTCGTGCGAATTCTCATTGCGGATGACAATCAGATGGTGAGACGCGGTCTTGCGGGATTGTTGTCGAACGAGAAGAACATCGAGATCTGCGGGGAGGCGACCAACGCTGCTGAGACTTTGCAGAAGGCAAGTGAACTGCGACCTGAGGTGATTCTGCTGGATGTCAGCATGCCGGACTCGAATGGGCTGGAAACGGCACGACTTCTTCGAGAAAGACTACCGGAAAGCAAGATCCTGATTGTCAGCCAGCATGATGCGAAACAACTCCTGCCTGGCGCTCTGAGGGCTGGGGCTGACGGTTGCGTGGACAAAGGTCGTCTTTTTACAGATCTCCTGCCGGCGTTGCGCTCAGTCGCGGAAACAGACATCCCTCTCGATCAGTAAGATCGCATTACTCCGTCTGTCATAACCTGGAACGCGAGCATCTTGCTGAACGCGGCAGCCCCCACGCCTGGGTTAGCTGCCGCGCAAGCGAACTTTGGCTGAATTCTACTTCTCCATCGCACTTATTTTGGAGCTGAAGAATAGGAAGAAGTTGGAACCGACCTCGATGGCGCGTCCGGCCGCCTCAGCAGCGTCCATCTTCTCCGAGGAGGTGATGCCACTACTGCCGTCGGCGGTCGGCCAGTCACTCTGATCCAAAACCAGGATGGGCCTGACCTCCCACCATATCGGCGGGGTATTAAGGAATCCCTCGTCGACCACGTGACTGTGATTGGGAGTGGGAACGAAGACCGGCATCTTGGGTGGACCAGTCTTTCCGAGCGCAGCCAATGTCACAGATAAATCAACCGACGACGCGTGCATGGTGCAAGTACCTGGGACCGGATGATTCGGATCGGGGCACTGTGTCGATATCGCGGAGTTGACCTTCGCTTTCCAAGCCTCGGGCACAGCGCCGAAAAGACGGATCAAGGCTTCTCCCAAGCGCCGACCACATAATTCTCCACGACGTCCTCCGCTTGGACACGGCATGGCATCACCGGGATTCTGGTCGTTATCCACCGAGAACATCGGGATCAAAACGTAGAGGTGAGCTGTTTTTTCGATATCCCCTCCGGTGGGATCTTGTGTAGGCTCGGTCACTGCCTGGCAGATCGGAACTTGCATCTCGTTGGGATCCGATTCTGCAAGTATGCCGTTGAAATCCAAGTCGAGTTTGGGCTGATCGACGCAGTCAAAGTTCTGAAGATAGGTGAAGATCACCAATTTGTTTTCACCAAATCCATGGGTTTGATCTGGCGCTAATTGGGCCGAAAGCGGGGCAGACCCGGCTACAAGGCATGCGAGCACCGCAAGAAGGAACACAAGTTTGTAGTGGAAACACGTCATTGATAGTCCTCCAAAGGAGCAGATCACGGGCCATCGCCGCCGCTGACGCATACTGGCGACGGCAAGGCCGTGTCTCGGTTACGGTGGACTAAGTTGTTAAGCGCACAATTCCGCTAATGTTGAGCTGATCAACTACCTGATCAGAACTGCAGGCTGATCAAGTATTGAATCAGGTCACCTTTTTCGGAGTTGGTCAGTCCGAGATTCATGCACTTGTCGTAGTGGTCGACAACGGCATTAAGATCAGCAAACCGGCCGTCGTGATAAAACCCTCCTTTCGAGTGAGTAGACAACGCACCGATGGGAGAGGTGCGATACCGATGATCCGGGCCGCGGTCCGCCTGAAAGCTGTCGACGCAGACATCAGCCGCGGTATGCAGGTTCCAGCCGGGCTCAGTCCAGAGCGGCTCGACGTGACAATTGTTACAACCGGCTTTACCGCTGAAGAGTTCATCCCCGCGAGCGGCTGCTTCCTTGTTAAAAGGAATAGTTGGTTTCGGAGCCGGGATAGACAGTTGATAGATCTGCAAGGCGGCGAGCTTGGAGGTAATCAGATCGTCGTCAGGGTTGACGTGGGGCAGGTCGCCGAAGTTATGCGCGGCAGCGATGGGAAACTGAGTAGCATTGTCCAGGCGCGGATCAAAGAACCGGCCCTTCCCGTGCATGTCGAGGTTGGCGACGAAGGCGTTCCAGTGCGGCACGGATCCCCAACCAATCCAGGTATGCAGGTTGACACCGCCGAGACCGAATGCCGGTGGGATCAACACCGCCCCAGAGATATTCTTGCCTGTAACTACACCGTCACTTACCTGCTCGGGATTGAATGCCTTTCCATCCAGAATCAGCTCGGCGTCGAACTTCCCCGGCCCCCAACTGTTCAGAACCTTTCTTACGGTTGCTTGATCGGTACTAAGCAAGTCACTGAGCGGCTTTAGATTCGGTGCAAGGGCAACTATCGAACCCACATTCAAATCACGATTGGCCCATCCATCGAGTCTGTGGCCGATGCATCCAGTACCAGGATTCGGGACAATTTGTCCGGCACATAACTCCGGGTGCGAATTGTCCACGGTGGAGTGACACAAAGCACACTGGATACCCACGGAGCGCAAGTTTCCGGACGGGTTGAAGTATCCGGTAACGCCAATGACTGCGTTGAGCTTAAGCAGCGCCAGGGTTACAGCGGGATCGTCGAGATTAACGACACCCTGCTTGATCTGGTGAACCAAGTCTGGCGGCAGTGCGTCCAAGTCGACCTTTAATCCGACTGCGAGAGCGGTCTTTGGACTTACACCTGGGCCTACTCCGCCGAGAGCGGCACCTTCCAAGGCTTTGTGCAACTGAAGCTGGCCTCCCCAGAACGCCTGGTCACCAAAGGTATCGAACCGAAAAATGTGTTCGCCATCGCGAACTTTCTGGACCGCATTCTGAACGGTGGTCTTGCTGGAACTGGTCGTTTCACTGGCTGAAGCTGAGCGGACCATGTTCCAACGAGTAACGGCCACCAGAGCCAACAGAACAAAACTCAGACCGAGAATTACTCTTACTTTTCGTGACATGTGGGCACCTCCCGCAATTCTGAGGAAGCAGTGTTGAGCTACGGGAACACTTCACCTGACGCTCGACTACGATTCGTCGAGAGGTGAGAAAAAACTTAGGGCCGTGTGTCTAGCTGGGCGGGACCGGGCCTGCACCACGGGACATGCGGGAACCTGAAGTCTTCAAGACCGCGTCAACTTTCCTCTAGCTTTCTATTTGTCTACAACCTTCGTTCGCCGCGGTGAATTCGAGTTGCCACACTGAGAGAGTGCCAGCTTGAAAAAAGGTTGCGGGGCATCTGTCTCCAAGATGTCAAGATATTGCTAGTTTGATGTCACAGCTCTTCTGGATGCTTTGCAGGGGACGCCGTTGTTGCGATTCAAGGGTGGAGGCGAAAAGTAGGAACACGAGAGTCTCTGCAAGTCAGACAATGTAAGATGTTGTTCGGTAATACAACGGCTTATGTTCCATAGAACCGAAGACCTCCGTATCCAGCGAACCAGCGTGGTCCTGCCGCCGGTCTTCCTCGAAGAGGAATTGCCGACGACGGAGAAAGCGGCGTCGACCGTATACCAGACCAGGTCGGAGATTACGAACATCCTGGAGGGCAAAGATCGTCGACTGCTGGTTATCGTAGGACCATGCTCGATCCATGATCCGGAAGCGGCGCTCGAATATGCCCAACGTTTGAAGAACTTGAGCGACCGGCTTGCGAAGGAACTTCGCATTGTCATGCGGGTGTATTTCGAAAAGCCGCGAACGACGGTGGGATGGAAGGGGTTGATTAATGATCCGTACCTGGATGGGTCATTCAAGATCAATGATGGGTTGCGGATTGCGCGGCGGCTACTGCTGGACCTTGCCGAGCTGGGTATGCCGGCCGGTACGGAGTTTCTGGATATGATTATTCCGCAGTACATGGTGGGGTTGGTGAGCTGGGGGGCTATCGGTGCACGAACAACGGAGAGCCAGGTACATCGGGAATTGGTATCGGGCTTGTCGTGCCCGGTGGGATTCAAGAACGGAACGTCCGGGAACCTGCAGATTGCCATCGAGGCTGTGCAGGCAGCGGGCCACCCGCATACGTTTCTAGGGCACACGAAATATGGCCAATCCGCAATCTTCTTTACCGCGGGCAATCCCCACTGCCACATCATCTTGAGGGGCGGGCGAAAAACAACGAACTACGATGCGGCCTCCGTAGAGCAGGCGTGTTCCATCCTGGAGAAAGCGGGGCTGGCGGCCCATGTAATGGTTGACTGCAGCCATGCCAATAGCAACAAGGATCACACCCGGCAACCCGCAGTTTGCCGCGATGTTGCTAATCAGATTGCGTCGGGCGGAAACCGAATTCTGGGAGTGATGCTGGAGAGCAATCTTGTTGCCGGTGCGCAAAAACTCACGCAAGCGAAGTCGCTGACCTACGGTCAAAGCGTCACAGATGCTTGCATCGACTGGGATACGACAGAAGAACTTTTGAAAGAACTTGCCATGGCGTCACGCAGCCGCCAAAAGCAGAGTGCAGCCGTCTGACAGTTAGATACCGAACAGTATTCGCTTTTTATTCGCTGTAGAATGGCGGGATGGATGTCCCTGCGAAGCTGACAATCTTGGCGGATGCGGCGAAGTACGATGCATCGTGCGCGAGCAGCGGCGTCATTCGTAAAGGCAGCGCCGAGGGCCTCGGGAATTCAACCGGGGTGGGTATCTGTCACAGCTACACTCCCGATGGGCGCTGCGTCTCGCTACTCAAGATTCTGCTGACGAACTTCTGCGTTTACGATTGCGTGTTTTGTGTGAACCGCGTCTCGAGCGATATTCCTCGCGCGCGCTTTAGCGTTCAGGAAGTGATCAATCTTACCCTGGACTTCTACCGGCGGAATTACATCGAAGGACTCTTTCTCAGTTCCGGAATCATTCACAGCCCTGACTATACGATGGAGCAACTTGTGGCCGTCGGGCGGGGACTGCGAGTAGATCACCGATTCAACGGATACATTCACCTTAAAGCGATTCCGGGGGCATCCAAGGAATTGCTAATACTGGCTGGACAATTTGCCGACCGGTTGAGCGCGAACATCGAATTGCCAACGCAGCAGGATTTGACGAAGCTTGCGCCAGACAAAAAGGTTGCCGTGATTCGTGGAGCGATGACGGAAATTCGCGCGAATGCTGAAAACGCGAAATCTGAACGTAGGGCATCCAAAGCCGCGCCGAGATTTGCTCCTGCTGGTCAAAGCACGCAGATGGTCGTCGGGGCAACCGAAACCAGCGATGCGGAAATTTTGACGACGGCAGAATCGCTGTATTCCGACCATCGCCTGCGGCGAATCTATTATTCGGCTTTCAGTCCGTTTCCAAAAGCAGATCCGCGTTTGCCGCTGCAGAAGCCAGCGCTCATGCGAGAACACCGCTTGTACGAGGCAGACTGGCTGATGCGGTTTTACGGTTTTCGTGCCTACGAATTGACAACAAAGAATGATCGCAACCTGGATCTTACGAGTGATCCGAAGTTGTGCTGGGCGCTACGTCATCGGGAGTTTTTTCCAATCGACGTCAATCATGCACCACGCGAACTGCTGCTCCGAATCCCGGGTATCGGACACCGTACTGTCAACCGTATTCTCTCGATCCGCCGCTTTCATCGACTCGCATTGGCGGACCTTGCGAAGCTGCGAGTATTCCTGAGGCGAGCAAAGGAGTTCATCATCGCCGAAGATCACCATCCCAGCCTGACGCGAATTGATTCGACCTCTCTGGAGCAAACTTTTCGTCCAGTTCCTGCACAGATTCCGCTGTTCGCCGCATCCCAGGCGGCTTTCGATGGCCAACTATGATCGAAGTCTTACTGAATGGGACATTCGAAGACTGGCGCAGTCACGCACGTGAATTGTTGCAGAAAGAGGTAGCGCCATCGGAGATCGTGTGGCAGGAATACGGAGACCAGGCCTCGCTGGCTTTGGGGCATTCGGGAGGAATGCCAGCGACCCACTCCGAGAAGAGTACGTCTGCAAAGGTGCCTGCTGCGTTCCTGTCGCTCGGGCGAAAGGTCAGCTTCCACCGAGAGTCACGAAAGTGGAGGCTGCTCTATTCCGTCCTGTGGCGAATTGACCGCGAAAACCATCAATTGTTGAAGATCGAAACGGATGATGAAGTTAGCGAGCTGTTGAAGATGAGAGACCAGGTGGCGCGCGATGAGCACCATATGCATGCATTCCTGCGCTTCCGGCCGATCCAACGCGAGGGGGCCACAGTCTACATCGCGTTCTATAAACCGGACCATAAAATCATTGGATTGACTGCGCCGTTCTTTCGAGAACGATTTGCTTCCATGCAGTGGTCCATTTTTACGCCGGACGGATCGGCGCATTGGGACGGCACGGAGCTTCGCTATACGGCGGGAGTGGAGCCACCCGCGCCGCAGGCCGGCGATCAGACGGAAGAGCTTTGGAACTTGTATTACAAGACGACCTACAATCCGGCACGCACGAATTTGAAATTGATGCGCTCACATGTTCCGGTCCGACACTGGCAGGGGATGCCGGAACTGGCGGATCTGGCGCCCTCATTGGCAACTTCGGAGGCGCGAGTCGCCACGATGATCAAGCTTCAAGAGGAAAGTCCCGGCGCCGCGGCATTCATTCCGTCAAACGGGACACTCCATGAGATGAAAGACTCCATCTGCGCGTGTCATGGATGTGAGCTGTACAAGCATGCGACGCAAGCGGTGTTCGGGGAAGGCCCTACGGATGCCCGAATCGTTTTGATCGGGGAACAGCCTGGAGACCAGGAGGACAGGGTCGGGAAACCATTTGTCGGTCCGGCGGGAGAAATGTTAGATCGCGCTTTGCGGGACGCGGCGATCGATCGAAAGATCGTCTACATCACCAACGTGGTCAAACATTTTGCATTTGTCGAACGGGGCAAGAGGAGAATTCACAGAACCCCACGGTACAGCGAGATCGTGGCGTGTCGTCCGTGGCTGGAAGCAGAGTTAAAACAGCTAAATCCGGAGGTATTGGTGTGCCTCGGAGCTTCGGCCGCAAAGGCGTTGTTCGGATCACAATTTCGGCTAACGAAGGATCGAGGCAAACTTTTGGCGAGCGCATTCTGTAAAAGAACGTTAGTAACTTACCATCCGTCAGCGGTGTTGCGGGCCGAGAGTGACGCGTCCAGTCAACACCTGTATCAAATGCTGGTGGGTGACTTGAGAGTTGCAGCAGAAGCGATCCACAAAAGCGGCAAAGAAATCCTGCAGAGAATCTAATCGACCAACTTATATTGCTTTCGTATCTGTCCGCGGAGCACTTCACGAATTAAATGGCAAGCCTGCTTTACCTCCGGTAAGGCAAGCGCACAGTAAATCTCGCGACCGTTGCGGCGAGTGGTCACGATGCCCGCCGACTTAAGAATCGCAAGGTGCTGGGAAAAGTTGGCTCGCGATACGCCCAGCGCGCTTTGAAGAACTGCAATGCGGGCTTCTCCCTTTCCCAGTAAATCGAGAACCTGGAGCCGCTTGGGATGGGCAAAAGCGCGGCAGATCGCTGCTTGCCTCTCGAATACTTCAACATCAATCGACGCTGCGGACCTGCGTGTCATGTGAGTTTCTGCGCGACTGTAAGAGTGAATCTATCATATTTAGACGGGAAGAACGGGCCGTTGCGAGGGGCGCAGAGCGCCCCCCACGCCGGGTGTTGATCAGAATTCCGCGGTGAGCCCTACGGTAAACATATTGGCAGTGTCGTACGTCGGGAATCCCAAAACACTGTTTTCACTCAGCCGTTTGGGTGCACCAACGTGCCAACCCGAACCCGACCAAGTGTAGTTGTAGCGAATGTAATCCGCTTTGAAGATGAAGTGGTCATTGATGCGATGTGTCAGGTATGTCTCGTACACCTCGCCACGTGTGCTGGTCTTCGGGGCGATGATGTCATCTTCTGCCTGTGCGAAGTTGAACCAGTACTTAGTTCCGTGATTTACCTCGAAGCCCAATTTCGTGTGACCATCGTTTTGCGGAACATTGAAGCGCAACCCAGCAAGGACCATCTGACCTTCGTGGTTTGCAGGTTGTTCGAACGGATCGCTCATCAGCCCCCCAAAAGGCGTTGTCAAACCGTTCGGACGAAGGCTTGACCAGTTGCCGCTCACATAGAAGTCGAAATGGGATAAACGTCTCTGCAGGTTGAGCCCGTACAGGTTGATTGCACCCAAATTTGCAGATGGCGTGTAGCGCATCACGACGGGAGCCGTTACCGGATCGCCGGTAACCGGGTTCACCGGGAGAACCATCAAGCCGTTGAACCCATCGGTCACATTCCATGCACGAGCAATGGTGACTTGTGCGAATGTCTTATCGGTGTTGTACAAATCGAAGTTGCCGCCGAAGAAGTGGACAGATTTCAGGCGATCGGAGGCAGGCCGTAACAGGTCGCCGTTGCCGAATCCGGAGGAGTAGCCCATACCGTAGCAGGCACGCAGAGTCATCTTTTCGTTTACGTTGTAACCGAATGTGATTCCGTCGAACTGGTAATCGATCAAGGAACCCGAGGGTGTACCGGCCCGCGGTTCATCCTGGCGGTAATTCAGTGGCGGGCCTTCGGTCGAAGGGCGACGCCCGATAGAGAGATAGAACTTCGATCCCCCAATGTTGTTCCAGCTGAAGTAGGCACGCTCAACTCGGATCATGTCGCCAGAAGGTACCCGGGCAGTCGTACCATCGATAGCGAGCGAGGTCGGCTGACCGTTGAACACCTGCATACCGGTGGAATCTCCAAACACCTTGTACATACTGAGGCGAGCGCCGAAACTGACGTTATCGGCGACCTTCGACTCAAAACGCAGGCGCAAACGGTTCGTCAAAAGCGAATTCGCGTCCGCCGAATACCGAGGCACGAATGTCGCAGGCATCAACATGCCCATGAGCTGCTGTTGCATGGCAGGGGGGAACTGCGCCATCGCCGCTTTCAAGTCGGTGAATTTCAGGTTATTCGTGAAGTACTGGTAATCGGCGTAGTGCGCTTGCACATTGTTCTGGATCGACGCGATGTCCGGAGGCGGCGCGCCGCCATTGGTCTGCATGTAGAACATGGTTCTGACGAGCAGGTTCTGCAACTGCATGCCGTCATAGTGAGAGGGGATATTGCCGCGGATGGTGTGTGCTTCGAAGCGGTAATCTCCACCCCATTGCAGGCGGTCCTGGAGTGTCTTCCGCTCCGTCAGTGATACGCGGTCATTGAGGTCGCGAACGCTGGTCTGCAAATCGGCGGTCGAGACCACATCATTCTTAGCTTCCGCGGCCTGAGTGGAAGTTGGTTGAGTTACTTTCTCCTGCGCATCGAGGCGTTTCTCGAGAGCATCGATCGTTTTCTTTAATTGATCAATCTCCTGCCGGAGTTGAGCGGGCTCGTCGTTCGTCGGGGGCGACTGCGCCCAGAGCCCCGCAGCCAGGAGGAATATCAGAACTGCCATGAGGAGCTTCCGCATAAAAAGTCCCTTTCGACTATGAATTACGCGGCATTGAGCTGCTTTGCACCCGGACCGGGCCGCGCCGGCACAGGGTCACGTCCAGAAAAGAGCGTGACCTCCCTATGCTGACAGCCGGCGCTATACTCCGCCGTGATTCTGGTCACCGATCAATGTGTTAAGAAACTTCGCAACTAAGCAATCACGAAACTATGTGCTTCCCGTCACAGCCGGGTAGCAGGGAGGGCGGATACCCTGAATACACAGTTTCGAAAGTTCGAAACTGACCGCTACAGGGAGGTTGTCATGGGCCGGTCGGTTAGAGTGTCCTTAATCTTGATTGCTCTCATCTTCGCTTTTGGTCTCACCTCCATACGCGCCGCCCAAAAGGGCAGCGAGAACAAAGGGCGCTTTTATTTCCGCCAAACCTGCAAGGAGTGCCACACCAAGGGGGCCGCTGGCGGCGAAATCACTCCCCTGAACAAAACCATGGCCCAATGGCGTGCCTATTTCGCCAAGGGCACGCACAATCACAGCAAGGAACCGCTCAGCAAGTACATGCCGGCCGATCAACTGCTCGACGCCTCCACTTTCGTGATCAATCACGCCGCTGATTCTCCACAACCCGAGACCTGCGGGAAGTAAGCAGCCGACGGCGATGGACGCCGACGGTCCACGGAAAGGCGGGCGGATATGGATCGACGTAAATTCCTGAAGTTTTCGGCAGGCGGGGCAGCTGGCGCAGCGGTTGCCGGAACTCTCGCTTACGTTAAGCCGTTCAGTCACCCACCGCAGAAGGGCGTGGAGCGGGTGGAGGTTCCGACCACCTGTGAAATGTGCGTCAACAAGTGCTCTGTTATTGCGGTGGTGGAGAACGGAGTAATTCGTAAGCTCGATCCGAACCCGGAGAATCCGAAGACTCGCGGCATGCTATGTGCCCGGGGAAACGCCGGCTTGCAGCAGGTATATGATCCCGCGAGGCTGAAGCGGCCGCTGATTCGTGCAGGGGCTCGCGGGGAGGGAAAGTGGCGGCCAGCATCGTGGGACGAGGCTCTTGATTTCGCTGCCTCGAAACTGGCGGAAACCAAATCCAAGTACGGCCCCCAGGGAACGGTCTGGTCCAGCACGGAAAGTTTTCAGGAAGTTTTCTTCACGAATTTAGCCTCATCGTTCGGATCTCCGAATACCGTCCGTCACGCCACGCTGTGTCTCGCCTCCGTAAACCTTGCCTATTCGATGACGTTTGGGACAGTGCCGTCCTTTGATCTGCTCAATTCGAAATACATCATCATGTCAGGTGCGAACCGACTGGAAGCTTTCATCACGCCCGACACGATGGACCTGATCGAGTCCGCAGAAAATCGGAAAGCCAAGCTGGTCTATCTAGATCCGAGATTCACGGTGACGGCGTCGAAGGCCGACGAGTGGTATCCAATCCGTCCCGGCACGGACTTAGCCTTCATCCTCGGGCTGTTGAACGTCATCATTCAAGAAGAACGGTACGACAAAGAGTTTGTCAAAACCTACACTGCCGGCTTCGACAAACTCGCCGAGTATGTAATGCCATTCACTCCCGCATGGGCCGATGCGGAAACGGAGATTCCGGCTAAGGACATCGTGCGCATTGCGCGGGAATTTTCCGATGCTGCGCCGCGCGCCGTCTACTACGCTGGACGGCGCTCATCGTGGTACCGCGATGACTTCCAGATGCGGCGTGCGCAAGCCATCCTCAACGCGATCGTGGGCAATTGGGACCGACAGGGCGGCGCAGTACCAAACGCCAAGATTGCTCTCGGTGAATACATGGTCTTTCCCTGGGACGACCCGGCAGCACCTCGTATCGACGAGATGGATAAAAACTTCCCGCTTGCGGCGAAAGGCGACGGCGCTTATCTGAAGCTGAGGGAGAACGTGATTGCGGGAACACCGTACCCCGTAAAGGCTTGGATGATTCATAAGCAAGACCCTATGAACGCGCTACCAGACCAAGCGCGAACACTGCAAATGCTTCAACAGATGGACTTCGTCGGCGTGGTGGACGTCCAGATGAGCGACACAGCCTGGTACGCAGACGTGGTCTTCCCCGAGTCAACATACCTCGAGCGACAGGATCCGGTAGAAGTGCTGGGCGGCATCAGCCCGGTGGTTGTACTTCGCCAGCCGGTGATCAAACCCCTCCATGACACAAAACCCACACTGGAAATCGTTCAGGGTCTCGCCAAGCGACTGGGGCTGTCGCAGTACTTTGACTACACCATTGAGCAGTGGGTGAATGCTCAGGTGAAAGAATTGCCCTTGGAATCGCCACTCGAATACCTTAAGAAGCATGGCGTGTATGTTGCACCCGATTTCCCGAAATACGGAACAACTCTAAAGCCGGACCATCGCTTCATTACGAAATCGGGGAAGATCGACCTATTCTCGGAGCGCCTGCAAGAGAACGGCTATGAGCCTCTCCCGGTCTACCGATCCCCGGCCCAACCTCCAGTCGGCAAGTTCCGCCTGATCTTAGGGCGCCGCGCTTACTTCACGCACGCCAACAGCACGAACAATGCCTGGCTGAACCAGTTCTCCCCTGAGAACACGCTTTGGATCAATGCTGCTTCGGCCACCGCGCTGGGAATTGCGGAGCAGGATTGGGTGGAGATCGCGAGCAGCGTGGGCAAGGTGGCTTTGAAAGCCAGGGTCACTGAAGAGATCCGTCCCGACTGCGTATTCATGCTGCATGGGTACGGCAAGAAATCGAAGTGGCAACGGCTGGTTGCCGGAGTAGGCGGAGCCGATTCTGAATTGATTGAGACCGCGTGGGACAAGGTGTCCGGCAATGCCTCATTGCATGAGACGTTCGTTTCGGTGAGAAAGGTTTGACGCCATGCCTGCCAAGCGCTATGCGATGGTGATCGACTCGAAGAAGTGCATCAACTGCAAGGCTTGCGTGGTGGCGTGCCGCGCCGAAAACTCGGTACCGTTAGCTTATAGCCGGCCTTGGATCAACGAAGAGACCAGGGGAGTGTGGCCTAGACTGATGGCTGCCTTCCAACCAGAGCAGTGTCATCAGTGTGCGCATCCAGCCTGCGTGCGCGTGTGTCCAACGGGAGCGTCTTATCAACGACCTGACGGAATCGTGTTAGTCAACGATTCCGATTGCGTTGGCTGCCGTTACTGCATGATTGCCTGCCCGTTTAACGCGCGCTACTTCCGGGAAGAAAAGGGCGTGGTCGAGAAGTGCGACTTCTGCGTGAAGCGAGTCGAACGCGGACAACTGCCGGCGTGTGTGGAGACCTGCCCCAGCAAGGTGCGGGTGTTCGGCGACTTGAACGATCCCAAGAGCAGGCTGGCGGAACTCCTGAATGGACGTGAGTATCGGCTCAAAAAACCTGAAGCCGGAACCGGGCCGCAGCTTTACTACCTGATTTGAGGAGGAGAGATGAAGACCATTGAATGGGGATTTCTGATCGTCAACTATCTCTTTCTCGGCGGACTGTCGGCAGGACTGTTCTTCATCTCTGCAGTCGCAACATTCTTTTGTAAAGACGACCGTGAGGCCCCATTTGCCCGGATCGCGCGATTAGGCGCCTGGCTTTCGCCATGGCCAGTCATGCTGGGCTGCTCTTTGCTGATCTTCGATTTAGGCAATTGGTATCGGTTTTACAAGTTGTTCCTGCATCTGCGCCTGGTGAGTCCGATGTCAATCGGCTCGTGGTTGCTGATGTTCTTCAACCTCGTCGCACTGTTGTTTGCCTGGGCCTGGTTGAGTGGAGAACAGCGAGGAATATTGATTGCGCGACTGCCCAATTGGCTTCATGGGCTGGGAATATTCAACATTGACCTGGGCAATCGGAAGCACATGTTGGCTGCGATAGGCCTGCCGGTTAGCATAGGCGTCGGAATTTATACAGGCGTGCTGCTCGGGGCTGTTCAGTCGCGCCCGTTCTGGAATACCAATCTGGTAGCTCAGCTATTCCTCTTCTCTGCCTTGTCCACGGGCTGCGCGGCTCTCATGCTGGCCTTCGCCCGAGGGGTGGAACATAGACAGGAATTGCGGATCCTGTATGCATTCGACATTTGTTTTCTAAGTCTCGAATTCTTTGTTGTGTTGCCCTATATCATCCATGGCCAGCTCTCGGTACAGGCAGTGCAGAATTCATTGAGGTTGATTTTGGGTGGTCCCTATACGCTTCTGTTCTGGGTGTTCTTCTTTGTATGCGGGCTGTTAGTGCCGCTGCTCACCGAAGTGCGCGAGCTGCTTCCGACCGTAATTCGTAATCGTGAATTTCATTACAGCCGCTTAGCAGTCGCGACTATGGCGCTCTTGATTCTGGGCGGCGGATTCATGCTCCGTTACATCTTCGTATACGCCGGGCAAGTGAGCGCGTTCCAGTGAGCGAGTCCACTACTACAAAGGGTGAGGCAGATATGAAAAGGAATGGTGTGAAGAAACATCTCGCAGAGGCTCTCTATGAACGGCAAGTTGGAATATGCAAGGCGTTTGCGAATCCAACTCGACTGCGAATCCTGGATCTCGTGGCCCATGGACCGCAATCCGCAACGGACCTGCACCAGCGTTTAGCCATCTCGAAGGCAAACTTATCGCAGCACCTCGCAATCCTTAAAGCAGCCGGTGTTCTCAGCTCGTACCGCGAGGGAAAGCATGTGTACTGCGAACTGGCCATCCCAGAAGTCAAACAAGCGTGCGCCTTGGTTCGCGATGTACTTCGCGCTCAGATTCGCAAGGATAGACACGTTGCCGCCTGAGATGGGCCCTGCTCAAACGCATAGAACACGAAGTGACGAGGCGCGCTTGGACGGAATCATCAGTCCCGACAGAAACAGCTGAAACCGGGGGCGAGCCCTTGAAGAGCGCGGCACGCGACGGAATCATCTCGGCGGGCGGGTCGCTGGAATATTTGGCGGAAGCGTGTGCGAGTCGAATCCGTACATAAACACAGAATCAACAACTTACAGGATCGCGGATGACTCCTAAGTTGTTGATAGTTGGTCGAAGGTTTCGCGAACAGCACGCAAACAGCACGCAACACCAAGGCAGCCCGAAGCCTGCCTGGCTGCACCATCGGTGTTGTGGTTCTCGCCGCGATGTACTTTGGAATCCGTTTTCTGCCGCCGTAGTTTTTTACACTCCATTCAGAACCTAGTGTCTGTTCAATGCGCAATAGTCACTGGTGAACATTACGTTTCCC
>JBPYEW010000100.1:0-11142 GCA_051984555.1 Terriglobales bacterium | reverse complement strand
TGTTGGGGGAGAGACCAAGATCTATTCTGATGAGATCTTCTATTACCAGGACCCGAAGGAACTTTACAAACATTGGTCGTCCGATGTCTGGAGTGCCATCGACAGTCACCAGGTGAAGCCCGGTATGAATGAACTCCAGGCTGATTTCGCAATCGGGATGGGCATGCCGGAATCTTCCGGAGATTCCGACAGCAAGATCGTCAAGTACCCGAACGGCGGCAAGCCCCTGACGGTCATCTACCGCAACGGCAAGGCAACGGAAATCAAGCCCGGCACGCCATCCTGATCACCTCAGCTTCGGCGATTGGGAGTCGGCAGGCTTACCTTCTTCGGCGCGAAGTACACCATCCTCTTCGGCATAGAACCCTCGATGCTGGTCGTCGAACTGCTTGGGGAGTGCGCTCACCGCAAAGCCGTCTTTCTTGGAGCGGAAGCTGACCGTGTAGTCACCCCGGTTGGTGGTCTGTGACATGCGCTTAGTAAAGGATCCCGTGCCGGCAAGCGAGGATAGCGATGGCGCGTACTTCTCATGGCGCTTCTTATACAGCTTTTGGGCGCGTAGAAGCGTTCGCAAGTAGCCGAGGACCTGAGCTTCTGCCTCGGAATGGGCGGGGTCTCCCGCGAATTTAGGCTGATATGTAGGCGTCGTCGGCGCGGAAGGGTTACCCGCTCCCGGTTCTTGGGAAACCGCCGTCAACACGAAAACGATCAAAAGGACAGGGCAGAGGTGGAGAAGAACCTTGAATTTGCTCATGATTACCTTTGTTCCTGGTGGTTCCGGTTCGTTACTGCCGTAATGCTTGTCTATTACCGATACTTTGCACTAGCACTGAATATAGATATTCTAACGGCAGATTACCTCAACTTAGGACAGCTATGAAACCTGCCGTCGCTAGAAAGCCATTGATTCGTATTGCTGTAGTGGAAAGCGATCCGCTCCGTTTCGTGGGCTTCCGAGCCTTGTTCGATTCTGAGTCGGACTTTGAATTAGTCTCGGCATCACTGCCGGAGATTGCCGTCCAAAAAGATATCGATCTAGTTCTTCTCGGGAGCCGGGGTGGACAGGGTCTTTTCGACCAGATGGCGAGCCTAAAAGCCTCCCGTCCCGACCTGCGAATTATCGTCACCGGGGCCGGCATGGATGAAGAGACCATTCTGAAAGCGATCGCTTCCGGAGCGAAGGGCTACGTGGACGAAGCTGCAAGTCCAACGGAGTTCGTGCAAGCCATTCGCGTTGTGAATCAGGGTTCGGTGTGGGCCCCTCGCCGAGTGCTGTCGATGTTCATCGAGCGTGTGACCTCGTCACCTGGCCGTATTTTCCCGGCGGGTCGCGTCACTTTCACGGATCGTGAAAAGGAAGTCCTCGAGATGCTGGTGGCCGGCCGTTCCAACAAGGAAATTGGCGCGGCGCTGGGTATCGAGGAGCGTACCGTTAAGGCGCACGTGGCGAAGTTGATGCGCAAGGTTGGTGTGCAGAACCGGATTGCTTTGTCCGTGCACGCAATTACGCATTCTCTCGTTACCGCAAAGTAAGTCCTCTGACATAACACCCGACGGATGTGGAGGCGCCTCGATGCGCCTGCACTTTCTTTTCTGTCATGCGCGCTAATGCTCTCATCCGTGATGTACCCTGTTTAGCCTTATAGATTGCTGAACAGGAGCCTCCATGCGTTCGATTCAGACGCGGACTTTCTTTCTTCTCATTTTCGCGGCGGCGTTCGCCGTGTTTACCCACGCGCAATCCACCTCGCAAAGCAATGCCAGCAATGAACCAGATCACTTCGACCTGAAATCGGTCGACACGTCTGCCGATCCCTGCACTGATTTCTATCAATACGCGTGTTCGAAATGGCAAGCCGCAAATCCTATTCCGGCTGACCAGGGCGGTTGGTCGCATGGCGCCAAGCTGGCCTTGTGGAATCAGAAGGTGTTGCGCGACATTCTGGAAAAAGCTGCGGCGGACACGGCGGGACGCAATGCCATCGACCAGAAGATTGGCGACTACTACGGCTCATGCATGGATGAAACGAGCGCGAACACGAAGAGCATTGGCGCACTCAAGCCCGAACTCGACCAGATCGCCGCACTGAAGGATAAATCGCAACTGTCAGCGGAAATCGCCCGCATCCATCAAATGACTTACTCGTTGATTGTGCCCGGAGATTCGGGAGCGGCGACAGCGATGTTCGGCTTCACCTCTGGCCAGGACCTCGACGATGCCTCCAAGGTAGTTGCTACCGCTGACCAGGGCGGGTTGAGTCTGCCGGATCGCAACTACTATCTGGCCGATGACGCGAAATCGGTAGAGACGCGTCAACACTTCGTGGACCATGTCCAGAAGATGCTGCAGGCGGCGGGAGAGAGTGAGAGCCAGGCGGCAAGTGATGCCAAGGTCGTCCTGAACATGGAAACCGCACTGGCTAAAGCGTCGATGGATATTGTCAAGCGCCGTGACCCGGCCAACCTCAACCACAAGCTGACAGCACAGGAACTGCGGGCGCTTACGCCCCATTTTTCCTGGGATGAATATTTCAAGATAGTGAAGCCACCGGCAACCGCACACTATTTAGTCGCGACACCCGATTTCTACAAGGGCGTGGACCAGTTGATTGTGAGCGAGTCGCTGGACAACTGGAAAACCTATCTGCGGTGGCACCTGGTGCATGCGTCGGCGAACTTGTTAAGCGATCCGTTCGTCAACGAGAACTTCAGTTTCTACGGGCGCCAATTGGTCGGCCAGAAGGAGATCAAGCCGCGTTGGCGGCGTTGCGTCGCGAATGTGGACCGCGATCTTGGCGAAGCCTTGGGACAGGCGTACGTGGCGCGCACCTTCGGACCCGACTCTAAAGAACGGATGCTCCAAATGGTGGACGGCCTGAAGAAGGCTCTCGGCACGGACATTCAGCAACTGGACTGGATGACACCCGCCACCAAGAAGGAGGCGCTGGCCAAGCTCGACAAGATCGAGGACAAGATCGGATACCCGAACAATTGGCGCGACTACTCGAGCCTGAACATCGTCCGTGGCGATAATCTCGGCAATGCATTTCGCAGCAGCGAATTCGAATTCAATCGCCAACTGGCCAAGATCGGTAAACCGGTGGATCGAGCCGAATGGCTGATGACGCCCCCGACCGTCGACGCCTACTACGATCCACAACTGAACACCATTAATTTCCCCGCCGGTATTCTTCAGCCGCCATTCTTCGACAAGCAAATGCCGGATTCGGTTAACTACGGAGCGATCGGAGCTGTCATCGGCCATGAGCTGACGCACGGTTTCGACGACGAAGGCCGCAAATTCGACCCGAACGGAAATCTTCGCGATTGGTGGACCGACCAGGACGGTAAGCAGTTCGACACGCGCGCCAAGTGCGTCGCCGATGAGTACTCGAGCTTCGAAGCAACGCCGGGAACTCACATCAACGGGAATCTCACGCTCGGCGAGAATACCGCCGATAACGGGGGCTTGCGCGTTGCGTTGATGGCTCTCGAAACTGCGCTAAACGGGAAGGGAGAAACGGTGGAGGGTTTTGACCCCGTTCAGCAGTTCTTCGTTTCCTTCGGACAAGTGTGGTGCGCGAACGTGACCCCGCAGGCGTTGCGCCTGCAGGCCCAGTCGAATCCGCATTCCACCCCTAAATACCGGGTGAACGGTGTGGTTTCTAATATGCCGGAATTCCAGAAAGCCTTTCATTGCAAGCCGGGGCAGGCCATGGTGCGGGAAAACGCCTGCCACGTCTGGTAGCCCGGGACGGCGTTACCTGGGGTCAATGACCTCAGTAATCTTGTTGGTTCCAGTGGGCTGCACCATACTCGCTTCACCTACCACAGAACCTGGGAGACGGGGTTGGGATCGGAGATTAGGGTCACCGATTTCAGCCCCGATTTTATTTGCCCAGCATTTCCTGACCAGCAAACCCTTTAGTATCAATGCAGATGCTCTCTACAACCACAGCCCCTCGTTCCGCGTCGAACATACTGGTACTCTGAAATCCATAAATCTCTCCACAGGAACTGGTGATGAAGAAAGCATTGGTTGTGTGTGCCGTTGCCGCGCTCGCCGCCGTCAGCTTTGCTGCTGATACCGACAACAAAGCCGTGCAGAGGGTCCAATCGGCGGCCGACGTTCTGAATGAAATCCAGGCTACTCCTGACAAAGGCATCCCCGAGGACGTACTGGGGTCGGCCGAATGCGTGGCTGTAGTGCCATCGATGCTCAAAGGCGGCTTTATCGTGGCCGCCCGCTATGGCCGAGGGGTGGCCAGCTGTCGTCACGACAAAAGCTGGAGCGCTCCGGCATTCTTCAGTATCGAAGGCGGCAGCTTCGGACTCCAGATCGGCGGGCAGGCAGTCGACTTGGTAATGCTCATCATGAACAAGGAAGGCATGGACAACCTGCTCTCGAGTAAGTTTCAGCTAGGAGCCGATGCTTCCGTAGCAGCCGGACCTGTGGGGCGACATGCGGCCGGCGATACCGATTGGAAATTGCGCGCGCAGGTTTTGACCTATTCCCGGGCTCGTGGAGTATTCGCGGGACTTAGCCTGGACGGAGCACGGATCCACCAGGATAAAGACAGCACCCGGGAATTCTATGGACGGATGGTGCCCTTCCGCACATCGTTGACCGGGGAGATCGCGTCACCCGATACCGGCCATCCTTTCCTGACAACCCTGGCCAAGTGGGCTCAGGAAGCAGCGAAATAGCCATTCGTCCTTGCTGACCGCGCAACGGTTCGCGAATACCCGACACTTGAAACAGAAACTCGAAACTGAGATTGGGTGCTACTTGCCAGTCGCGGGAGTGCAGGAAATCGTGGCCGCGAACCGCCAAAGGCCGACAGCGAATTGGCGCCCCTGTTTGACACTTAAATTTCCGTAGTGCTACCGTCACGCTTCCCGGGAATGCGACACCGCATTGAGTACGCGCTCGCGTGGCTGGTAATTCGGAGCTTGGGTGCTATACCGCGGCCGCTTTCGCGCGCGGTGGGCATTGTGCTGGCGCAAACCGTTTATCTCCTTCATTCCAAGCTCCGCCGCGTAGGGATGCGGAATCTCGAGATTGCTTTTCCCGACAAGTCATTGGCCGAACGGAAAAAGATCCTAAGAGGCGAATTCACCTCCTTGGGAAGGCAGCTCGCCGAAGTCTGCATGTTTCCCCGATATACGCGGGAGAACGTCGAGAGAATCGTTGTCTACGAGGGTTTCGATAATTTCGAAACTGCTCAGAAACGCGGCAAGGGCGTTCTTTACCTGACCGCGCACCTCGGAGGCTGGGAACTTTCGGCCTTCGCCCACTCGCTATATGGCCATCCGCTGGGCGTGGTTATGCGCGGCATGGATAATCCCTACCTCGATCGCCTGATCCAAAGTCTGCGGACCATGCACGGAAATAAGGCCACCGATAAGGATAATTTCGTTCGCGGTTTGCTGGCTGCGATGAAAGCTGGCGAAACCGTCGGCATCCTGATGGACACGAACATGACTCCCCCGCAGGGGATCTTTGTCGATTTTTTCGGAGTGCCGGCGTGCACCGCCACCGGGTTGGCCAGGATCGCGCTCCGAACCGACGCGGCCGTCGTGCCCGGCTTCACGGCCTGGGATGAGTCGCTCGGCAAGTACAAACTCTATTTCGAGCCGGCACTGCAATTGGTTCGTAGCGGCAACGAGGAACGCGACATCGAGGCCAACACCGCGCTATTTACAAAAGTCATTGAGACCAATGTGAGGCGCTATCCAGATCAGTGGCTTTGGGTGCATCGTCGCTGGAAGACGCGGCCGCCGGGACAGCCCTCTATCTACTAGAACCAGTCGCTCCGATACACGATCCACCAACTCACCACAAAGATGGGGAGGGTCGCTGCCACGGCCCACCAGAAGGGAAGCAGGAAGTCCGCAATCAGCCCGAGTGCCAGCACCAGGAGCCAGAATAGCCGCCGTTCCATCTCAATATTGTAATCGGCTGTCGGGCAGACCTTTCTTTTCTGGGCGGGAATGTATACAACCATGTTCATGAGCCGATCACTTCAGGAACTCGCGGACCTGCTTGGTTGTCGCGTTGTCGGCGATGGTGGAGTTCAGTTGTCTGGGGCCACCAGCATTCGCTTGGCGACATCGGCCGACCTGGTGTTTGTGGATGACCAGAAAAACCTCGTGGAGGCTGATCGGTCGAATGCCGGTGCCATCGTGGCAGGCGAGTTTGCGAGCCAATCGTCCAAGCCTCTGCTTTTAGCGAAGCAACCGCGGTTGATCTTCGCCCGTGCGGCCGAGTTACTCAACGATGTCCATCACGTTAGCGGGGGAATTCACAGCACGGCCGTCGTGGATCCGAGCGCTAACTTGACGCCCGCGATTACCGTGGGCCCTCACGCCGTCATTGGACGAGATGTCCAGATTGGTCCAAACACCCGAATTGGCGCGGGTTGCGTGCTCGGCGCCGGGGTCATAGTTGGTGAGAACTGCAACCTCGCTCCCAACGTGACCATCTATCCGGGAGTGAGGCTCGGCCACCGCGTGATCGTGCACTCGGGAGCGGTGCTGGGTAGCGACGGATTCGGCTATGTACGTGACGAGAGCACTGGGCGATATGAAAAGTTCCCGCAGATCGGGCGGCTTGAGATTGAAGACGATGTCGAAATCGGCGCGAATTCCACCGTTGACCGGGGTGCTCTTGATCTGACGCGGATTGGACGCGGCACAAAAATCGACAATCTTGTTCACGTCGGCCATAACGTTCAGATCGGGTCCGACGTCGTCATTGCCGCGCAGACGGGCATTTCAGGAAGCGCTGTTTTAGAGGAAGGCGTTGTGGTTGCGGGCCAGGTTGGTATAGCTGATCACGTTCGCATCGAATCTGGAGCGATCCTCGGCGCCCAGTGTGGCGTGCCCACGAAGAAGGTCATCCGGGGCAAGGGCGTCGTTTTTTGGGGTACTCCGGCGCGCCCCATCCGCGAGTATTTGAAGGAACTGGCGGCACTCGCGAGACTGGCGAAGAAGTAGCTTATGGCGATCGTCGTGGTTGGAGGTCATTCGCGAAGCGTCGGCAAAACCAGCGTCGTAGCTGGGCTGATTGCCGCTCTCCCGGAGTTTCATTGGACGGCGGCCAAGATTACGCAGTATGGCCACGGAATCTGCTCTGCCGATGGCGCCCCGTGTGACTGCGCGACCGAGGATCATTCCTGGGCTATCACCGAAGAAGCCGATCGCTCCGGCGAATCCGACAGTTCTCGATTTCTGATCGCCGGCGCTGACCACTCTTTGGGGGTCCGCACGCAACAGGGACGTTTAGCCGAAGCGATGCCCATGCTCCGCAAAAAGATTGCGAACGCGGCAAACGTCATTATCGAATCGAACAGCGTGTTGAAATTTCTCCGGCCCGATCTGTACCTGACAGTGCTCGATCCCGCCACTGCTGATTTCAAGAATTCGGCGCAGGAGATGATGGATCGCGCGGATGTCGTAATCCTCCACCAATCTGCAACGACTCCGGCCTGGAGTGGTGTTTCGCTCCGACCGGTAGAGGACAAGCCCATATTCCCCGTGAGCCCGCCGCCTTATGTCACTCGCGAGATCGTCGATTTCGTTCGGAATCACCTTCTAACGACCCAACCCGCCTCGACACAAGCTGTACGCCCATAACCCGCCTTCCGTGTCCTTTGCTATCCTTCCTTGTGCGCAAGATTCATCGGACAGCATGGCTGCTCGCTGGCACGTCGGGTGTGCTGCAGGTCCTCATCTTCCCGCTCCCCGGACTGTATTGGCTCTCCTGGATCTCTTTTGCTCCTCTGCTCGTGGCTATCCTCCGCACGCGAGATGCCGACGTCCTGCAACTGTTCGACTCGCCAGGTGTGAAGCTGGTTCCGGCGAACTTTGCACAAGGTTTCGTCCTCGGATATCTGAGCGGAATCATCTGGTATGCAGGGACGTGCTATTGGGTGTGGGACACAATGCATCATTATGGCGGTCTCAGCCCACTGGCGGCTTCCGGCGTGCTGATCCTGTTCTGCCTTTACCTCGGCCTTTATCACGGATTTTTTACGGGAACACTGGCTCTTATCGCTTCGGCGCGCCTGAGCGTGAGCAGGCTTGCGCTCATAGCCGCGCCATTCTTGTGGGTCGCGACAGAATTGGCGCGGACGCGAATCAGTGGTTTTCCGTGGGATTTGCTCGGTGTGGTTCAGGTCGACAACGTTCCCCTCGCCCGCATCGCGAGTATTGCGGGAGTGTATGGGCTGTCATTCGAAGTCATGTTAGTGAACACGGCATTCGCGGCGGCATTTCTGGTGCGTCGAGAGAAGCGAATGACGCTGTTGATCGCCGCCGTGGCTGCGGCCCTGGTACTTCAGGCAGGTCGATGGGTCAACCCAGCTCCGGTGCCGGCAGATCGGGCCGCCGTGCTCGTCCAGCAGAACATCCCTATTCTCGACAACTCCGACTGGACGCGCAATTACTTCCAGCAGACGCTCGACGACTTAAGTTTCGTTAGCGAGACCGCCGCTGGCGAATTGAAGCACCCCGAGCTGATCGTGTGGCCGGAGTCGCCTGCGCCGTTCTACAGCAACGATCCATTGTTTCGCAACGCCGTTAGCAAAATCGCGCAGCAGACTGGAACCTGGATGCTGGCCGGCAACATTGGGATTCGAAATGCCACCTCCGCGCAGGAGAGATCGGAGGTCTTCAACTCGGCGTCGTTGGTCAGTCCCTCTGGAGAATGGGTTTCTCGCTATGACAAGGTGCACCTGGTCCCCTTTGGCGAGTACCTTCCTTTCAAGCACATATTCGGATTTGCAGGAGGTCTGACGAAAGAAGTTGGAGATTTCGGGCGTGGCACCTCCCGAGACCCTCTAAAGGCCGGTGATCAGAAGCTCGGCGCGTTCATCTGTTACGAATCGATCTTTCCCGATGAAGTTCGTCAGTTTGCGGGTAACGGCGCGCAGGTCTTGGTCAACATTTCGAACGATGGTTGGTACGGAGACAGCGGTGCCTATGCCCAGCATTTGGCCCAGTCCCGTATGCGCGCGATTGAGAACGATCGCTGGCTGCTGCTGGATACCAATACCGGCCTCACGGCTTCCATCGATCCGTTGGGACGAATGGTGGCGCAGTTGCCGCGCAAGACACGAACCGCTTTGCCGGTCGCGTATTCGCTGACGGATGTAACCACGTTCTACACTTGCCATGGCGACTGGTTCGCATTCCTGTGTGCGATAATTTCAGCAGGGGCGCTGGTTACGCGCTTCTCAATCCGCAATAAAGCAGGGCATTCGTAATGGTCGAGGAATTGGAACAGGAATATTCCGCGCTGAAAGACAAAGTCCGCGACCTGCGGGAGTATCTTTGACGCGGGCAAACTGCGTCAGCAATTAACGGAAGTCGAAAAGCAGGTAGCCGACCCGAATCTCTGGTCGAATCCCGCAAAATCCCAGACCGTCATGCGCGAACGCAAGCGCCTCGAAACCATGCTGGCCACCGAGGCTGAACTGGTGCGGCGCGAACAGGACATTAGAACCTACTTCGATCTTCACCGGGAAGGCGAGCAGGTCGAGAGCGAGTTGCGGGGGGAGATCGACGCCCTGCGACGACTTGTCGATCAGCTTGAGACAGAGACACTCTTATCCGGTGACAACGATGCGCGCAATGCGATCGTAACCATCCATCCGGGAGCTGGAGGTACCGAATCGCAGGACTGGGGCGACATGCTGCTGCGCATGTATCTGCGCTGGGCGGAGCGCCAGGGCTTTCAGGCCGTCCTGAATGACTATCAACCGGGGGAAGAAGCGGGCCTGAAATCGGCAACGTTCAGCGTGTCCGGTGATTATGCCTATGGTTTGCTGACGAGTGAAATCGGCGTTCATCGGCTTGTAAGAATTTCTCCCTTCGATCAAGCGAAACGTCGCCACACCTCCTTTGCGAGCGTCTTCGTTTCGCCAGAAATCGACGAAAGCATTGAAGTCGAGATAAAGCCGGAGGACCTGCGTGTCGATACTTACCGCTCCAGCGGTAAGGGTGGGCAGCACGTGAATACCACCGACTCGGCTGTGCGGATCACCCACATGCCCAGCGGCATTGTCGTGAGCTGCCAGAACGAGCGGTCACAACATAAGAATCGTGAACGTGCCATGAGCATGTTGCGCTCTAAGCTTTATGAGGCTGAGTTGGAAAAAAAGCGCGCAGAGACGAAGAAGATTGAAGACTCGAAACTAGATATCGACTTCGGCTCTCAAATTCGTTCGTATGTTCTCCAGCCTTACCGCATGGTGAAAGATCATCGCACCAAGGTCGAGGTCGGTGATGTAGATCGAGTTATCGATGGCGATCTGCAGCCGTTCATCGGAGCGTATCTGCGGATGCGGCGCGGAGAAAAGCAATCGTCATAGCGATTCCCAGGCTGTCAGTCGGCAGTCATCGTTAGGAGTAGTCTCGATTTTATGCCGCGCATGATCGATCTGATTCGGGGTTCAGCGGTTCCCGCAACGCTGGTCCAGTCGGCGGCGAAGGGAGCGTTGGCGCTCCCAGCCGATGAGATGATCGAGATTCTTGTGCACCTTGCAGTTCATAACAAAGTGCACGGTCAACTGGCACGATTTACTCTCGCAGGTTGGGACGAAAAGTCTGCGCTGGCTGTAGCCTTCAATCCCGATACTCCGGAAGAGGTGCTTGATTATCTAGTCTCTCCGGACAATCTCAGACCTCGCCTCCTACCCGCGCTCTTGGAGAATCCGTCGGTCAAAGAAGACGCCCTGTTGCGGCTGGCCTCCACTGGTTCCCGAGAGGTGGTGGAGGCGATGGCCAACAGTCCGCGAGTGCAGAAGTCGTCAGCAATAACCAATGCCCTCGCGTCTAATCCACACCACGGAATCGATCAGTCTGCTGGTTCTATTGTGGAAGAGTCTGCTCCGATTGCCGACGAGTCCGAATCGCCGGAAGGTGGAAAGGCGGAGGAGACAGCCGAGATCTTAGCCGTGGACACCTCGGCCGAAACGAGCCCTGGACCGGAAGACGTCATCGATGAAGAGGTAGCTGCATTCATTCAGGAACACGCGGCCGAGATAGCCGCCGAAGCTGATAAGCCGTTTCAAGCGATCGGAGGCGTTTTCGATGGGTTGGAACCGGAAGCGCACCTTCCAGTCCAGAGCAGCGCAA